>JAGVYU010000034.1 GCA_018303105.1 Candidatus Woesearchaeota archaeon | reverse complement strand
GAACGTCAAGGACGTCAAAGTGTCTTCTTCCTTAGAGCGTGTCAAAGTCATTGTGAAAGCGAATTATGGCCCGTTAGGAATCGCGTTCAAAGAGCAGGCTCCAAAAATCATAGCAAACCTCGCGCAGGAGTCGGGGGAGAGCATTGTGCATCACCTCGCGAAGGAGCATAAATACACGCTGAAAATTGACAAGAAACCCGTTGACATCCTGCCCGAGCATGTACTCATAGAGCGGGTTATTCCTCCCGATCTTCAGGAAGCAGAATCGCGTTTCGGTGTTGTGTACCTTTCCAAAACCCGAACGAAGGAATTGGATGCGGAAGGCTTTGCCCGCGAGATCATGCGCCGTGTTCAGGAGACGAGAAAGAAGGCCGGATTGGAAAAGCGCGACGAGATAGACCTAGGAATCCAGGTAGATGAGGAGATGGAGCAAATGATCAAACCGTTCAAGGCGCTTATTCTTGACAAATGCGGCGTGAAAAAGCTTGAGCTCGGCAAGGATATTAAAAAGCATGCGCACGTCGCTGAGTTGGACGTGAAGGGAAAGCAGATTATCGTTTCCTTGTCAAAGATTTAGCCTGCTCCTTCCTCGACTTTGCCATGATATGAGTAAAAATCTGGGTGATGAATCTCGCATCCTTCAATCCACGCTTGCTGCTCCACCAAACGCGTTCTTTGATCGCTTCGTTCTCTCTCTTCACATCCTTGATAGGAAGCTTTTTCTTGCGTTTTTCCCGCGCAACAAGGGGCATGAAGCGCATGCGCTGCGCGAGTGCTTCACATATCCCTTTATCAAGCGCATCAATTTTCCTGCGCAACATCTTAAGCGTCATAGACTGGTGGAAATCAGCAAACTATTTAAACTGTGTTCCTATAAATTGGCGCATGCACCACGCAAAGGACACTCCTCTGGCTGAAATTACCCTGAGAAAGTACGAGAAGCCCGCGAATATAGACGGCCGTGACCTCGTCAAGAAAATCTGCCTCTCCCTTGGCCTGCTGCAGCCGGGCGACTCAAGGGATGTCATCGTGGATGTTCTGTATGTTATCCTCAAGGAGAAAAAAGCGGTCACCGCGTCAGACGTCGAAAAAAAGGTGATTGAGAGCAGAAAGAAGCATAATATCCCATTGCACGGTATCGCAGGCTCAAACATCAGGAGGCAACTGAAGCGCCTGAAAGACCTTTTGCTTATAGAGACAATTCAGAACAAATACCGCATGACGGAAAACCTCACGCTTTTGGAAATCGTTGAGGACAAAATCGAGAAGTATTATCTCAAGTCAATTCTGGAAAGAGTGAAGGAGTATTGCCGCGCTGTTCAGTAGCGGCTCGCACACGTTTTGCAACAGTCTCGTATATCTTTCCAAAATCATATGGCTCTGTGAAAACATGATCTAATCCAAACTCACTCTTAAAAAGATCAATGTGTACGAGCCCATGCATGAACTCGGGATCCTGCCCTATTAAGCCAACAATGGGGGTTGCGGCGTTCGCTAGGTCGCTAAAATACAAAATATCGGCCGCGATGTCTCTGTATGCGCCGCAGAGCTCGAGGATCATCATATCAACATGCCTTCTATTGAAAGCCTCCACAATGTCCAGAGAGTCATCCACGCATATGACATGGTGCGCCTGGGCGAGCATCATGACGAGCCCCTCAACTGAATCGGGCTCGGACGGTGCGACAAGTATCGTGTGCATGGGCATTACAAGTCCTTTTTCATTTAAAAAACCCTCTCATTTTTATAGTAACGAATCGCTGCAGGCCCAATGCTTTACGAACCAAGAGAAGACTCTGAACTCATCAAGAAACATATCAAAGCTTACGCCAAAGGATCTGTCCTCGACATGGGTGCAGGTACTGGGATTTTGGCGGTTGAAGCGCGAAAATTCACGGATAAGGTCTATGCCGTTGATATCCAGGATGTCGCCCTTAACCATTGCAAAAAACATCTTAATGGAATTACGGTCATAAAAAGCGACCTCTTCAAGAACATCCCAAAAACCCAGTTTGATCTTATCATGTTCAACGCTCCATATCTGCCCTCAGATCCAAATGACCCTGATCCCTCTTTAGACGGCGGCAAGAAAGGATATGAGATAATTATCAAATTCTTAAAGCAGGCAAAGCCATTCCTCAAGAAAGAGGGCAACATACTACTCCTCTGCTCCGAGTTCTCGCAGCCAAAAGTCATTGAAAAAGAGCTTAAAAAGCTAAAATATGCGTTCTCAATTATTGACAAGGAGGGCTTTGATTTTGAGTCGTTGTATCTCTATAAAATCAGCAACATTTAAATATACCGTTTCCAGGCAAAATCGCATGGAACCCCTCTTCATCATTTTCGCGATTATCATTCTCGTAATCATTTACACAGTATGGGCGTTCTTCCCGTTTTTCTTAATGTTCGCGGTGAATATTCCCATCCTCGCGATCATCCTGCTGCGCGCATGGGCGGAGATTGAGCGGAGGCACCGGGGCATTGACTATCTCGTTGGGCTCCTCTTAGCATTCCTCCTCTTCTTTGTCTTCGCTGATGCCTTTCAGCAAACGGTGCTCTGGCCGAGTACCAGTGTAGTCCTCATCATGTTTCTCCTTGTGCAAGTAAGTACATTCTTTAAAATCAAGGAACGTATCAGGAAGCAGTTCGTATGAAGCTCACAAACCGGGCGTATTTTGCGAAGGGTAAGCGCGGAGTAATCTATACGGCATTGCTGGGAAGGAAAAAGGTTGCGATTAAGGTAAAAAACCCGAGCAGCCATGCATTGAACAGGATTGCGAATGAGGCGCAGTTTCTCCCGCTGTTAAACCAATACGGAATCGGTCCTGAATTCGTCGCGTTTGAGCACGGCCAGCTCATCTATGAGTTCGTTACGGGCCCGTTCATGCATGACTTTTTTGAAACCGCGTCTAAACAGCAGGTACTGAATATCCTTAAAGCCGTGTTACGGCAAATGTACACGTTAGATCAATTGAAGCTTAACAAGGAAGAGATGCACCATCCATTCAAGCACGTGATCATCAGCACGAAAGGCCCTGTGCTCATCGACTTTGAGCGCATGTACGAAACTCCAAAACCGCACAATGTCACGCAGTTTGTGCAGTGCATCCTGAACATGAAGAATGAGTTGCAGCGCAAGAATGTTAAGTTCAACGCAGGGGCTCTCAAGCGTGCGGCATCAGCTTATAAAAAAACGTACGGCAAGGCTGAATATAATAAACTCGTGGCGTTGGTGCGCTAATGTGCACGCTAATCATGCAGATGCTCCGTGACTCCCTATGACGTTTCTCTCCGTGCTCGCAACAATCTTCGGAACTCTGAGCGGTGTTGCTAATCTTCCGCAGGCGTACAAAATATTCAAGAGAAAGAGTGCAGAGGATATCTCCATAATAACCTACTCACTTCTGTTTATCGGGGCTATTGTGTGGGTTTTGTACGGCCTTGAAATCAGTAATTTTCCTGTCACGATAGCGAACGCGATAGGAGTGTTCAGCATAGGGCTTGTCATGCTGGGCTGGATATTTTACGGAAGGGATAAGAAGCGACTGAGCAGACTACGTGCCGCCCGGAGAAAAGTTTAAATATCCATAAACCTGGGAACCCCTATGATCACAAAAACGCGTGTTATGGCAATTCTCACCGTGTTAGCTTTGGTTTTAGTCGCGTGCAATATCTCTACGACGGGAAAAACGAGGCAACCTGTCGTTCGTGCATCTTCCTGTCAAACAGATGCTGACTGCCAAGATATCTTTGGAAGTCTTGATGTATGGTGTACGTCTCAAGCGTGTAATAATGGCGCATGCGAATATGAGGATACCTGCGGCTGGTTGTCCACGTGCTGTGTGGACGCTCTGGATGGCGTGTGGTGCGAGTCGAAAGGGCCCCAGGATGTTTTCAACAGCGATCCCTGCGAGGGCTTTGGCGATCCGGCAATCCCTTAGCGATCGCAGGCGAGATAGAAACCTTTAAATATTCAAAAACAGCAGCCAGGCAGAAGAGGTGATTATATGTTTGGAAAGCGAGCGTTTGTCTCATTGCATCCCGTTCAAATAGCACTTGTTGCGTTGATCATCGGGGCAGTGCTCATGTACGTTATTGGAACCGGCATTATTAACATTCCATTCCTGAGCTTTTGCGGCGCGGCGAAATAATCACAGCGCCCGAAATGCATCAGGCCGTTCGTAAAGAATTCTTATTTTTTCTTTCGTACAGGCATGGGCCGCTTTACCGTTAAGGGAATCACGCCCTTGCTGTACTCAAGCTTCGCGATTTCGATCGGATTGTAATTGATCTTCTGCAATGCGGCGTCGTCAAGCTCAACCAGAAACGGAGCTCCCATCGCAATCTGCATGGAGCGCGCTCCGAGCATCCGCGCCTTCTCATACTTTGTAAGCTTGATTTCTTTTTCCATAGTGCGAAGAGTTCCTATAGCATTTATAAACTTTGTCAAATCAGCTTTCTGAGCTCTCTGGCCTTCTCGATTGCGAGAGTGACCATTGCGGTGATCTCATCAACCGTAAGGGGTCCGTCTCCGCCTTTCTGCAGCGCGCACAGCACATCATTCTCCATGGACGTGACCGTAAGCCGAGCCTCGCATAAGTGCTCTTCCTCCCGTGTTGGATCAATCAGCAATATATCGCCGATTTTATGCACGGTAACCGCGATAGGTTTTTTCTCAACGCCCAGAGGTTTTCCTGAGCTCTGATGATAATCGATTTTCCCATCGACAAGCGCTGGAAATTTTGTCTCGCGCAGGGCGACAAGCGCCGCGAGAGCGAACGCATCAAAGAGATTGCCAGACGCGTTGAGCGGCACAACCAGACTCGAACTCAGGGCTGGAAAATGGGATTAACTCCGTGTTGACCATAATGCTTCCCTCAGTGGGCTTGTCCGGGAACGGAGTGCCGACTTCAAACTTAACGCCAGCTATGACTTCCGTGTCTCCAATCTTAACTCTGGCTGATCCTTCAGCGTTTTTTGTTATATTCCGCGTGATCTCAATGGGCCTGTACGCATGTGCGGCTCGGCCGTCAAAGCGCAATCCCTCCCGCAATGCCCGCAATAAATGCTCTCGTGCTTCTGGAATGATCATGTTACTCACCTGCGTACTTGTCTTTCAGCGCTTTGCGCTGGACTTCGTTGATTCTCATACATGTTTCCTGAGCAAGCTCAAGAGCCTTCACGAGCTTTTCTGGAGTGATTTCGCCATCCATCTGGAGCAACGTGATTTGACCCGTGCTTGGGATGATCGCCACAGGAATGTCTGCGACAGGGCCTTCAAAGTCCTCTTCATCCTTGTCAAGGTCAACGACGATATTGCCGTCAAGATTTCCGACGCTCACGGCCGCGATCATGTCTTTCATGACTAATCCGGCGTCTGCAAGCGCAATCGCCGCAGCGCAGATTCCCGCGCATCTGCTCCCCGCGTCCGTCTGGGGAAGCTCGACGTAGACGTCCACAACTGCATTCGGGAAATCCTCAAGCTCCAGCACGGGCAGAAGCGCTTTTTCAGTCACCATCGAAATCTCTTTCGCGCGCCTGTTCTGCCCGGGGCGCACACGCTCTCCTGAGCCTGAAAACGGCATCATGTTGTAATTGCAGCGCAAAATCCCTTTCTTTGGATTCTGCATGAACTTGGGGTATAAGTCCCTTGGGCCGTATACCGCCGCATATGCGATCGTATCCCCCATTTTGAACATCGCTGAGCCGTCAGCGTTTTTGATCACGCCGGCTTTCGCTTCCATCGCGCGAGGTTCATTGACTTTTCGTCCAGATGCTCTTTCGAATGCCATCACAATCACCTTCTTCCCCTTGAAAAGCGGGGAGGTCCACGTCGTTGCTGCATCGGGCGCTCTCTTGGAGGCTCATCGATGATGAGCGGTGTAGGATCAAGCTGCATCTCTTTCACTCGCTGCTCAAGATATGCTTTGATTTTGTCCGTGAGTCCTGAGAAATGGCTTTCCTGCTCAACTTTATGGATCGTCTCCGCAGCGAGCATTTCCTGCTTTGGTGTGCCCTGAATGTGAATGATACCGTTCTGACCAACGGTAATCCTGCACCCCGTCGCGTCTTTGATTAGGCCTACCATGCTTCCTTGCTTGCCAATCACTCTTGGAACTTTGTTCGGATTCACCGTGATAATTCTCCCTCCCTGGAGCTTGCGCATTCCCGGGCCTCGGGTCGAGAGATCCACGAGCTTCTGGCTTGTCACGTTGACGATTTCCGCAATCATGTAATCTCCGAGGTTATAGTATTGGGTGAGGTCTGCTCCGCGCTCGATGAAATCGCTCGTTGCGTCTTTCAGCGAAATCATTGCGGAGTATGCGCAATTCAGCTCGATTCTCCAACCAGACATGGAGATGTCTATCACCTGACCGATGATCATGTCTCCCACTTTCGGCATGTATCTTCCCGAGAGCGGTATGACTTTGATAGCCCTGCCTTCAATGTGGACCATGCCGAGCTTGTTCGCGATGATCCTTTCCTTGTCGCGATATGTTCCCATGCTGGGAATATAATCCATCCCTGTCGCGATGACTTCACCGGGCGTTATGATTGCCCTGTCCTGCACTTGTATCCCTTCCATAGTTTCACCTAACGTTCAGTATTTTTGTTTCGTTGTTACCGTGAGTAAATGAGTTGAGCTTGTCATAAAACTCAAGTTCGATGCCTCCGGGCATCTCGATCACGACCGCCCATGAGCCATCCGTGAGCCAATCCTCCCGGACAATCCGCCCATATCCTTTCACAAGTCCGTAGCTTTTTGTCGCGTACTGCGCCGGAATCTTGACCGCGATCTCCTTCATGACAAATTTGATGGGCAGGAGATGCCGAATCTGCTTCAGCACGTCCTCGACCTGGCTCTCCGCGTTCTTGAAGTCATCCAGGTGCACTTTCGCCTCCTCAAAGGCGTTTTCGAGCCGCGTGAGCGGATGGGGAGTATTTGATTTCGGATCAACCCCGTTGCGCTGAATGATTCCCAGAATCCTTTTTTTCTTCTCCTCTTTGATTTTTCTGCGATACTCTTCTGTTAATTGAATCTCTCCTTCTTTAATGATAATGTTGGCGACCTCCAGCGGATCCGAGGTTTTGAACACCTGCTGCATTACATGATCGGATGCGAGTAATCCCTTCTTAGCATCAGCGAAGACGTGCTGCACTTTGAGCACCTCGCGAATGTCAGAAACCGAACCTTGTTTGAACGCGATGGCCTTATCAGCGTCCACATCAATCTCGAATTTCTCGTTGCCCTTCTTCAGCCGCGCGAGATTCAGATGAATCTTCTCGCGATCATACTCTCCTTGTGCCATGGTTACTTCTTTTTAATGTCCTTCACGACGCGATCAAGCTCCCTCTTGCTGAGCTTCGTGAATTTCCTGTCTGAGGTCTTGATATACGCCGCATCAATGCGCTCAACGTTAAAGTTTTTGTCAAGGATTTTGCTGAGGATGCGCAGGCAGAGCTTCAAGCCGTCGTCAACCGTGATCGAGTCCTTGTATTCTCTCTGCAGGATCTCCTCAATTTCCGGCTCCGCTTCTCCAATGACGGATGCGCGGTATCTAAAGAATATTCCCGTGGGGTCTGTTTCGAAGAGCTTCGGCCCTTCATTATCGACTCCCGCGATGAGGACGCTCACGCCAAAAGGCCGCAACCCCCCACTTTGCGTGCAGATCTGCTTGAGGTCGCAGATGTCCTTCACAATGGAAAGAATGTCAATCTGCGCATCATAATTCACGCGGTACTGCTGCGCTGTTAACTGGGCGCGTTCGATAAGTACTCGGGCATCGCTCAGGATTCCAGACGCGGTTGCTCCGATGTGTTCGTCAATCTGCCATATCTTTTCCACGGCTTCAGGAATGACAAGCGTATCCACAATGCGCTTGTCTGTCACAAGCAAAACTCCGTCGCTGCATATCATCCCTATCGCGGTGCTTCCCTGGCGTACAGTCTTTTTTGCGTATTCAACCTGAAGCAGTCTGCCATCCGGTGAGAACATCGTGATGGCCCTGTCGTAGCCCATGAGTTGGTGTGGCATTGGTTGCATTCAATCATCCTCCATAGCGTGTTAGTGCTTTTTTAAGTATCCCGCTTGTGCCTATGCTCCGCACGATGACATCCTGTCCTTCTATCCCCTTCACAAGGGCGAGTGATGCCCGGAGATCATCCACATGTTTGTGTCCTACGCGTATGACTCCCTTCTGCACGTCCGGGTCAAATCGGTCTTTGAGCATCATCATTCCGGCATTTGCCATGCCTTTCTGACCGAGGAGTTCCTGCGCGCTGTTCATGATCGCGGTGTGGACTGCGAAGTAATCGCGGATTTTCTTGGGTGCGATAATCTCAAACACGACATAGCGCTTCTTTTCGCGCATGCTTGGCTTAAGCTTGGTTGTTGCCATCTTGGAGAAAATACCGCGTTCTTTCTCTCGTCCGGTCTGAAGAGGGGATTTAGGGTTTATAAAGATTGCGGTAAATTCCACGCGCATTTCTCTTCTACGCAGCCGCACGAAACTCCATATGCTACATCGTCGTAACATTCCCGAGCTTCACACGTCGTAATGACAGGATCTTCGTTTGCGCCCTGGCACACTTGTCCGGAGCAACCTCCCGTCATGCAATCAGCATCTGTGGTGCATGCTGCGTTTGTGGATGATCCGCAGAATCCGGGGCAAGGGTCGAACTCGCAATTGTTAGCTGCATTCCTTCCCACTGCGCTTCCATCAGGACAAAGTTTTGCCTCTTCTGTGCAACGTTGAACTTCCGGGCAAGGATTAAACTCGCAATTGAGCGATGAGTTTCTTCCAACCGTTGTTCCATCGGGACACACGAGTGCTTCTTTCGTACATGAAAGTTGCGGAGAGCATCCTGTTAGAAGAAGCCCTACGAACAACACCATTACAAGCGCCTTCATGCCGTTGCCTGAGCGAGGGTCATATATAAACATTTCAATAACTTTTAAATAGCTTGAACATATAGGCCTAGTATGAAGATACTCTTTGCTCTATTGATTCTCCTGCTCGTCGCCTGCTCTTCAAAGCCTCCTCAAGTCATCGTGCTTGCCGGAGTTCAGGAGCCCGTAATTACAGTTGAGCTCGCTACGACTCAGGCAGAGTGGGAACGCGGGTTGATGGGACGAGACGACGTCAAGGATGGAGAAGGCATGCTCTTCATTTTCCCGAACGCGGAGATAAAATATTTCTGGATGAAAAGCACGAACATGCCGCTTGACATCCTATTCATCACGTCAAACTATAAGATAACGAAGATCATAGAAAACGCGCAGCCGTGCGACCAGGGATGCGAGAATTATAGCTCCGATATCGAAGTGCAGTATGTATTGGAAGTGCCGGGAGGATATGCGAAGGAGCATGGTATTAAGCGGGGCCAGGAAGTGATTTTTTTACGAGTGTCCTCTGGATAAAAAGGCATAAGATATATAAATCAGTGGAGGATACCGGAACGTATGGAGACCCAAATGGTCACAATACCGGAAGAAGAGTACACTCTGCTTAAGAAGAAAGCAAAAATCGCTGATGATGCTTTAGTGCAATTAAAATTGAGTGCGGAAGACGTACGTCATGGAAGAGTGACTCCATTCTAAACCTTTTTTAGGTATTCAAGCAGAATCCTCATGTTTCCTTTGACAAAATCGATCACTTCGCCATGTTCTTTTTTTGATGCGAATGCGACGAACAGTATCTTCTCACCCGGTTCATCAATGAGAAAGTAAAGGCGCTTGTTCATATATTTCTTCTCTCTAAACCATGGAAATCCCAAAGGTTTGCCAGTGGGATACTCCTTGAATTTTTCCTTGACCTTGTCAACCCAATCTTTTTCATCTTTTTGGAGGGCATCATAAACACTCCTGAACGTGTCTGTGGCGTAAATGGTGTACATCCGTCTAATCTCATATGCGTTCTATAAAAATCTTGTGCGGAAGGGGCTATGGACAGAGTCCGTGAGATCATACACCATACGCCTCCACCGCCGAAAACTATATATGCTCATCTCACTGTGGAGCGTGTATGGCGAATGAAGGCATTGTGAAGATGATCGTGCAGAAAGGCGCCGCGAACGTCAACCTTTCCATGTTCTCGGAAGAAGAAAAGCGCGAAATCCTGGGAGAAGCCGCGAAGCACTTTATCCGCATGGGCAAAGAGAATGAGATTATCCACATTCTTGAATATCTTGACCCTGTGCAGTACGCTGATAAGATGCTGAAAAAAGCAGAATCGTTCATGAGCCTCGGTGAGTTTGAGACCGCCGCGATTATTTATGAAAAGCTCGGCATGAAGGACATGGCGGATACGATTAGATCAAATAAAAAATAGTTGTTCTGGCGAAATAACTTTAAATAGTACCTTTTGATAGAAGGGTTATGGCCGGTATTAAGGATTTTATTTTGGGTTTTGTAGGGTATACGCTGGTGTTTGTAATCGTTGGAATTGTTCTACGTCTCGTCTTTTTCAAGGAATTTCCTTTGACAGAGACAAACGAGGTTCTTGGAAGTCTTTTTTTGGCCTGCTTTATTGTACTGATTGGGCCAGTAGGTGCGACCGTTGCACATGCTGCAAGGAAAGGGAGGCCTTTTATCGCCACAGGCATTTTAAGTGCATTTTTGCTCCCCTATCTCATGTTGACATTACTTGTCCTTCTGGTGCCACTATTAATTGTCGGTTCTCATAACGTGCCCATTTTTATCTACGCTCTTTTGATCTGCATAACCTTTGTCACCATATTCTTCTGGTTCTGGATGCTCATCGACTGCGCTAAAAGAAATTTCAACAATGACAATAAAAAAGCAACATGGCTTATTATTATATTTATTACGGGCATTATCGGGGCCATTATATATTATCTTTTTGAGAAAAGAAAAAACATAACATAGCCTTTGTGATCTAATAAATAACTGTTGTCCGTAATCTGCATCCATTAACGAATTATAATCCGCGTGGCGTTCATCGGCTCATACAAGTCGAAGAGCGCTGCCGCTATGCATTCTGTTTGATATTCATGCCCCGGCGTCATACACAACGCATTTCCAATCTGCTGCCCAATTGCGCCCGTTAATCGTACCGTTTCATGAATATGTCCATGGACCGTGATATAGGGTTGTCTTCTTTCTATGAATTCCCTCACAGCGATGCTTCCAACATGGATTTTTTCTCCAGCCGCATTGCGAGTTACATCAAGCGCAGTTCCGAATGGAGGAGCGTGAATCACATACACGGTTTTCTCTGGGTGTTGAGTGAACACCTCCGACGCCAGATCCCGCTGAATTGAATCAACATTTGCGCGCTCAGGATTCAGGCGCACTTCCTTCCAGCCTGTTTGTGTGCTGACTTTCCCTTCGAGTTTCCATTTTTGCTGGAGCTGCGCATACGCTTTCTTCACACGATCATCAACATGGCTGAGATCAAATTTTTCCCAGTCTTTTTCGTCGAACGGGGTTATGGGAACCGGAGTGTATCCGACAATGTCAAAGTCTTCATTAATAGGAATTCGCCTTCCGTGGATTAGAGTATAGACATCATTTGGTCTTTCAAATAACTCGTGAACTCCGCAGTCGTCATTGCCCAGTATTGCGTATATAGCTGCGCCCTGTTCTTTGATGGGTGATAGCAAGGGTATGAGTCGGTGTTCGATGAACGGCCGCTGGACAACGGGATCAATCTCGCCCTGCGTTGGCGCGAGATCCCCCGCGAGGATCACAGCACGGGGTTTCACATGAGCGGCATATGCCGCGAGAAGCTCATAATGGCGTTCAACACCATGCAAGTCCGCAGCAAGAAGTATGGGAAAGCGCATTCCTTCTCCCGTGGGGAGATGCGCGAGATTCTGTATGACGCATGTTGCGCTGTGAGAAGAAGGGATCATACTCGAACCCTAAGAATGGCCTTACTTGACATAGGCAATAGAGAATTCAGCGAGTTCTCTGTCGCGTCTGGCCAATCTCTGCTGAATCAATGCTTGAGTTAACAGCGCGTAATCCTGTATGCGTTGTGTTCCTGTGCGCTTCATGAATCGCCCGAATGTTGCGGCATACATCTTTCCAAGAATCCCCGGAGGTTGTGCTTCCTTCAATCCTTCAAAAATCTCCTGAGCATCCTCTGCTGTAATGGGCTGAAGTAACTTCCCATCCAGACGTGTATTCACAGACTCAATCAGAGTAATCATTGGCTTTTGCAGCGCTTTTGTTACCGAGCCATGAGCCGCTTCATAAACCTGCTTTTTTACGTGCCTAAGCTCTGGATTTACAAGAATTTCCATTGGCGCTACACCCTGTGCCTCAGCTGCAATTGCGAGTTTTTGTACCATTCTGAGATGAGCATCTTCATCTGTCAGAGACTCCATCCAAAGTGAAGCAATTGACGTGGCTCTGGAATATCGTTCGTAAGACCGGGACAGTTTTCTAACATCTTCTTCTGTTGCGAGATCTTTATCAACGAGTGGCTGCAGGACATCGTGCATATTACGGGCTAAATACGCCAAAATGCCCTGTGACCCATACAAACCATGAGAACTATAGATCTCCTGAAGCCGATCTTTTGCCAAAATCACAGGAGTACCGTTTGAGACAACGCTAGATACGATCCCATCATATCTCCCCTCAACTTGCTTTTTAGCATCCGCTTTGCGCCAGCCGAGATTTAGTTCCTCAACCTCTTGTAAGCTCTCCTTTTTCCTTCTTTCTATTCCTGATTCCAGAAGAGTTTTGTACACGTGCGTTTCGATAGGAACATCTAATTCCAATAACTTCCCTGCGACCTGATCACTGAGGCTATCCGGCCCTAGTAATCCTTTGCTTGTCACGATCTCCAGTAATTGTGGGGCGGTCATTTGAATGTCAATGCCTTTTGCCGCAAGGGCTTGAATTCCCGCTTCAACATCGGGGGTGAGAAGAGGGAGTGCTTTTTGCCAGACATACGCAAGAACTCCCTGAGCGTCAAAGAGTCCTTTTTCATGGTAACTTCTTTGAACCTCTGCGATGCTTACACCGCTTTCCGCTAATGCCGCTGCTACACTTCTAATCGTTCTGTCATCACCAATAGATCTTAACGGGGCTTCTTTACCAACAGAAGCATCCAAAGCGGATACTACAGATTCAAGATTATCGATGAGGGCATCTGCAACAACCTGCGCTCCTGATTTTGTTCCAAAAACGCCGTGTCTTTGTATCGCCCGTTCAAAACGATCATATAAAGAAGCATCAACACCTAAAGATTGCAAAGGAATGCCAATTGTTTGTTCCGCTTGGCTCATCCATTCCTGCAACTCATCCGGATTCTCATCAGCATATTCGCGAACACTGCGCAGACCCATCGACCACAATCGGTTCTGATTGAGAGCTGCAAGACATGAAGGCCCGCCCTGAGCGATCATGCACAATTCCAGCGCGATATCTTCGAAATGTGGAATAGATCCTTTATAGTGTAGTTTTCCATTGACGTTTGCTACTGCTGCTGCGATATCTTCTTGAATGCTGCTTTTATCATATTGAAGAATGGCGTCTTGCGCCTGTTTTATCCTTGGATCTGAGATGTCCATCCATGAGGTTAATATACCTCATTTTATAAATGTTATGTCTGTAACTATCTTCTGGTAGTTAAAGTGCACACCACAACCTTTATAAATCATCCTCAACTCCTTTGGAGAATCAACGCTACTCGTAGCGTCTCTAATGCCGCAAGGCATGCCACAATGAAACAATACAATATTTATGACGTAGACCCGACTGAGCTTATTGAGACTGCTGCAAAAGAGCTTAAATCCATGCCTCATCTTAAGGCTCCCGAATGGGCGACATTCGCGAAGACCGGTCACAGCAAGGAGCGCGCTCCTGTAAGAGAAGATTGGTGGTATGTCCGCGCCGCTTCGATTTTAAGAAAAACCTACAGGTATGGCCCCTTGGGCTCGAATTGGCTCCGCAGAGTGTATGGCGGAAAGAAAAACAGGGGGCATAAAAAAGAGCATTTCTATCGCGGTTCAGGAAGCATCGTGCGCAAGATCCTGCAGCAGCTCGAAGCCGCAGGCTTAATTGCAAAAACGGAGAAGACCGCTCCGAGAAAGGGCAGAATCATAACCGGTAAAGGAGTTGCCCTCTTGACGAGAGCAGCGAAATCTTTGATTGAAGCAGCTCCAAAACCGGCGCCCGTAAGACCTCATGTTCAGGATAAGCCGAAGGAGCATGTGAAGGAAAAGCCAATGGACGAACATCCAGCGCAGCATAAGGACAAACCAAAAGCGCAAGAACATCATGCTGAGCAGCAAAAGCCGAAAGCGCCGGAACAGCCGATAGCTCCCAAGACACCACCGGAAGAGTAACCATGGCACGCTACAAGCATCCCAGCAGGAAGAAACGGCTTATCAAGATTCATGGTCATACGAAGTGGGCTCCCTTCTGGACCGTTCCAAAAAAATATGGCAAAGGCCGAAGAGTCCATCCGGGAAGACATACCACAGTGAAGCGCAACTGGCGCAGGTCTAAAGCAAAGGTTTAACATGGCAGAAAAAATCATTCTTGAAAGAGTATATATTGTTCCTTTAAGGAAGGGGTACATGAAAGCTCCGATGTACAAGCGGGCAAAGCGCGCCGTAAACACTCTTAAAATATTTCTCTTAAAGCATATGAAAGGAACCGTGATCAAGCTCGAGAAAGAGCTGAATGAGAAAATCTGGGAGCGCGGCATGAAGAATCCTCCCCATAAGATCAAAGTCGTTGCGAAGAAAGACGACAAAGGCATTGTAACAGCGCAGCTCGCGGAGCTTCCCAAGAAGAGAGTGAAGGAAGAGAAGAAGAAAGACAAGAAACAAGAATCCGCAAAGGAAAAGAAGACAGAGACACAGGAGCCTGCAGAGAAGCCAGTTGAAGAACCCGCAGAAAAACAGAAGCCTGAAGACGCGGCTGCTGATGAGCTGGAATCAAAGCCTGTTGAGAAAAAACCGGCGAAAAAGCCCGTTGAGAGAAAAGCTCCAAAAGATTCAGTCAAGAAAGAAGAGTAAGTTGTTTTCTTTATTTAACGAGAATAATCAACGTTATATGCTAATTTGTCAACGATCGTTCTTGGATGCCCTGCGCCGTCGAGAGCTGTCTGGATGATCCGCCGCATTGTGTCTTTAATGTCGAGAATTTGGAAGTTCGGATTCAAAGACAGCCATCGCAACGCTAAAAAAGCGGCTTCATGCTCCTCTAAAGGCTCAATCTCACGCGGACCCATCTCAGCGCTCGATTTTGACTGCCTTCTGCCCACAGGATGATCTGGAGCAGGGTACGTAAATCTTGCTTCCCTCCCCGCAATCATCGGTTCCTTTCTCGCAAGTACGGGATCTGCATCCCATGAAGCATGATGGACAAACGCGCTGCGCTGCATGCAAACCCGTTCCAGCTCTCCGTCTTTGCTAAAATAGAAGTCAATCATATCGGGATGGTCAAAACTCGTGTCTAAATATTGCCGGAATCCTATCCTCATCTCATCTATCTCTTGCATTCCCCAAACCTCTTTTAGGTCAAAATCTACACTCTGAACAAGGTGACGCTTAACCCTCCTTTTCCCTATCTCACATGTTTCATGTTGCCCATAATCATATCGGAAGTGAAGACTTCCTGTTTCTTCTGGGCCTGCAACAATTTCATAGAAGAGCCATGTCCTTTCTTTCCCCTCTGCTGTCCTCGCCTCGAACGTGTTTCTGACTTTGCTCGCCAATGTATTTTCAGCATTCATGCAAATACCCTGAGACTTCTCGATCGGAGAAACGCTGAGATCCATTAGCCCTAGTCCGCTGGGTAATTGCACAATAGGGATTCGCATATGATCAGACTCCCAATCATACATCGATTCCTCAAACATGTTCGGCAATAGTCCCGGCCTTCTTAGACCAAGCACGGTCCCGCATGGCTTCCCATTCGCGTATTCGGGAGTCACGTAGGGCAATCCGCATGCAGTGTGATGGACGCGCAGCCTTGCTGGCCTCCCCTTGAGCACGCGCCGAACACTTCTTTCCATATGCTGAGCGATATATTCCTCTGTATATCTATACTGAGAATCTCCATGATCATGCCGTTTTCGCAACCTCCGTAATGTTTTAAGGCTTTCGGCATTCGGAATAATCCAACCGGCATCTAGAACCCCTGTGCCAATTTTATGAACATTCAGAATGCGTGTTTGTGCGAATGCTTGCTCGATTTCCGCCATTGATCTGGACAATTCAAGGGGCATGCAAATGGAATCACTTACCAATTTATAACTTTGTGTAGGGTCTATTATATATTTTCGAATGCCGATATTGCACGCGAATCAACAGCTTTTTAAACAACATACCACTCTGATAACGTATGGAAGACGATCTCTTTCCGTTTGAACGCATGCAGCGCTCTGTGCTTGTAAAGAGGGAGGCAAAAACGTCTCATTCGTTTGGCAAGGATCCGAACACTCGCCCTGTCGCTGAGCTCCTGCAGTACTCAATCATCAATGTGGACAAGCCATCTGGGCCAACGTCTCATCAGGTGAGCGCGTATGTCCAGCACATTCTGAATATTAAAAAGTCAGGTCATTCTGGTACGCTTGATCCGAAAGTCACAGGCGTGCTTCCCGTTGCCATAGGAAGAGCGACAAGAATCGTCCAGGCGTTACTGTCCGCGGGCAAGGAGTACATTGGAGTCATGCACGCGCATAAGCCCGTTTCAAAAGAGCAGCTCGAAGGGGTTATAGAAAAAAAGTTTCTTGGGAGAATTCAGCAGCTCCCCCCGATTAAGAGCAGCGTGAAACGACAATTACGGTATAGAAAAATCTATTATTTCAAGATCCTCGAAGTGGATGGCCAGGATGTTCTGTTCCGTGTGGGCTGCCAGGCTGGAACGTACATTAGGAAACTTATTCATGATCTCGGCGAAGCGTTGGGATGCGGCGCGCACATGGCGGAGCTGAGAAGAACAAGAGCTGGTCCATTTGATGAGTCCACGCTGTGTTCGCTTCAGGATCTCACGGACGCGTTTTGGTATTATGAGCATGAGCAGAGTGAGGAGCGTTTGCTTAAAATCCTCCAGCCCATCGAACATGCTGTCCAGCATCTTCCCAAAGTGTGGATTTTAGATTCTGCTGTAGACGCGCTTTGCCATGGCGCTGACCTTGCGATCCCGGGCGTAGCAAAGATTGAGAGCGATACACAGGTTGATGAAAAAATTGCTATTTTCACACTGAAAGACGAGCTTATCGCGCTCGGCATAAGCAAAATGATTTCTAAAGAGATTATAGACAAAGAGACAGGCATCGCCGTGAAAACAGATAAAGTATTTATGCAACCCGGGACATATCCAAAAATCAGGAAAGCATGAACTCTGAGATACAATTCGTGGATCTTGCCGTATTCTTGCCAAAGGAAAAAACGCTTGTCATTACGGATATTCATATCGGGTATGAGGAAGAGCTCAACAAGAAGGGTGTGCTCATTCCGAGAACGCAGTTTCCGTTCCTCATGAAGCGTACAGAACGAATACTCAATCATGTGGGTTCACTGGATACCATTGTGATCGCAGGCGACCTCAAGCACGAGTTTGGAACGATCTCGGAGACGGAGTGGAGAAACACGCTGCGGTTTCTTGATCTTCTGGCCAAACACACCAAACATATAATCCTTATCAAGGGCAACCATGACACGATTTTAGGTCCCATCGCGAAGAAGCGGAATGTGGTTATCAAAGACGCGCATCGCCTAGGATCTGTCCTGGTTCTGCATGGGGACAGCATTCCGAAAAAGATTGAAAAAGGGATTACGACGTTGATCATAGGCCACGACCATCCCGCAATATCTGTAGGGGAAGATGTCCGCACAGAAAAATACAAGTGCTTCCTCGTTGGAAAATATAAAAAGTATGGCCTTATCGTCATGCCTTCGCTGAATCCCGTGACGGAGGGAACAGATGTGTCCAAAGAGAAGCTTCTAAGCCCGTTTTTAAGGGACGTTCGCAATTTCAGCGTGTATGTTGTGGCGGATCTTCCCGAGAACGGCCTTGCGAGGATTTTTCCCTTCGGTAAAGTCAAGGACCATATGCATGCAGCATAATAATCTTTATAAATGCATCAACCGGCTAAAACACGAGGTGTTACCATGGATCGTTATGTTTTAACTTCTGAGTCAGTCACGGAAGGCCATCCGGATAAGATATGTGACCAGGTCAGTGATGCTATCGTTGATGAGCTTATTAAACAAGACCCGTATTCCCGTGTTGCCGTTGAATGTCTCACAACCACCGGATTAATCATGATCGCGGGAGAAGTGACGACGAAAGGGTATGCGGACGTGCAGCATCTCGCAAGAAAAGTTTTGAAAGACATTGGCTACACAGATCCTGAATTCGGAATTGACTGCAATGATGCGGCCGTGTTAGTCTCTATCCACGGTCAAAGTGCGGATATTGCGCAGGGAGTTGACGAGAAGTCAGATCATGAGCAGGGAGCGGGAGATCAGGGCATGATGTATGGATACGCTGTGAATGAAACGCCTGAATTAATGCCTATGCCCATCATGATCGCGCATCAATTGACAAAGCGCCTCTCAGAAGTCAGGAAAAAAGGCATTATTCCTCATCTCGGCCCAGATGGGAAGTCACAGGTTTCTGTTGAGTATGTGAACGGCGTTCCTGAGCGTGTTGAGGCGGTTGTGATCGCGCAGCAGCACAAGAAATTCCTGAGCGAGGATGAGCTGCGCACGGAAATCAGGAGCAAAGTCATAGAGCCTATATGCGGCCATCTCATGGACGAGCGCACGAAAGTGCATATCAACGCGACAGGAGCATTTGTCATCGGAGGACCTGAGGCGGACACCGGTGTTACTGGAAGAAAGATCATTGTGGACACGTATGGGGGGGTTGGCCGTCATGGCGGCGGAGCGTTTTCAGGCAAGGATCCAAGCAAAGTGGATCGCTCAGGAGCGTACATGGCGCGATATGTCGCGAAGAATATTGTCGCGGCTGGTCTCGCGGATAAATGCGAAGTGCAGCTCAGCTACGCGATTGGAGTTGCGCAGCCAACGAGCGTGAATGTAGCTTGTTTTGGCACAGAGAAAATCCCCGAGGAGCAGATCAGCAAGCTCGTGTACAAGCATTTCAGGCTCACGCCAAAAGGCATTATTGACTCCTTGAAACTCAGAAGGCCGATCTTTCGAAAAGCTGCAGCATATGGCCATTTCGGCAGGGAAGATCCCGACTTTACGTGGGAGAGAACGGATAAGGC
>JAGVYU010000046.1 GCA_018303105.1 Candidatus Woesearchaeota archaeon | reverse complement strand
TGGTTGAAACCTGACTCGTCTGCTGCGCCACACTAAACGGCATGAGCACCATACTGAACAAAACCATCCAACAAAGCATCATGACGAGTATTCTCATTACTTCACGCTCTTTTTTTCCTAGTGCTATCCTGGGCGAGTTTGTTTATAAAGTTTTCTATGAACCCCTAGCGTTTGCTGAGCATGCGAGTTAATGCCTTAACATCAAGAGGATTTCTCATGTGCTCAGGAGAAGAAGCAAGGGAAACGAGATCATAAGCGACGTCATATTTTGAGCATAAACGTATATTCTGTTGGACTTTCCCGAGAAGTCTGCTGCGCTTTTCCGCGCTTGAGGAAAAATAAGAAGTCAGAGAGAAGCAAAAGGTTGTATGATATTTTTTAGCTATGGCGCAGAGCACGTGATTGAGCTGTGAAGTTCGTGTATGAGTCGTGTCTTTGCCTGCAGACGATTCTATGTCCAGGATAAACGAAGGCCTGAGTTGTTCGAGGCAAGCGCGAAGATCCTGATGTGATGCAAGTTTGAGAATTCTCTGCTCGGGCCAGTGGCTGTGCTTTCTGTCAGTGATGAGTAATAGCGGTTTAACAGTAATTGTGTTCGACAGTGATGCTATTGTTTTCTTTCCTATGTCGAGGTCATTGGGGGAATAGCAGAGGTACAAGCAATCATATCCGAGGGGCTCGGCCATACGAACAAATTCCTTTTCGTTTCCTCGGGGGATCACAATGTCATAGTGCATAAAAAGGAAAAGCCATTGACATTAATAAACTCTCCGGGATGTAAGTGCAGTCAAGTTTATTGTGATGAGCAGTGGATTCGGCCTTGGCGCTGGTCGAACCGGGGGATGGTTGCCGAGCGCTAGCGAGCGCAACTAAGAAAATCTCCGATTTTCTGTGTCCCTTACGGGGTGGACGCCGAGGCGAAACCGAGCGTGTCTAGGAAAAACAATTTTTCCGTGGTTCGACGAGGAGCGTGAGCGACGAGAAGCCGCCAAGGAGGCCGAATGAAGATCATAAAACTACAAAACATAATCAAGTTGACTTTACTCAGGATGTATATACTCGAATACATAAATCTATTTATATATTGATATTTTTTGGGAATGTGTGGTAAGTTCGACGCATATGGACTCTTGGAATTGTTTTCCAAAGAGAGTCGACTTTACCGTGCCGACCATTTATTGCTAAGGACCGGCGTGATTCCTTGGTTCTGGCAATCGTGGTCAAGACTTCTGATCAGCATTGTTGGAACCAAGAGAAAGCTATGAGGTGACCAACCATGAGGCCGCAAACGTGCATTGCCTGCCAAGAGGCAATAACAAACCCAATATGCCCCGAATGCTTGGAACGGGAGATTGAGGCATGGCTTGTAGAGAAAAAGCCGTATATTGTGCCATATCTCTATGGGCTCTCTGATAATTTCATGAGAAGCTGGGTAACCGTGTGCATCATTTGTGGAAATCGTATGGGTGTCTGTGGGCATTGTTATACGAAGGATATACTTGATGTCTTGCGTAGGAAGGCCCCTGAGTTGGAGGAGCAGTTTCTCCTTATGTTCAACTTCCAAATAGACAAATCTTAACCGTTTTTTATTTTCCATTGTTAATTCCTCCTACACCATCGTTTCTTATGGAACCGTACAGATTTTCTGTTGCTAGTTATCTTCATTTTCCGCGTTATTTAATATAAACGCTATAATAAAGATAATAGTATATAGTAATTAGTATATAGTTTCAATATAGAAAATAATAAATATAATATAGTATATAATATAGTTAATAATCATATACTATATACTAATAACGTCTATAACCATAATATAACATATTTATAAGAAATGAGTAAAAAATAAAAAGGTATTAAAACTAACAAAACCAGAGTTAAAAGACATAAACTACACACTTTTCTCCATTTTTTCTTCCATATGAAACAAGGGGGGGTCACCCCCACCACAGGAACACAATCTTTAAATATGTTGAATCCTGGACAGGAAGCATGCATGATGAGAAGGCGCTTAGTACATTCTTCAGCGAGTACATGAAGAGAAATCCAATATTTATGGATAAAAGCGCCCTCAAATCGAGTTACACGCCAGACGCAATCCAGCATCGTGATGAGCAGATCCACCAGGTTGCGCAGATATTAGCGCCGTGTTTGAGATTTGAAAAGCCATCGAACCTCTTTATTTATGGAAAAACAGGAACTGGAAAGACGCTCACAACAAAATACATCATGAGGCAGATTCTTGACATCGCTAAGCAAAACAACATTCCCTTGAAGACGATGTATATCAACTGCAAGCTCAAACGCGTTGCTGATACCGAATACCGGCTCATCGCGCAGCTCGCCCGCGATTGCAATCTTGAGATTCCTCCGACGGGGCTTCCAACAGATGAAGTCTATAAACTCTTTTATGCGCACGTTGACAAAGAAAAAATGCTTTTGGTCATTATCCTTGATGAGATAGATCAGCTTGTTAAAAAAATTGGCGATGAAATCCTCTATAACCTCACAAGAATAAACGATGAGCTGAAAAACGCTCAGATAACTTTTATTGGCATTAGCAACGATCTGCTCTTTATCGAGCACCTGGATGCTCGTGTGAAATCATCGCTTTCCGAGGAGGAAGTGGTGTTCCCCCCATACAATGCATTGCAATTGCAAAGCATTTTGCGTGAGCGCGCATCCCGCGCATTTGTTGCGGACGTGATTGGGGAAGGTGTTATTGAGAAGTGTGCCGCGTTCTCCGCTCGCGAACATGGGGATGCTCGCCGTGCCCTGGAACTCATGAGGGTTGCGGGAGAGCTCGCGGAGCGCAAAGGGCACGTTAAAATTGAGCTGCATCATATTGACCTGGCCCAAGAAAAGATCGAGCGCGACTGGATTCAGGAAACCGTGCTCATGCAGCCTAAACAATTTCAGACAACATTATATGCTATTCTCACCTTATACCAAACGCGCAAGGATACGTTGTTCACGGGAGAGATTTACGATCTCTACAGAAAATTATGCCGTCAGGTTTCCCTGGCTCCGTTAACGCAGAGGAGAATTTCAGATGTTATTGCCGAGCTGGACATGCTTGGGATCATTAACGCGAAAGTGATATCCAAAGGAAGGTACGGGAGGACGCGGGAGATCACGCTCGCAGCGGCAGACGCGACCCTTCAGGGCATGCAGTCTTTGCTTGAGGACGCGCTTAACCTAAAATGATGAGCAAACAGGAGCTTATTGAGTTTTTCATGGATCGTGATATTCTCATAGATCCAGATCTCTTGAATGCGTTGGACGAATCAGCGACGCCGGAGACCATCTACTCGATGCTCCGAGAGCGATCCCCCCAGACTACGCCGAAGGCAAGAGAGCATGAAGGAGTCGAGTTTACGGATGCCGACACCTCAATGAAGCCTTCGCAGCCCCCTTCCTTAAGATACGCCGTAAAAATCATAACGAGCTATGAAGAGCAAAGCCACAAGCGGGAAGTCCAGCACTTCATCGAGCACTTTAATAAGCGCTACGCCGTGTTGGAGCGCATGCTGCAGCAGCGCCAGGAGCTCCAGCACCTCACGAATATCAAGCGAGTGCTGAGCAAGCGCGAGCGCGAAACGGTTTCTATCATTGGAATGGTTGTTGAAAAAGTGGTCACAAAAAGCGGCAGCACGATGCTCACGGTTGAAGATACTACGGGCCAAATCAAAGTTATGATCAGCAAGAATCAACAGGAATTGCAGCAGGCGTCACAGGAAATCACAGAAGATGATATTATTGGAATCCGGGGGTTTTCGGCAGACAAATTTATGTTTGCAAACTCCCTAATTTTCCCAGACATTCCCCTAACAAAGGAATTGCGCAAGTCGCCAGATGATTGTTATGCAGTATGCATGAGTGACATTCATGTTGGCAGTAAATACTTTCTTGAAGAAAAATTTGAGCGTTTTCTCGAGTGGCTGAACGGGAATGTGGGCAATGAGCAACAGCAGGAGATCGCCCGTAAAGTGAAGTACTGTTTCATTGTTGGAGATGTGGTTGATGGCATTGGCATTTACCCCGGTCAGGAAGAGGAGCTCACGATAAAGGACATTTACGAGCAGTATGCGGAGTTCGCTTCATACGTTAAAAAAATTCCTAAGCACATTGCAGTGATTATCTGCCCCGGAAATCATGATGCCGTGCGCCTTGCAGAGCCGCAGCCCCCCCTGCGTGAGTTTCTCCCCCAACTCGTCAACGAGGCTAATGTTTTTATGGTCTCTAATCCCTCACTTGTGAACATCCATGCCAGTGATGTTTTCCCCGGATTTGACGTGCTGCTCTATCACGGCACGAGCTTTGATTTTTATGTTGCTAATGTTGATATCGTACGGGCGCAAGGAGGCTATGAGCGCCCAGACATTATTATGAAGTATTTGTTGAAGCGCCGCCATCTCGCCCCAACACACCGGTCGGTCTCCTACATCCCCATGGTTGCAGGGGATCCCCTCATCATCGATCCCGTTCCTGATTTTCTCATGACGGGGCACATTCACCGCTCAAGTGTCGCGAACTATCGCAACGTGACCGTTGTTTCTGGAAGCTGCTTCCAGGATACAACCCCCTTTCAGGTCAAAGTAGGGCATGTTCCCGAGCCGGCGCGCGTTCCCGTAATCCACCTTCAGACGCGCAATGTTAAACTTATGAAGTTTTGATCATGGCAGATACAACCCCCGAAATGGAAGCGTACATGGATGTACTAGACGGCCAGCTTAAGAGGGCTTACACATTAGCCTCAAGTGCGCGGAAACGGGGCTTTGATCCGGAGCCGAAAGTGGCAATTCCCATAGCAAAAAACATGGCGGAGCGTGTTGAAGGCCTCGTCTCCGTAGCTGCCCCGCAGATTATTGGAACCGGTATTTCGAAGCGCATTGCCGAGCTTGAAAAAAAATATGGCGTTCTTGACTGGCGAGTTTCACTGATTATCGCGGAGGAAATTGCCCAGGAGAAATTCTGCAAATTCAAGGATCGGCTCGAGGCGATGGAGGTTGGGATTCGTGTGGGATTCGCATACCATACGCTCGGAACTGTGGCTAGTCCGCTCGAAGGGCTTACGCAGATTAAGCTGCGCAAGACGAGGCAGGGAAAAGAGTATTTTGCCGTTTATTTTTCAGGGCCTATTCGCAGCGCAGGAGGCACAGGCGCATCCGTTTCCGTGCTCATCGCAGATTACATTAGGCAGCGGTTTGGCTATGCCGCGTATGATCCAGAGGAACGAGAGATTGAGCGCAGTGTCACAGAACTCTATGATTACCATGAGCGTGTTACAAACCTTCAGTATCTTCCGAGCGAAGAGGAGATTCGCTTCCTCGTGCGCAATCTTCCTATCCAAATTGATGGGGACCCCTCAGAAAAATTTGATGTCAGCAATTATAAGGATCTCGATCGCATAGAAACCAATATCATCCGCAATGGAATATGCCTCGTTATCGGTGAGGGACTAGCACAAAAGGCTCCAAAGGTGTGGAAGCAATTATCGATTTGGGGAAAAGAGTTTGGATTGGAACACTGGAGCTTTCTTAAAGAGTTTGTTGAGCTTCAGCAGCAGATTAAGGCAAAAAAGCAGGTTGGGCAGGCGCAGCAAAAGCACGCAGTAACAGACATCCTTCCCGATTACACATACATCAAAGATCTCGTTGCTGGCCGTCCCGTTCTTGCGCATCCTATGAGGCCAGGAGGATTTCGCTTGAGATATGGGCGATCGCGGGCAACAGGATACTCTTCTTGTGCGATTCATCCCGCCACGATGGTCGTGTTAAACAGTTATGTTGCGGTTGGCACGCAGCTCAAACTTGAGCGTCCGGAGAAAGCAACGTCTCTTAACGTGTGCGATAGCATTGAAGGGCCGATTGTGCTCTTGCAGGACGGTTCGGTAATGCAGCTGCATTCATACAGCGAAGCAAAAGCGGTTGTCCAAAAACTTAAGGAAATCATTTATCTGGGAGACATTCTCGTGAACTACGGTGATTTTTTCAATCGGGCGCACAAGCTTATTCCCCCAGGATACTGTGTCGAGTGGTGGATTCAGGAGCTGGAGAAGGCGATCGTGGATCATTTTGGGACAATTGATGTAGAAAAACTCAGCGAACTCACCGATATTCCTGTGACAAGTATCCAAGCCATCATGAAAAATTCGTGGAGCAGTTTTCCGTCTGCCAGGGAAGCGTTACAGCTCTCCACATCGTTAGCAATCCCGTTGCATCCTGCCTATACGTATTTCTGGAAACTCTTACCCCCGGGTGAGGTGAAGACCCTCCTTGAGCTCATTGCAAAGGGCCAGGCGATTGAGGAGCAGGGTATTTTGAAGAAGCTGATTCTGCCCGTCCGTGAACTTCCTGAGGGAAAGATCATGCTCGAAAAAGCAGGTATCCCACATACCCTGGTGAACACAGAATTCATTGTTATTGATGAGAATCATGCGCTTGCTATGTTGGCATCTCTGAATATTGACTCAAGGACACTTGCTATTGATGAAGCTCTTGGGGATCTCGAGAAGTCCAATTCCTCAGATGGCCTCCAGTATGTTACACTGAGGTCTCCTGTGAAGATAAGGGATCGTGCCGGCGTGTTTATTGGCGCTCGCATGGGTCGTCCTGAGAAAGCGAAGATGCGCCAACTCACGGGCAGCCCGCATGTTCTTTTTCCCGTTGGTGAACAAGGAGGAAGAATGAGAAGCTTCCAGGCAGCACTAGCTACAGGAAAAGTGGACGCAGAATTTCCATCACGGTTTTGCCCAAAATGCCAGAAGACCGCAATATTTGACGTGTGTGAATCATGCGGAAAGCGAACACAGCAGAGGATGGCGTGCCCCTATTGCGGAATCTTGACGCAGGAGAAGTGTGAGAAGCACGGTATCGGAGTTCCGTATGTTACTCAGTCATTTGATATTGCCTCCTTTTTTGCAAAGACGCTCGAACACCTGAAGATTACTCTTTATCCTGACCTTATTAAGGGCGTTCGTGGCACTTCCAATAAAAATCATATTCCGGAGCAGCTCGCGAAAGGGGTTTTGCGTGCCAAGTATGACGTATATGTGAATAAGGATGGAACCACAAGATACGACATGACCCAGCTTCCCATCACTCACTTCAAACCGAAGGAGATCAAGACGTCGATTGAGCGGCTGAAAGAGTTAGGATATCTTAGGGATATTGAAGACAAACCCCTTGAATCTGAGGATCAAGTCCTCGAGATCAAACCCCAGGATGTCATTTTGCCTGCTTGCAGGGAGTCTTTAGACGAAGGTGCGGACCTTGCATTGCTGAAAGTTGCAAAGTTTGTGGATGACTTACTCGAGCATTTTTATGGGCAAGAGAGGTATTATCATGCGAAGGACGCGCATGACCTTGTTGGCCATCTCGTTGTTGCTCTCGCTCCGCACACTTCAGCAGGCATCCTCTGCAGAATCATTGGTTTTTCAGACGTGCAAGGATTTTATGCTCACCCATTAATTCATGCTGCTACACGTCGCGACTGTGATGGGGACGAAGCCTCGGTTTCCTTGTTGATGGACATGCTGCTCAATTTCTCGAGAGAGTATCTCCCCGCGCACCGAGGCTCAACACAGGACGCATGTCTTGTCATCACGTCTCGTGTAGTTCCTGCCGAGGTAGACGACATGATCTTTGATGTTGACCGAGCGTGGAACTACCCGCTTGAATTTTACAACGCATGCTTGGAGTTTAAAGCACCATGGGAAGTGAAGATTCCTCAGGTGCGCCACGTCGTTGGAACCGAACAGCAGTATGAAGGATATGGATTTACGCATCCCACGGATTCAATTAATGGGGGGGTGCTCTGCTCTGCGTATAAGACCGTTCCCAATATGGAGGATAAGCTCAAAGGCCAGATCGACCTTGCTGAAAAGATACGGGCCGTGGACAAAGATGATGTAGCGCGCATGGTTATTGAGAAACATTTCCTCAAAGATATCAAGGGGAATCTGCGTAAGTTTTCCGGGCAGCAGTTCCGGTGTGTGAACTGCAATGAGAAGTTTAGGAGGCCGCCGCTTCTGGGGAAGTGCACGCATTGTGGAGGCAAAATTATTTTTACGATTTCAGAAGGATCTGTTGTAAAGTATCTTGCGCCGTCTCTTGAAATCGTCCATAAGTTTCAAGTTACTCCATATTTGCGGCAAACCTTGGAAATCCTGGACCGTCAAGTTCAGAGCGTTTTTGGAAGAGATAAGGAGCGCCAAGAGGGCCTCGCGCAGTGGTTTGCTTAACAGATGCGAAAATCGATGAGGTCTTTACGCGAGGGAACTGAAGTGATCGTCACGTGATCGACCCGACTCAACCCACATCCCTTGCTCACAAGTCGAGCAAACACAGTCAAAGCATCCGGGCTTCCCTGTGCGAAACATTCCACATTCCCATCAGGAGTATTGCGAACCCAGCCCGTAATCTTGCGATCTAGTGCGCAGTGCTGGATGAATGCGCGCATTCCTACTCCCTGCACACGTCCCCTAATTAATAAGTGATATGCGACTACACTTTTGCCTTGACGATCCTTTTTGATCCGCATACCTGGCACCGCAAGTAGAGAAAACCCCCTTCAGAAATAATTTTTGAGTCAGGTTTCCCACACTCATTACACAATACAAACTCCTCCACATACTTTCGGATTTTCTCGTTGATGCGAGAAGCCGGGACTTTTGTTCCGATTAAGAGCATTCCTCGCTGGATCATTCCAGGAGCAGCGAGTTCCTTGAGAACATACTTAAGCAAATGCTCAGGCTCCCTGTTGATTGTGCTGGCAATCTGAAGGAAGTTTGAGATGAGCGTTTTGTTCCCCTGGAGATGCCCCCTTACTTTGGGTACTTCAAAGCGCTCCCGCTCAAGCACGGATGCCGGCATTCCTTTGCGTGCCCGATTGAGCAGCGATGCATAATCCATATCCAAAGGAGATCATTCTTGATTTATAAACGTGCTGGTTGAGACGTGTCGAGCGAAACTCTTAAATATTCACGAACCCCAGCATGTCCATGGTCCTTGAGGCATTAGTGAATCCATTTGGTGCGGAGCAGCATCCCTGGAGCGCTTTGGGGTTGGGAGTTCTCTATACGTCTCTCGCGATTCTGCTCAGCTTGTGGATTTTTCCTCAGCATGGCTCGCTTGTCATCATCTTTTTGACGGTGATGGCATGCACGCCCCTTTTGTACAATGTTATCAGAAGGGAAGAGCGAAAGAGCATCGACAGCATCGCTGAGCTGTCGTTATTGAAAGAGCATGGCCGGGTGCTGAGTTTTCTCCTGTACTTCTTTGCCGGAATGACGCTGTGTTTTGCAGGATGGTATATTTTCCTGCCGGAGCAAACTACTCAAGTATTATTTCAAGTGCAGAGTCAGACGATTTATAACATCAACAACGAGATCACAGGGAATGCGCAGCTTGATGTTGCCGCGCGGTCGTTGTTTTTTGTGAAGGTACTCCTCAACAACATTAAAGTAATGTTTTTTTGCATTCTGTTTTCATTTCTCTATGGCGTTGGCGCCATATTCATCCTCGCGTGGAACGCGTCCATCATCGCAACAGCGATGGGCAATTTTATTCGTTCTCAGCTTTCTACGTCCTCAAATTATTTTGCGATCACCTCATTAGGGATTGCCCGGTACGCCATCCACGGTATCCCTGAAGTCGCGGCATACTTTATAGCAGGAATCGCGGGTGGCATTATTTCGGTGGCCATGATTAACCACGAGCTCGGCTCTGAAAAAAACAAGAGGATCCTCCTCGACTCCGTTAACCTTATTCTTATTGCAACGGTGCTCTTAGTGGTAGCGGCGGCGCTTGAAGTGTTTGTCGTCGCAGTATTATTCTAAGCGTTTAATAAATCCCGGGCGCACTTCAAAAATATCGCCCTGCTGCATGAGCTGTCGCACGAGTCGCTCGGGGCACTCAGCAAGGATCATATCCAGGGGAACCCCTTGGCCATCATCAAGCGCCGTGATCCTCTGCAAAAGCTCGCGTGCTTGATCGGGAACTTCTTCAGGCTGTACCACTTCAGGTTTTTCTTCTATCACGGGGGCCTGATGGCCCATCGTGCGTGGGTTTTCTTTTCTACGCACTACTGTCCAACCCGGCAATATTTGGCCATTGAGGATTTCAATAATGACGTAACGCTCTGCTCCGTACGACCTGAGACGGCCAATGATGAGCACAAGCGATCCGGGAGTAATGTCACGCACCATATCGAATGATCGCGCTTGGATTTGCCCAGTTCCGTCATCGAGTAAAAGGGTTTCGAGAGGGGCATGCTCTTGAGAAATCACGGTCGCTATGAGATTAATCCTTGACACTTCCGTGTCTGCAATGAGGAAACGGTCTTCACCCAGCGGCCGCGCGGAAAGGATGTCAGCAATGGTTACTTTGAACGCGACGAGACGCTCCATCATTACATCCTCGCAATGAATCCGTGCCTTGGTTCAAACAAGTCTCCTGTGCGTTTGAGTTTTTCAATCGCCTCTTCAACGATGGTTGCGTCAATCCCTTTCTCTGCAGCATCGCGGATGATATCCGTAATAGGGATTGTCTTCCCGAGCTTGTTCTCAAGTTCTGCAATAATCTCTTTAATGCTGAGGATATGGGATCGCTGGCTGGCGCTTATGCCTGTTGCGATACGATCGATATCGATTTTTCCCGTTTCAGGATCAACTCCTATTTGGCGAAGGCAGTAGTTGAGCAGTTCGATTGCTTTTTTTGCGTCTTTCTTTGTGACCTTATCTCCAAGGTGGAGCTTAGCTACGGCTTCACTGAGGCGAATGAGTGCTTCAAGTTGTCTTGGAGAGATAGGAACCGCTTTGATTGCGGTGTCCGTTTGGGATTCCGAATTACGCATCTCAACATAATAATTTTTGATTTCTTCAATGGCGCCATCGGTAAGCGCGGGCTTGCACATCCGTTTGACGTACGCGAGATATTTTTTGAGCAGGGGAGTCTCAATCTCAGGAGTTTCCATGTCCGGGTTTTGATGGAGGAGGAGTACGTGTTTCGCGAGTTTCTCATCTTTTGTTGCGTCAGGTAAATCTTTGATAGGAAAGATGAGGTCAAAGCGGTTAATGAGCGCCGGAGGAAGATTAATTTGGTTACTGATGACATCGAACGGGTCGAAGCGTCCAAATTTTGGATTTGCGGCAGCGAGCACGGTTGTTTCGCATCGCAATGTTGCCTGGACGTTCGCCTTGCTGATGCTTACGGTCTGTTGTTCAAGCGCTTCATGCATGGCGCTCCTATCTTCATCAGTCATCTTGTCGAGCTCGTCAATCATGCACATCCCGCGATTGGCAAGGACGAGAGCTCCCGCTTCCAATGCCCATCCATTAAGGAACTCATCGCGAACGACACTAGCAGTGAGCCCCGCACCAGAAACCCCTTTCCCTGAGACATAACGCGCTTTTGGTGCAACCTGCGCAATGCGCTTGAGGAGCTGTGATTTTCCCGCTCCAGGATCTCCGATGAGAAGGATGTGCATATCCCCGCGGGTAATCATTCCATCACTGCGCACTTTACGCACCCCGCCCACTAATTGCAGTAAGAGTGCTTCTTTGACCATGTCATACCCGAAGATGCTGGGTGCCATGCTACTCACAAGCTTTTGGTAAATCCTCGGATCCTGAGCAAGCTGTTTTATCTGCTCCTCTTCTTCCAGGGAGATGGCGATTTCGATATAGTCTTCCTGCACGGCCTCAATATGGTTTGCTTCAATCATCAAGTCAAACCGGGTAAGCTTGCTTCCATCACGACCCGTTAATGGAACCTCTTTGATGATGCCGCAGAGTTTCACTTTAGTTCCAGGATTTGTGTGTTTCTCAGTAATGGGGCTCACAAGATCGTTTTTCAGGAGTACATTGATTCTCTTCGGTTGTTCTCCTCCCTCCAGGTCTTCTGGCGCCTCCTCAAGGACAAGCCCCTGCGCGTCTATCAGCTCCTTGCTGAGCAGCCTAAATTTTCCTTTGCGCCCGCAGCCGCATTTTGTTGGCTCCGTGAATTTTTTGTCCAATTGCAAGACTCCAATGATGTTACCACAGTTTGGGCATTCAAACCTGGCTGAGGTAACTTGGGGTCGCACATCGGACTTTTGGCGGACTACACCCTCCAGCCATATGAGCTTTTGAATATGGCTGCTGCGGATATTTCGAATCATCATCTTCTGAGAACCGGGCAGGGTTGTAAAGCGGACTTCAATACCCTTCGCTTGGTCATGAAACTGCTCGATGGCGTATTGCATGTTCTTGAGCACGTCTTCCGGGTTGTCCAGGAGTGCATCTGCAAAGCCAGGATCAAATCGTGCAAGCTCGGAAAAATCAATAACGACACGTTTCATGCCCTTGCGGATGTTTTCAAGAAGCTGGACACGTAGAGAATCTTCAAAGAATTCTGCCGTTTTTCTAATAATGTCCTCAGCGTGCATACTTTCGCTCTTTGTCTGTGCAGCTTCTTAAAGCTATGCGCTCTTTTTCCGTAAAAATTTTGGCTCCAGGGGGAGGAGAATCCGTAAAGTATGCGGATACAACACCCATTCAGGAGCGCCTCATCCGCACACATATATGATGTGCGAATGCTTATTTCTTATTGACTTTTTTTAGGTTTGCGATGAGCATGTCCAATGCGGTATACACTTCTTGCTCTGATTTTGTTCCCGTGCACACGACCTTGCCGTTGCTGAATAAGAGAAATGTCGCCTTTGCGGCCTTGAGCGCATACACAAGACCGGGGAACTGCTCGGGTTCATACTCTGTATTTTCAAGCTTCATAGCAAGCACGTTGAGGTTAAGAGCCATACCAACACTGCCAGAAGCGACAATATTCTGGATATTGATTTTTGGCTCGATCTTGATTTTGATATTAATTTTTTCAAGACTTTTGATGATTTTCTTGATTGACTCATGGACTTTTTCTATGGTACGAGCCCCCGTGCATACGACCTTTCCTGAGCTGAAGATAAGTGCAGACGTCTTGGGTTCTTTGATTCTGATGACAAGTCCCGGAAACTGTTCCGGATTATATTCCGTATTTGAGAGCGTAGCCGCCATCTTTTCTAAAGGAATGTCGTGCTCAAGCGATGTGCTCACGACGATATTAACAATTTCAATATCTCGTTTTTCTGCTGGCTTCTCCTTTTTCTTAACCATACGCTGATACCCCCTACTCCGCACGGAGTTGGAGTTTAGTAAATCCCCCGCCCTTTATAAATGTTTATAAATGATGTTCTTTATAAAGTCTTTGCTGCTGAAATGCGCATATCCCAAACAATACCAAACCATTATGTAACTATTAAAGAGTAGTTAAAAAAAGAAAAGATTTATAAAGTACCCCGGCACTTCCTTCTTCAGCCAGGAATGGCATATGGGGGCTTAACTATGATCGTCCAAAAGCATTTTTTGAACAAACTCAGGGACTTCGGTCTCAATTCGTATGAAGCAAAGCTGTGGACAGCATTGCTTTCTCGGGGGATTTCTACAGCAGGAGAGTTGAGTGATATTGCGAATGTTCCTCGCTCTCGCAGTTATGATGTGCTCGAAAGCCTTGAAAAGAAGGGATTCATAATCATGAAGCTTGGCAAGCCAATAAAATATCTTGCCGTGCATCCGGAAGAGGTATTAAAGCGAGTGAAACAACGCATACGCGAAGACGCCGATGTGCGCACGAACCTTATGGAGCAGCTCGAGAAGTCTGAGATTCTTGATGAGCTCTTGCTCTTGCATAATCAGGGCGCGGATCTTGTTGAGCCCGGAGACATGTCCGGCGCGTTTAAAGGCAGAAACAGCCTCTATGATCATCTCGGAATGATGATTAAGAATGCTAAACAATCCATTCATATTCACACAACCGCGCTCGGAATGCAGCGCAAGGCAGACGCGCTGCGAACCGCGCTTGCGCGTGCTGCGCAGCGGGGAGTTAAAGTCATAGTCAGCGCACCGCTTGGAAAGGAAACGCAAAAAGCCCAGGCAAAATTTGCTGAGTTTGCGGAAGTCCGAGACGTCCAGCTTGCTGGAAGATGGTGCGTGATTGATGATAAAGAAGTCTTGCTCATGGTTCTTGATGACAAGAAAACGCCTGCAAGCTATGATGTCGGCGTGTGGCTCAACGCACCGTATTTTGTTGGATCATTGAACGAGATGTTCAAAAGCCAGCAGAAGAAATAAAAACAAACCAATAATTATGAGGGTGAACACATGCCAGAACTCATTTATCCAAGCGCTCCATTGCTGGGAGCAGTTACTGATATATTGAGATATCTTGATGCTCGAAAGCAAGCCGAGGAGTTAGCACGGGAGCATGGATTAAAGGTTGCAGACATGCCTCTGGCAACACAGGCCATGGGCCATCATCCTGAAGTTCGTGCTGTAGTCAGACATCACTGGATAGATACGATAAGCGTTGAGTGTCATGGCTTCCGCGATAATACACGTTCGTATGAGGCATGGCACTCTGTTGGCTCAATGGCTACAGAAAAAGGTCTGGAAGACGCAATTCCCACAGGTGGAGCGTATGCATTTATGCCTATTGCTCATGATGAGTGGGCCGCTGTTGGCAAAGGAAGTTATGATGTCAAAAATATTGTCAGGGTTGACAATCTTATGGATTTAAGGGCAGGCAATATTCCGGCTGCCGGAGCACCGTATACAATATCCTTAATGATCCCAGAGGGCTATCGCTTGATACCCCTTGCAACAGATACGAAAGAGGTTATAGACATGCATGGCGCCGGGAAGTTAATACTTTTTGAGAGGGGAGAATTGAATGCTGACCAATTTAGAATGGATGACCGCGTTGCCTCAGTTTGCGGTTCTCCTGAAAATGTTGAAATTCTGCATGGAATACTCTTCGGAAAGAAGGAAGGCGGTGGAGAGGGCCGGAGTTCATTTGGCAGCTATCACAGGATACATGAACTTGGCTTTGGGAATGTTCCAATGTCCCGTCCACTGTTCCTCGGCAACCTCGGCTACGACGGTCTCAGTGGCTACGACGGCCTCAACAACTATGCGCGTTTCCTCGGGGTACGTTAGGATAACGCCGCCGTGGGCGGCGAGCTGCAAAAAACAGGATCCTGAATATACAGTCATACATGGTTTTGGGCAATTTTTTCTAGCGTTGACTTAAGCAGGGAAAAAGCTGATTGCGGACACACAACCCATACGCATAGTGAAAACATTTATATACTCTAACTCTCGTATTCTTTGAAGCATATTTCAAAAGAGGTGAATGGGATGGTATTTGCTGATCAACAGCTGCTAACGGTTATTCTCAGTATTATTATTGGTGTGCTTGCCGCGATTGTATATTCCTTACGTGTCCTCGTGCTCATGGAGCGCAGAGTTGCGAGAATGGAAATGCATTTGGAGCGCATGGCGAATAGGATTTTGAGGGAAGAATCTATCATTGAGAATTGAGTAAGAAGCGTTAACTCTGCAGCGCTTTTTCAAGCGCTTGGATTTCTTTTTCTATGCTCAGGATATGCTCCGCGTTATCTTCTTGGTGCATGAGGGTTCCGCATTCTGGGCATTTATAGGCGTACTCGGTGACTTGGTCAAAGTCGAGGCGTATGCATTTATTTTCGCATATAAAGAAATCACTCCCCCGTTCTCTCTTTAGACGGTCTTTGAGTTTTTCAAGTCGTTTGCGTCGAAGATCAATTTGGAGGTCTCTGACGCGCCCCGGATTAAACGTCCAGTAGTAGATATACCACCCCTTAATCTTGTCTTTCTTGCGAATGAATGTCACGAGATTGAGGTCGTATAATCGATAGAGCCAGTTCCTCGTGATGTTGACTTCCTGCTTAATGCCCTCCGCAATTTTGAATTCAGATACGTTTTTTCGATTGCGCAGGTAGCGTACGAGTGGCACAATCTCTACACCGACGCTCTGGCGTATTACTTCCTCGATGAGTTTATCTGAAGTCTTCATGTTTGGGACAACTACCTCTATCGTATAGTTCTGGCGTGCGACCATAGACCCCCTTGCTCTTACCCCTTCTTCTATGATACTTCCAATTTATAAATCTTTTGGTTTTATTATTAGTAAAATTAGGAGATTAAATAGAATAAAAAGCAAAAAAACCCATTATTCATGCTAAAAAACGAACAAATCACTATATTTTCTCTATTTTATCTATCTATCTGCTTATTTTATCCATTCGAAATAATTATGACCCCCTCACTAAAAGTGTATTCCCACTCAATAATAAGAACACTTACCGTCGGATTAATTCCTCAAATAGCAGCCCTTTCTTCTGGGCATCACTTACAGATACCATCATGTTCTGGCCTGTTGCTCGCATGTCCTCGATCATGAGAAAATACCAAGGCAAAGCATTGAAGCGGATCGCAATCCAGGGCTCTGCATTAATGATTCCGGCAAATGTTTTAAGCTGTTCGATGTCAGCTTTAGGGATATACTTGTGTTCATCTTTGGTTGCCTTGCATTCTATGGCAAGTCTTCTTAATCGGGTTGCCGCGATAACGTCCGGGCTCGGGTATTTCATGGATCCAGATCCAGAAACGCGGACAGCAGCCCATCCCTGCGCCCAGAAGAGGTGAATGAGTTCTCGTTCCGCGTTAATCCCTTTCGATTTATGAGACATCAGAGCTTCACTTTGAGGAAATCATACGCGCATTGGGCTTCTGGAAAGAGCTCGCGAGCGTCTTGCTCAAGCTGGTCGAAGCTCGTGTAGCGCGCGCTGAAATGCGTGATGATAAGTTTTTTGGCATGAGCATGCTGCGCGAGCTGCGCAGCCTGTCGTGCAGTCATGTGGCCGCGGTCTTCTCCTTTCTCCTCAAGCGCGCTTGTGTATGTAGCTTCGCACACGAGAACATCTGCATCTTGGGCGAGCTTCAACGCCCCGCTGCATGGCACCGTATCAAGGATCACCGCAATTTTTTTTCCGGGGCGGAGATACGTGACCTCCCCGGGCGTAATCACTTTGCCCGCATGATGAATGCTTTTATTCTGCTGGAGTTTTCCCATCAAGGGCCCTTCCGGAATTCCATGCTTCTTCGCTGCCTGCAAGTTGATCTTTCGCACGTCTTTTTCTATGAACGCATACCCGAGACACGGGATATTGTGCTCAAGCTCTTCAGCCTGGATGAGAAACGTATCATTCTCGAAGATAACTCCATTCTTGACTTCATGAATGGTAATCGGAATGGTCGGTTGAATTCCAAACGCCTGGAACATCTGGCGCATATGCAGTTTTGTTCCCTTTGGACCATAGATCTCAATATGCCCCTGATACTGCGACATTCCAAGGCTTTGAATGACTCCTGGAAGCCCAAACACATGGTCACCATGCCAATGGCTGATGAGAATTTTTGTTATCGTAGTAATGCTCACCTTTGCTTGCTTAAACTGACGTTGCGTTCCTTCCCCGCAGTCGAAGAGTATTCCCTCTCCTTCAAAGCGCAGCAGCATCGCCGTGTGATTTCTCGTTTCCGTAGGCACCATCGCGGACGTGCCGAGAAAGATGAGTTCCATAGGGGGTTGTAGTCGCTGATCTCATTTATAATGCTTTTGCAAAACCACAGCTTTTTAAATCCCTCCCCATTCTGATGGGGCATGACGAAAAAGCCGGAAGAGCCTAAAGATATCAAGAAGGACAAGAAAAAGGTCATTGGCGTTTTTTTCAAGGAGCGCGTCATAACCGAAAGCACGAATGAGGCCCGGGAATTATTTAATCAGAGCAGGTATGGCGTTTTGCTCGAGGAAGGAAAAGTGCAGCTTTCCCTCGTTGAGGCATTATACTTGCTGGAAAAGGGCAAACTCGATATTGTGGACGCGAGAAACGCTAAGCTTTCGTTTGAGTCGTTCTTAAAAAAGGCGCAGAAGCTTGAGGAAGAGCTCTGGACGCGGTATTGTGTGTTTAAGGATATCCGCAACCGCGGCTATATTGTTAAAACCGCCTTAAAGTTTGGCGCTGAATTCAGGGTGTATGATCGCGGCGTTAAGCCGGGAGAGGACCACGCGCGATGGATAGTATACCCTGTAAAGGAATCCTCAACGCTGACATGGCATGATTTCTCAGCCAAAAACCGCGTAGCACACTCCACGAAGAAGCGTTTGATGATATGCATCGTCGATGAGGAGAATGATGTGACGTACTACGAAGTGAAGTGGCTCAGGCCATAAACCGATAGTCTGTCATATAAAAACTTTTAAACCACCGCTGCCCACTTCTCGGTATGCTTGACCAGCAGATTCTTGACATGATGAAAGTGCGCGGCCCAATTATTCCCGCGCAGATCGCGAAGGACATTCATAAAGACCTCATGATGACCTCCGCTATTCTTTCTGAGCTGAGCTCGAAGAAGAAAGTGAAAGTAAGCCACCTTAAAATCGGAGGAACTCCATTGTATTATCTTGAAGGCCAGGAAGCTCAATTGCAGAAGTTCTCGGATCGGCTTGATCCGAAGGAGAAAACCGCGTTCTCGCTCATCAGCCAGCAGAAGATCGCCCGTGAGGAAGAGCTCAACCCCGTGATGAAATTTCTTATGCGCAAGATAAAAGATTTTGCCATCCCCCTCGAGGTGACGTATAACAACCAGACAGAGATTTTTTGGAAGTGGTATCTGCTCCCGAACGACGATGCAGAGCTCATGATCAAGCAGAGGCTTGGTCTTCTCCCAAGGCCTAAACCAGCTTCCATGATGGGGGAAGCGCTTACGCAAAAGCCTATTCCTCCCGTAATTCCAAAACCACAGCCAAGGCCAGTACCGAGGCCGGTGCAGAAGCCCATCCCTGCGCCTATACCAAAGGTCATTCAGCGTATTCCTGAGCAGAAGCCAAAACTCGTGGAGGTATCTGCGCCCGTTTCAGCCCCCGAGTTGGCTCCCCAGCAGAGCCTCGCAGTGCTCCCTGAAGCATCCCCTTCAAGCCTTCTTGGCCAGATGAAGTCCTTTTTTGAGGGTAAGCAGATCAAGGTAGTGTTGTACATTACTCCCCAAAAAAAATCGGAGGAGGAGTGCATCATTCAAATTCCCACCCCCGTAGGCATGCTTGTATATTTGTGCATCGGCTACGCCAAGAAGACGCTTGGGGATGCCGAGATTACAAGCGCGTTTGCCAAAGGTCAGTTGAGGAAGCTTCCCGTGTTATTGCTCTCCAAGGCAAAGATGAGCAAGAAGGTTATGGAGCGTTTGGAGAAAGATTTTAAAAGTATAACCCCCTCTACGTTCTAGTATGGGCCTTGCAATTAAAGAGCTGATTCAGTCTCAAGAGATACGCAGTAAGGACCTCGCTCACAAGCCGCTCGCGATAGATGCCTACAACCTTCTGTATCAGTTTCTCACAACGATCCGCTCAAGTGACGGCAGTGTGCTTACTGACAGTAAGGGCAATGTCACGAGTCATCTCGTAGGTTTATTTGCGCGAACAACCCATTTTCTTGATGAAGAGTTGCAGCTCGCATTCGTTTTTGATGGAAAGCCGCCTGAGCTGAAAAAAATGGAGCAGGAGCGCAGGCGTTCTCTGAAAATACGGGCAGCAACTGAGTTTAAGCGTGCAGAGGCAGCCCAGGATATTCAGGGTATGAAAAAATATGCCGGACGAACTGCAGTATTGACAAAGCAAATGATTGAGGAAAGCAAGCGATTGCTTGAGGCGCTTGGAATTCCTTGCGTGCAAGCGCCGAGCGAAGGAGAGGCTCAGGCTGCAATTCTGGCGCGCGAAGGCATTGTGTACGCTTCTGTCTCCCAAGATTTTGACAGTCTCCTCTACGGCACTCCGCGACTTATACGAAATCTTTCAGTTGCCGGCAGGAGGAAGCGCCCAAATTCTCCCGTATATGAATCTGTCCAGCCTGAGATGATTCATCTTAAGGAAACTTTAGGTGACCTGGGAATTTCTCAAGACCAGCTCATCATTCTTGCGATCCTTGTTGGCACTGACTATAATCCGGGCGGAGTAAAAGGCATTGGTCCAAAAAACGCGCTCAAGCTTGTAAAGGAATACGAGAACAAGTATGAATCATTATTTCAATCCGTGAACTGGCAGCATGAGGTTTCTTGGAAGGAAGTGTACGAAGCAATTGTTACGATGCCCGCAAAAAAAGAGATACATTTGCAATGGCATCCTATCAACGCCGATGCCGTACGAAAAATCCTTGTGGATGAGCATGAGTTCTCATCGGAACGCGTGGATACAGTGCTCGATAAACTGAGAGAACAAAAAAAACAATCTGGCCTGCGCCAGTTTTTCTAAAAATATGAAATATACACTCAAAGCGGCATTGAAGGAAAGGCTCACCACAAAAGAGCTTGCAAAACTCGTCAAAGGCTTCGACATTGTTGGAGACATTGCTATTATCGAAATCCGGGATGCCCTGTTAAAAAAGGAAAAGATCATCGCTCAAGCGCTTTTGCAAAAACATAAGAACATAAAAGTCGTGTGCAAAAAACAGGGCGGCCATAAAGGAGAGTTTCGTCTGCAAAACTACAAAATTCTTGCCGGTGAGCGCAGAAAAACGACGATCTATAGAGAAAACGGAATCAGTCTAGAACTCCATATCCAAAAAACATACTTCTCTCCTCGTTTGAGCAATGATCGTCTCAGGATCGCAAAACTTGTCAATCCTGGAGAGTCTGTATTGGTCATGTTTTCAGGAATTGCCCCGTATTGCTGTGTCATTGCGAAGAACTCAAAGGCAAGGGAGATTGTGGGCATAGAGAAGAACCCTGCAGCCCATGCGTTTGCGTTGAGGAACATTCAATTGAACAAACTGAAGAATGTTAGGCTCTATTGTGGTGATGTGCGCGCGGTTATTCCCAAACTCAAGCGTAAATTTGACCGCGTCTGCATGCCGCTTCCGAAAGGTGGAGAATCTTTCCTTGGTGTTGCATTAAAGGCAACGAAAAAGAACGGAACGCTTCATTTTTATGATTTCCTTCATGAAGAAGAATTCTACAAGGCGGAAGCAAAGCTTGCCGCGGCATGTAAGCAGGCGAAGCGAAAATATAAGATACTGAAGCTCGTGCGCTGTGGCCAGCAAAGACCCTGGGTTTTCAGGGTACGTCTTGACGCCCGCATTGTGTGACAGAAGGATTATAAACCCGGAACGCTTTGTATCTTTGCATATGCGATGACGTCGTGAACACCCGCAGAGGCGAAAGCCGATGATGAGCGTGAGTAACTGCGGAGCATATGCTTCATCTTCTTTTTATACTCCGAATATACCTGCCGCGGTATGACAGATAATGTTCAAGAGCTCCTTAGGGATGCGATGTTGCGCGCGGTTTTGCACAGGCAGTTTCCTCAATTATCTGCTCTTGAAAAGGCGCTTGTGGGCCATGCTGAGATTCTCGCATTTGGTGCTGACAAGAAATCAGCGCATCTTGTGTATGAAGTTCCTGTTCCCCCCGAGATTTATGCTGATCCTATAAAATATTTGCATGAGAAAGATATTCTACCTGTCTCTCAGAATCCCACAGTAGATATCATCAATGACCGTTCGCTAGAGCGCCCTCCTGAAATGCAACCCATTGCTAGAGAGGAAAAGGATCTTGATTTTATTCTCGGTACCCTGCAAGTGTCCTTACATTTGTATCAGGCAGATATTCCCATACCCGGTCCTGATCGCAAGTGTGTTCCTGCAGGCGCATCTCAATATTAATACTCAGAAATTCCTACCCAAACATATGCATGTAATCTCTGCCTTCAAGCTTCTCGTCTCTCCGTACTTTCTCAATGGCCTTAGCGAAGTCATCATGCTTGATCCTAAAGCGATTCGCGCGTATGGCAAAATATCCCGCTTCCGTGCATACCGCCTTAATCTCCGCTCCTGAAAACAGGTCCATCTTGTCAAGCAGTCGGTCAATATCAACATTTTTCTCGAGGGACATGTATTTAGAATGGATTTTGAAAATTTCTTTTCTTCCCTCT
>JAGVYU010000045.1 GCA_018303105.1 Candidatus Woesearchaeota archaeon | reverse complement strand
TTGAGCTCGGAGAGATAACTCCCGGGCCTTCGCGGACTCCATCGCTGAGCGTACGAATGCTCGTCTATCGATTTAGCAATGCTATCAATCCAGCCAAAACAGAGAGCCTGGTCAACCGCGTCATTATACGGAATTCTCGGCTTCCCGCTGCCCTTTTTGTAATATATTAGCCAGATCTCCTTCGCTTTTGCGTGATTTTTTTTAAGCCATGCGCGCCATTGCCGAGCAGTTGTGACGTAAAGTGTTTTTCCTATATGCATATTGTAGTAAATGGCAATTCCGGATTTATATAGTGTTCGATAATCTGTATGGCAATAGACTCCTATGATATCGATAAATTGAGTAATTCATTTTCCGACGTCCCCAGGGTATTTCCGAAAAATCAAGTAACTAACGAAGAATTTCTTGAAAAGTCGGATTAATTCCGAAACTAGCAGAAAATTCTGCGGATTTATCGCACAAAGAAAAATAAAGCACCGAGCTGATACCTCGGTGAGACATGACCTGTCTCAACAAGATATGTGTAAACGTATATATTAATCTTTGGGTAAAGGCGTGGACGCATAACCAGGTTATGCGCCGACCTGATACGTCGGAGAGATATGACCTGTCTCGTGCGGGTTCGAAACTGAACTGTGGGGGAAGCGAATCTCCCGCCCACGCCGCCCAAACTTTTTTATAACCCACTCACACTTGCTCGAATATGAACACGGCCATCATCTGCTCGCTTGAGGATCCCGCGGGAAGAACAATAAAGAAACAGCTGTTGGAACTTGGGTTTTCGGAAACAAAGGATCACATTGACGCGGATTCTGTCTATGAGCGCAATGGCGTTCGCCTCATAACGGTTACTGAAGGGTTGCTTGAGCAGAATAATCTTGACCAGAAAATCATTTCGGATTTGATCATCTTCGCGAGCAGGCATAGGTCTTTAGAGGGGAAGCCGAGCTTCACGTGCCATGCTCCCGGAAACTGGGGCCCGGCAGAGTTCGGAGGTGTTCCTAGCAAACTCTGCAAAACATCCAATGCTAATGCTACTTAAAAAACACGCTGCACAGACGGGGCATGAAGTCACTCTTGAGGTTACGCACCACGGCCCGTATATTGAAACTCCTTGCCTGTTTGTCGAGCTCGGAAGCACAGAGAAAGAATGGGTGAACGCAGAATATGCGCGTGTTGTAGCCGATACAATTCTCGATTTTCTGGATCATCCAAACACTGACTCTTGTCGTATCGCAGTGGCTTTAGGCGGCACGCACTACGCGCCAAACATTGTGAAGTGCATCGGGCGGGCAGGCATAGCCACAAGCCACATCTGTCCGAAGCACGCGCTTCAGCATTTGTCCAAGGACATGCTCAGGCAGGCCATTGAGAAAACGAAGGAGCGCGTTGATTTCGTTCTCGTGGACTGGAAAGGCCTCGGCGGAGAGAAAGCGCGGATCAAGGATATGCTTGCTGAGCTTAATCTTGAGTGGAAGAGGACGGATAAGATATAATTTTCTGTGCTCATCGCTTTATCTTTTTAATTTGAACATTCCTTCCATCGCTTCTAACATTAATCCAGTCGCCGTGTTTGATGTGATCAATCGCGATATCATGCGTTGGATATAATGCCGTTACATCTGCCCGCCTCATCGCGGCGATATCTTCGTGGGCAAGAATTCCCCACACTCGATCCCATATGTTAACACGCAATTGTGGGAGACGATCCAACATTGGAGCATCTCTCAAACTTCCGATATACGCCGAAGGGATATTTTCAGGTGTTTTCCCGTCGAGCGGATAATTTTCATTGAGATCTCTTTCCACGCACACATCGATTCCTTGATGGGGGGTAACACCAAATACGGTTAGAATACCACTGTCGTTTTCGGGGATGCGGAAGTCTGCGACTAGTTTTTGCTTAAATGGACGAACTTGAAAAAGTGCGTCAGGAAGCACACCAAACTCGATTTGATACGCCCAACCCTCATCCATTTCAGGAAGCGCTGCAATCTGATCGTGCCACGAGAACATTCTTTCGAGTGCGGATGCGACTGCGTCAGCATCGTCGATATCAACACAAAGCGAAGATATTTGCTCCCCTGGTTTTTTCGCAAACGTCGCATTCCATTTATCAGGGGTATGGAGTGAGCGTCTATCCGTTACCGTTGCAATGTAGAATCCATTCTGATTCGGATGTGCAACAAACGTTCCAACGTACTTGCTCGGCGCTTTCTCTGTCGCTATCACACAGATCTTATCAGGAAGATGCTCATGACCCGGTTCTTGTTTAAGCTCTTGCGGAGATGATTCTATCCTTTCAATGGTTGCGCGCAGGGTATCCTGGAACCAGCACGGATCTTGAAAAGGTCCGCGATAGTTTGGATTTGTTATCCGTTTCCTTCCCTGCTCAAAGCTTTCGAATTCATGTGTCGGAAACGCCCCTTCATATCCATCCAGTTCACAAACGGCACTTGACCTAAACAATCTTGGCCATCCGATGTTTGCTTCATCAGCGCGTCGTAGAAAAGAATCAAGCGATTCCATTGGTGTTTTCACAACCATGGGCATTTGCGGAATGTCTGGAAGCTGCTGGGCAACATACATCAAAATTCCCGCTTTCGCCCCGAATTCATGCACGAGCTGTTCCGGATAACGCATTAACCATAAGAATGCTAAACGGTTTATAAATATTACTATATTAGTTATCGGACAGTAGTAAAAACACATACATTTAAATAATTGTCAGACTCTCCAACGGTATGCTCAGCTTCGGACATTATCAAATACATACGCAGGCTCAGCGTCAGATGCTGCGCCAAACAACAAGGTTAAGGCACATCCAAAAACGGCAGCTGAGGCAGCTTCTGGAGTTACGCCAATATCTCGTTGAGCCTTCATTCCCAAATCCAGTTCGCGGCCTTGAGGGAATGCTCGTTGCAGATACTACATTAAAGGAACGAGACGCCGCAGGACTTCTCATTGGCGGATTATCATGGGCAGTATGGAATCCAAAGCGCACAGAAGGGGAGCTTGCCGCGCATAAAGACGTGGATGTTTTAGTCTTAGACGATCTGCCCCTCGCCGAAAAATTCGAGCGCGGCGTTGACTGGTGGCTGCCGTACTCTGAAGCAGTTACTGTACATGGCAGATACACAATAATGGAGAATGTCCGCTTGCGCTATTGGCAAAATGGCAATGGAGTTATCCTGAGATACGGCATCAAGCAGGGATTTGACCTTCCTCCCGGCCTCTACATTCCCGGGCCAGAAAATGTGCTCGGCATGCTCATGAATGAAACGGTAAGTATGCAAGACAGCGAACGCGTTGAAGTCGATGAAGAGGTAGCATCTGTTCTCCGCGGTCGTTTCGGGCACAACTTGAGAAAAACAATCGCCCCCTTTGTCCGGGACAAATTCAAGCCGTATGTCATCGCGCGGAGATATGATGAGCCCGCGATAGTAAAGGCAGCTGTTGAAAGAGATCAAATCGTGTATATGACGCCCGTCATTGAGTGCACCATGTTCTCATTCGCGGAATGCACTGCGTTGCGAAGGCATCGCTAAGAATTATGTAATTTACTTCTTCGCTGGCGCAGCAGCCGTTGCAGGCTTTGCTCCTGCTGCAGGCGCTGCTCCCTTTCCGCCTTCAGGCGCGGGCTTATCCGAGGGCAGAAGTTCCTTGATTAGGGCATCTGGGATTCCGGCCTGCGTCATTCTCGTCTTGATCTGCGACTTTGGCTTGCCTTCCATCTCCGTCATGATCTGCTTTGCGAGCATTTCAAACTCTGAGCGCCTCTTGACCATGTCTTCCGCAAGCTTCTTCTTCTCCTCTTCCATTTGCTTCATCTCTTCAGCGGTCAATTCTGTCTTCTCTGCCTTGATTTCTTTGTCAAACTTTCCTTGAAGAACGAGTTGAATAGCATCCTTTGCGGCAACACCCTCAACCATGACGCCCATGGAGTTGCACGTTCCCATGACCTCACGCACTTTTTCCTTCATGGACTTACCGAGCATCGCGTCTTCCTTCATCTTTGCGATTTTGATTATGTTTTCAATGCGGAGATCCGCAACCTTATCGCTTAACGGGTTTCCAGAACCCTTTTCCAGGCCCGCCTCCTTCTTAATCAACGCAGACGTGGGAGGAGTGCCAACCTCAACGGAGAATTCTTTCGTGCCCTTGTCCACTTTAACCTTGACAGGCACTTGCATGCCCTTGAAATGTGCAGTCTTTTCATTTATCTTAGAAATGACAAGGCCAATATTGACACCTAAGGGGCCCAATGCGGGGCCTAACGGAGGAGCGGCGCTTGCCTTCCCCCCTTCAATCATTGCCTGAACGGTTTCCGTTGCCATAGGATTATGAGTATTGGAGTATTTATAAATTATCCGATCGTTGATTCGTCCTTATCCTCGTCCTCTTCTTCCTCTTTGTCGCGCCGGATGACCTTCACGGCATCCATCTTTACGGTAATCGGAATCGGAACCGCGGATTCAAGAAGCTCAACAACTACCTCTTCTTTCTGCTTGTCAATTCTTGTGATTTTCGCTTTTTCGCGCTTGAATGGCCCCGAGATAATCTCGCAAATATCATTCTTCTGAATATTGACTTCATGCTTGACCTGCTCCAGCATATGCTCAATCTCGCGGTATTCGATCTCTTTGGGCAATACGCCCCGGGCATACGGCACTCCAAAAGCGGCAGCTTCCGCGTCATTCCGCGTTGCCGCCTCTAAGAAGATATAGCCGCGCATGCCATGCGGCCGTATAATTGAGAACACATTAATCCCTTTTCTCGTAACATTGCTGCTTATGAAGTCCATAACCTGGTCTTCCCTGTTCGCGGTCGTTCTCAGCCCAAAAATGTGCGTGGTTTGTTCGTCTGCCATAGTCTAAAAAAAGAGCTGTTTCAGCATATTGATTGCAAATCCAATCAATCCAAGGACGATCATGCCGAGCCCTGAGGCTTTCACTATCGTCTTGAACTCTTCCATTGAAGGTTTCTTCGTGATCCTCAATACCCTCCAGCATTCGACCATAAATCGTCTCAGGCGAGAAAGTAGTGAGGGTTTGTATTCCTCATCCATGGAGCACAAGAAACAAAATGGGGTTTATAAAGGTTGCTGTCCTTCTTCGGTTTTGGCGAAGATTTAAATAATAGGGCGCCTTAAAACGGAGTATGGCCCCTGCCAGAGTGGAACAGCTTCTCAGCCAGCTTGATACGGATGCTGAGGGCTTGAAAGCGGCGTTTTTAGAAGATTTGAAACTCGATCAACACATAATTGAATTTCTCCAGGACGTGCGTCGTGACATCACGACATGCGTGCGCTGCCTTTCGGATATGAAAACTGCGATAAGTGAGAAAAACAAGCCAGGGTATCAGGATGCCGATCGCAGATTTCACGAAGCCCTCCAAACATTGGAAGGGCATTTAGAGCATGAGCATATGGAAGCGGTGAGGAAGGCACAGCTCGACGAGCATCTTACGCAAAAAATTAGAACGCTGCGAGACCTTTCAACAGCCCTGCAGCAGCGGGCGCTTAACCTTCACAAAGAGGAAGGAGTTGCTCTAGCGCACTGAGAAAAATTGTATGAATACCTTTAATCCACAAAATCTATTCCTAAATCGTCCTGCATCTTTCCAGCAATAATCTTCTTCGGAGAAACCATGCGCGCTCTGCCCATAATTTGAGGGCTATGCACTCCGGTAATAATTAACATTGCTCGCACTGTATTCGTCATGTCCTCATATATCTGCGCGCCCCATATAATTGTGGCTTGGTCGCTCATCCGCTGAGACACGGTTTCCACAATCTTGCGCGCTTCTTCAAGCGTGAGATCCGGGCCTCCTGAAATGTTAATGAGAGCGCCTGTCGCACCCGAGATATCTGCATCAAGAAGCGGATTATTTATCGCTTTCTCAACCGCTTCAACCGCGCGTTTTTCGCTATCACTTTCCCCGACGCCAATCAATGCAACACCCCCATTGCCCATGACCGCGCGGATATCAGCAAAATCAAGATTAACGAGACCTGCTTTCGTAACCATCTCCGCAATGCCCTTAACCGCGTTCGTGAGAATCTCATCCGCAACCTTAAATGCTGTATGAATCGGAAGATCCGGAGCGAGTTCAAGGAGCTTATCATTGGGTATGACAATGAGCGTGTCGCATAAATGCTGAAGTTTGTCTAACGCATCAACCGCGTTCTGATATCTTCGGTTTCCTTCCATCGTGAAAGGCATCGTCACAATAGCAACCGCAAGCGCGCCCATGCGCTTCGCGATGTCAGCGACGACAGGGGCAGAGCCTGATCCTGTGCCGCCTCCAAGCCCGCACGTGATGAACACCATGTCCGCGCCTTGAACTGCCTGTTTAATCTCATGCTCCTGCTCTTTCGCAGCCTCTTCACCGATTTTTGGATTGCTTCCTGCGCCAAGCCCTTTCGTAATGTCTCGTCCAATCAAAATCTTCTTGTCAGCATTTGTAAAAAGGAGATCCTGAGCGTCCGTGTTGATCGCTATCGTCTCGGCGCCTTCTACCCCCACTTCGCGGATTCGGTCAATCGTATTATTGCCCCCGCCGCCGCATCCAATAACTTTAATTGTGGCTCGTTGTTTTGCGAGCAATTCCTGGAGTTCAGAATCAAGTTCGGCAGTTGTTTTTGGCCTCGCAGGCTTACGTAATGGTTCTGGCCGCGGCGCTTCAACACGCTCAGCCATGGGAGTTTCCGTAAAATGCACAGGTCTTCGCGTCAGAGGTTCTGGAGGCTTGCCTTTCACTATGGGCTGTTCTTCATACGGAGTCTCCTCAGAGGCGGGCTCTTCATACGCGGAGTCCTCATAGACGGGTTCCTCTTCGTACGGCTGCTCTTCCTTGTCCTCATTTCCTCCGAATCTCTGTTGCACGATACCCTCGTTAGAGAATAGAAAAAACCAGCCAAAGACCATATTTAAAGTCTTCTATTGCAGAATATATACGTTAAGCACCATTAATGAGTATGCTTGTCCTCGTGGTTATGCGTGTGATCATGACCATAATGCGCATGAGAATGATCGTGATGTTCATGCGCATGATCGTGTTCCTCATGAGCGTCATCATGAGTGTGCGGCATCTCTTTTTTTGCGAACTCAACTACTTTGATCTCGGAAATTAACTCCGTAATGCGTTTTGTGAGATTCTCACGGATTTCCTTTGGAATTTCAATAGGAAATGAGAGTGTTGCTGCCTCATTTTCCAGCTTGATCTCCGCAGGAAGGCCTATGCGTTCAATAAGCGCGTCCAGTTTCGCGCGCGGATCCGTGACAATCCTCACAACTTCAACATCATACCTCACGCTTTTTCCCGCAAGCGGGTGATTAAGATCAACAATGCAACGCCCTCCCGTAACCGTTTTGACGATGCCCATGTGATTGTCGACGGTAACCTGCATCCCGGGAGCGGGCATGATTTTTTCTTTCCTGAACGCATGGGTAGGCACAAGACGCAGCAGTTTTGGATTTTTCTTTCCAAATGCCTGTTCGGGCGGAAACACAAAATGGTATTGCCCTATATCCTTCCCCTGCAATTCAGCATCAATCCCGGGAAGAATCTGCTTTTCACCGATGCAGATCACGACCGGCCCATATTTCATGCGGGGTTGATGGACGCCTTCTTTTTTCGCCAGTTCTTCATCTGTGGTGTCAAAGAGCGCGTTATCCTCCTGCACTCTGCCCGTGTAATTCAACTCGATGAAATCGCCTTTGTTAATCGTCATATGGATGAACGGTTTTCCGAGCTTATTTAAAGGTTTTGAATTGGATTTTGGCATTCAAGTGAGGGATTTAAAAATCAACGTGCATTTTCAATGTTCTATGGATTTATTGGATCCAAGAACACATCGGTATCGTGAACGCCAGAGGGAGCAGTGTAAGCCCGTGACAGCCCCCGTGCCAAAACCTGAAGCGCCAGATATCATGGTTCCTGCCTTCTCTCAGTTTCCAGGAGAATTACACTCGGTTAAACGCTATGATCCTGCATTTTTAGCGTGGTTAGATGGACAATTACTTCCAACACAGGAATACGCATATGCCATTGTAAAAATATTCGCAAATTTATTCGAGAAGGAGGGGCTCATCACTCCCGGAATTGCTCCCGACAGGGAAGGCCGCGGAAGAAACAGCAAATTCCTGCGCGAAACACTCTCTGAACTGCGATCACTTCACGTTCTCATGGGTGAGCCGCCCACGGTCAGTTTTTCTGAGCGCATAAGAATGCAGCGCCAGCGCCAACAGATCGCACTGGACATGAATCCCCGGATGGCCATGACCGCTCACAGGGACTATGTCCGTATAGAATCCATTCTTGAATTGGACAACTCCCCGCTCTTTACGGCGAATCAACGCTACCATCTCGTCTATGCGGATGATCCATGTTCGCTATTTCCTGACGCGGAATCGCTCTTACACAAAGTGTACGAAAAAGTCTCATCACCATATGCCGATGAATTCTCCCGGCTTCATGATAATTTCCGCAATTCATTCAAACCGGGAGCCATCACGATTGAAAAGGAGATCAGGGCGATCGAGGACTCTGAACAGAATGAGCTGGAGCAGAAGGAAAGCATCGTCCATGCACTCGATCGGCTTGAACACAGAACACCCTGCGAAGCCGCACTTCTGGAGCTGACGCGACTTGATCTAGCCATTGATGAAAAAGCCGTTGAACTCTTCAATGCATTGCCGACTGACTCAGCCATCGAATCAAGAATTTCGCAATGCACGCTTCCCGGAGGGTATTTCATTATGCGTGCAACAAAAGCGTATGCCCTTGAAGGATTCAGCCATCGTCACGGATTCGGCACCATGGTAGCGTATCGCCGAAATCCAGATTCAGCGTAAGCTCAATGTTCTCTCCCTGCAAAACGCGATGATCGCATCTGCAACTTCTTCCGCTGACCGTGTGTCCGTGGAAATAACGAGGTCATAATTCGATGGGTTTTCCATGTCGATGTGATAGATCTTTCGGTAGCGATCGTTTTCAATGCGTCTGCGCTCAATTCTTGCGCGATGCGCCGCCTCTATTGATGTAAAGTTCTCATCTCTGTGCTTTCTGAGTAATATCCGTTTTGCGGAAACGTCTGGGCTTACTTTCAGGAAAACCTTCACGCTCTCCGGCAGAAAATGCCATGCAATCCTTCCGTCAATGATAAAGTTGTCCTCGCGGCGATGCGCAAGATCCTGCGTGAAGGAATCAAGTTTGTAGTCAATCTGAGGATCATTAAACGATTTTCGTGTGAGTTCTTCGAACGATATCCCTTGGTTATGGGCCAATTGGCGCATGAAATCACCAACGGAATAGTGCTTTAAACCCATCTTTTTTGCTATGATCTTCGCAACCGTGCTTTTTCCCGAACCAATATCACCTGAAATCGTAATAATCATGCATCACACGAGATCGAAGAAGTATAAATAGGTTTAGTGTTGCGCAGGCTGATATGCTAAATGGGGCATAGGTTTTGGCCGCAGCACTGCTTCAAACCATTCAGGCATGAGGCTCCTGCCAAACGTCCAGTCGCACTCGCGGCCCAGGAAAATAGAAAGCGGATCCTCTGCTGAGGTGTATGTGCCGCTGAAATCATACGCGTCAAGGGTTTTGCGGGCCTCTTCAGACTCTTTGCGGGTCACAGAGGTATGTGTCATTTGCACTCCCTGATAGCGCTCCCGATGAAGGATATTGATAGCATCCGCAATTGCTAATTGCTCTTTTTCGTGCTCAATTCCGGGAAAGGGTGATTCCGCGGTTGGGTGCGTGTAGCCACGCTCAGAAAGCCCGTGTAATACTCTGTCATAGAGAGGAGAAAACTGCATTTTTCTCGCAAGCCGATTCCAATAGGGAGCATCGGGGAGTCCTCGTTCCCGCATCATCCCCTTTGGGCATATTGCGATCTCCGCGTTCTGCTCGCCTGCAATAAACCATTGCCGACCAAATTCAACTTCTCGTGCAAATGCCATAAACGCCTCGTCACTCATATCAGAAATAACGCGATCAAGCGTTCTGAGCATCTTCGTGCTTCCGATCATATCTTCGGGGGGCTGAGAACTCATATATAAAGGTTTTCCCACCAATACCACTAGATAGTGACAATAACGATCATGTTTTCCACAGAAACCCTTTTAAATGACATCATCCTTCTGATTCATGGGGGATCTCATGGGACAAAATCAACAAATTCAGCCAATATTCATTCTACCGGAAGGAAGCCAGCGCACAACGGGAAAATCCGCGCAGCGTGCGAACATCATGGCCGCGAAGCTCGTCGCGGAGACTGTGAGAACGACGCTTGGGCCTAAGGGTATGGACAAGATGCTTGTTGACGCCATGGGCGATGTGATTGTCACGAATGATGGAGTTACAATTCTCAAAGAGATGTGCATTGAAAACCCGAGCGCGAAGATGATTGTGGAAGTCGCGAAAACCCAGGAAGATGAAGTGGGGGATGGAACAACCACGGCAGTCGTGCTTGCTGGAGAATTCCTCAAGCAGGCGGAGACACTGCTCGACCAGGAGATTCATCCAACCGTCATCGCAAAGGGATTCAGAATGTCAGCGGAGAAATCCCAGGAGATCCTCAATCAGATCGCAGAGAAGATCAGCGATAAAGATCACGATGTGCTCAAGAAAATTGCGTTAACAGCAATGACGGGCAAAGGCGCGGAGACCGCGAAGGATATTCTCGGAGCGCTTGTCGTTGAGGGCATTATTCAGGTGTTGAGCAAAGACGGCGCAAAGCTTGTTCTTGACAGGGACAGTATCCGTATCGAGAAGAAAACAGGGGCAAGCATCGAGGACTCACGGCTCATCAAGGGAGTCGTGATTGACAAGGAGCGCGTGAATCCTTCCATGCCTCAGAAGGTTATCAACGCGAAGATCGCGCTTATTGACAGCGCGCTTGAAATCAAAAGCACGGAGACAGACGCAAAAATCCAGATTAATGACCCAGGCCAATTGCAGGCATTCCTCGACCAGGAAGAGCGTATGCTCAAGAATATGGCGGAGAAAATTGCCGCTTCAGGCGCGAATGTCGTGTTCTGCCAGAAAGGCATTGACGATCTCGTGCAGCATTTCCTCGCAAAAAAGGGCATCTACGCTGGGCGCCGCGTGAAGGAAAGTGATATGGAAGCCCTCGCGAAGGCAACCGGTGCGTCCATTGTCACGAATCTGCATGAGTTGTCACAAAAAGATCTTGGAAACGCTGGCCTTGTTGAGGCCGTCAAGATGTCAGGGGAGGAAATGACGTTTGTGCAGGAGTGCAAAAACGCTCAGGTCGTTACACTTCTTGTAAGAGGCGGCACTGAGCACGTTACAGATGAGATTAAACGCGCGATCACGGACGCCGTGGGCGATATCGCGGCAGCGCTGCAGACGGGAAAAGTCGTTGCGGGAGCGGGAGCATCTGAAATCGAAGTTGCCCGGCAGCTGCGGCAATACGCAGAGGGCCTCTCAGGAAGGGAACAACTTGCCGTGCAGGCGTTCGCGCAGGCGCTTGAGGTGATCCCGAGAACTCTGGCAGAGAATGCGGGCCTTGATCCGATTGATGTTCTTACAGACCTGAAAGCCGCGCATGATAAAAAGCAAAAGTGGGCGGGCATCAACGTCTTTACGGGAAAAACAATTGACGCCTGGAAGCAAGGTATTATTGAGCCCTTAAAGATAAAAACGCAGGCGTTGAGCTCTGCCGCCGAGGTTGCGATCATGATTCTCAGGATTGATGACGTGATAGCCGCTGGAAAAAATCCAGAAAGAATGCAAGCCCCACAGGGTATGCCTGATTATTAAGCTGATGATGAGCGAAGTTTTTGATGCTTGTTGCGCGTAGGATGTGGCATTCCTGGATTACGACGCAACATTTATAAATATGCGAATCTGCATACTCGTCATAAAGAGGTGGATGGTATGGCTGATGATGAGTATGATCTTCTTCCCCACAGGGAAATCGCTGATTTGAAGGATGAGCTTGAGAAACTGAAGAAGGGAAATCTCCCGGAATCAAAGGATTCCATGGAAAAACTCTCGAATTCTATCAATAACCTGCTGACCATATTCAAGGAAGCGTCTGTGCAAATGAATTTAGAGGAGGAAGAGGCGAATCTTGTCGCGAAGCATTTAGAGCCCATCGCTGAGAAGATTGACAAGATCCTTGACCAAAATCAAAAAATTGCTGAGGGAATTGTTGCCCTTGCGGATATGGTTGACGACATGAAGCGTAAGCAGGACTCTCCCATGCGAAGAACATTCCAGACTGAGACAACTACAATCAGGCCAGAGCCCATGCTGCAGCCTTTCAGCCCAGGGCCAATGAATCTTCCACTCATGCAGCCTCCGCCACCAATGAGTTCCGGGCCTGGCATGCGAAGGCCGTTGCCTCCACTCCCGCCCTTGCGCTAACATGTTCCACCATTATTCTGAGGAGGAAGTCCTGCATCTGAAAAGATTCCTGTATCATCTACTCATAGCCGCGAAGAAGATTACAGATCGGAATCAGGCAAGGCAGGATCTTGAGTCGCATATGGAGATGATGAAGCGAGCACCCCCCGGCCAGATGAAAAGGCATATGGACACCTTAAAACAGCATGTGAATAACGTCATTGCTCGGGAGAAGCGCGTAAAATCTGTGCCCAGCGTGTTTACGGTTGACCATGCACTCTCCGCGAGGATGAGACGCCTTGAGCAGAAGCTTGACATGTACATGCAGATGCGGATCGCCCGTGAGAAGAGAGTTCAGGAACTGGAACGGAAGATCCACGGCACGGTGAAGTCCAATCGCGATGATATCGAAATCCTTGCAGCACAAATCTCGAATCTGGACAGGAATTATGCGAAACTGATGAAATCAAAAAAGCACGATCCTCAGAAACTCAAACATCTACGACTCCGTCTGGAGCGCTATAAGGCGCATTTGAAAACGTTAAAAGTTAAAGGTCCTTCGGCATAACTGTGTTTCTGCTGTTCGCTTTTGCCCGTTTGCTCGCTTCTTCGATGAGCTGAACGACTTTCTTGCTCAATGCATCCGCGAAGTCTCCCGTGACGTTGAGGAGTTTTCCTTCCACCTTCGCGTATTCTTTGATTTTAGCCTTAACAACGATTGTGTCTCCCATAGGGTCACCTCAGACATACCTTCGGCTCTGATTATATAAAGATTGTGGAATTATTTTCTCGCAAGCTGAATGACGATGCCTGCCACAATAAGGAGGAGTCCAAGAAATGATGAAATCAATATCTTTTCTCCGAGCATAGTGTAAATAAATATAAGGGATACAAAGGGTGTGAGGTATACGAGGTTTGCCATCTTGCGCACGGGCGCCTGCCGTAAGGCTGACAGCCATACGATATAAGCGAGAGCGCTCGGCATCGTCCCCATCCAGATGAGTCCGATAAGCTGGTAGGGTGATGGATAATAAAGCGTGCCGTGCAAGACTACCCATGCGATGCATATGAGAGAAGCCCATGCATAGCCGTAAAAGATCGCCCGAACGTCTGTATATTTCCATCGCTTGCTTAACACGGAGTATAAGGCATAAGAGCATGCTCCAAGAATAGCCAGAAGGACGCCTCGCCAATCCGAAAACAGTGTTAGCGTGCCGCGGGTGATCACAACATATACGCCTGAGAATGAAAGGAGAAGCGCAAGAACGTGATGAATGCGGAGCTTTTCTCGCAAGAGTATGCTTCCTAAGATGCCCACGAGAAGCGGCCAGAGATAATTAACGATGGAAGCCTCCTGGGCCGGGATAAACGTCAGCGCACCATAAAAAAAGAGGTAATACAAGAGCACGCCGAGCGAGCCCAATACCGGAAGGATTAAAAAATCGCGCGGGGCATACGTCGATAATGTTTTCACTTTGCTCGTGGCAACTATAATGAGAAGCAGTGCCAACGTCGCGAGCAACGATGCATACGCTAACACTTGTATGCTTGTGAGATCAGCAAGCAGCAGTTTTGCAACCGCTGGTGTAGGTGCCCAGAGGAGGATAACGAGCCCTACAAGCAGAAGTGGCTGGCGTAGGAATCGCTTCATCGATTTTTACAGGCATTTTACTTTATAAACGTTGCGGAATTACACTTACACCTCTCCTCTATAAAACACACATTTTTAAATCATCACGCGCTTCAGTGTTTGGGGTATTATGAACACGGCAGCATTGATTGATTTCAGCGAGCATTATCTCGGATTAGCTCGAAGGCTCGGGGAAATCGTGGATACAGAGCCTGAGAAGGACCTTGTTTCTTTGATTGCTGACGCCTTTGCTTCTGACCTTTCAATGGGGCAGGTTCTTGCGCGGTGCGAATCCGAAGAAAAAAGATTACTGACGCAGGAAAAGGAGGTAAGAGCGTCGGTTCGGAAGGATTTAAGGGATATGTTTGAAAGACGGCGCGAGGAGTTTAAGGGGGAGTATAGTGCGTTTATGAGTGCAATGGAGAACCGCAACCCACATCCGTTATATGAAATTATTTCCCACACGATATATGGCATTGGATTCGGTATTGTCAGTGCTATGCTGCGGCCGTTTTCAGGTACTTATTCGTCAGCGTTGAAGGAACGAAGCTCTCTTCACTTTGGAATTGCAGGAAAGAACAAACAAATCCGAAACCTTCGGACTGAGACAGAACGTATTGAGTTAGACACCAGGGTCAGACAGGAAGAGGTAGCCGGGCGGAGGAAAGAACTCGATTTTAAACGAGCAGATCGGGAGCTCACACTTGTTTCCGCATGCGTTGATTCCGATCTTGCGCATGATCTTGTTTACACTTCTCACATTCTCTTTGCCTCAGTGCTTGATGTTCTAAAAGAGAGATATCACCTTCACAGTTATCCTCCGTATACTGGAGAGATTCCAAAATAAGACAAACGCCTACCTATGCGTAAACCAAAACCGTAGCGTATCTTCTTTTTTCCCGTCCAATCTGCAAAACCCAAAGCGCTCAAACTGGATAATAGCGCCCTGCTCAAGCGTTGTAACGTTGTGTTCCGCGATTGCTCTCAGAATCGACTTATCGGGCATGAGGATCTCAATGTCCACGTTCCCCTTCGAAGGCAGCCAGTGCATGATCTTTTTTCCTGTTTTCTTGTATTCCATGAAATCGGTTGACTTGAATGCGAGTGTTTTTCCTTGTTTAACGAAGTTCAGGCAGTCCATGAGCCGCATGAGTTCATCATCCTTGCACTCTTCAATATCCCTTCGGGAAAGGATGAATGCATCGTTCGTTTGAAACGGCCTTCCCCCCGCTTTTTCATTCGGATTGAGATTGAGCTCTATGGCTCGCGCCGGCGCTCCCGTAATCGTAACGTGCATCGGATCATGAATCATGAAAAACCGGGGAGCGATGTTGTCAAGAATGCGCTTGTTATGCACAATCAGGTCATCCCACGTCATGCTCGTGTCGTTTTTGGTTATGCCTGTGGAAACGACAAAGTTTTTGATCGCCTCAGGGAGAAAACCGCGCCGTCTTAACGCGACGATCGTGGTTAAGCTGGGATCATCCCATCCAATAAGCGTTCCCTCCTGCACCAACTGCCGTATGATTCTTCCCGAGCTTTCAACTCCCTCCATGTTAAACCTTCCAAGCTCATACGTTTGGGTTCTGGGAAGCTTGAGGAGGTCCTGGATATACCTTTGAAGCTCCGAGCGCATCTCAAACTCCTTCGTTCGGACGCGATGGGTAATATGGAAAGCGCCGTCCATGATAGCGTTTTGAAAATCATAATTCGGCCAGACGCTGTATTTTTTTCCGAGGCGTGCATGCTCCTCATCCATGACTCTGAATATGACAGGATCTCGCATCGTCGTGTTTTGATGCGAGAGGCCTATCTTCAGCCTCAGTACTGCATCGCCGCTTTTTTTAGAAGGCATTTCCTTCCATTCCTTGAGGTTGCGATCTGGATTTTTATCGCGGCACGCGCACGCAAGCATCTTCATTCTGTTATCCTTCATGACATCCTGGGCGCATGTGCACACATATGCGTTACTGTTCTTGATACATGCTTCCGCGTGCTTGTAAAATAAGTCCATATGATCTGACGCATACTGAACTTCATCGGGGATGACGCCGAGCCATTCAAAGTTCTCGAGCATAATGCCGTAGAATTCTTTTTTCACGAGGCTTGGATTCGTGTCCTCAAACCTCAGCACGAATGCTCCTCCATACTGGTCTGCGAGCATCTTATTAAGTATTAATCCTTTGGCGTGGCCAATGTGTGGGTATTTCTCGGGCCCTGGAGGAAAAGCGGATTTGACCGTCTGTCCAGGCTTGATGTCAAACACGGAAAACAGATTCCTCTCCTGCTTCTCCTTTTTTTCAAGAAGTTCAGGGGCGATGGCCTCGAGTTGTTTCAGCTGTTCATCAACGCTCAGCGCATGTATCTCTTTGAGTACTTTGTGTATTGTGAGATTCACGTCCTTCATCTTTGCCTTCAACGAAGGGTCTTCCGCAAGGACTTTTCCCATGACCGCCCCTGGATTCGCTTTGCCCTCAAATTTCACGGCATTTTGCAGCGCGTATTTGAGGATCGTGTGTTCCAGTGTCATAGTTTTACAAGAGAGAAAAGGATTTTATAAATGTTTGTTAGAAAATGATGCTCTCTAACCCGAAAAGTTTTTATGAATCAAAGTATTATCTCAGGTATATGCAACTCA
>JAGVYU010000044.1 GCA_018303105.1 Candidatus Woesearchaeota archaeon | reverse complement strand
GCAATCAAAGATGTCATGATCTGGGACCCGATCGCGGAAAAAATGAAAAGTATCACAAAAAATGACATTCTCGTTCAGCTCAAGAAAATGAAAGCGAATCTCAAGCGTTACATCATGGCGAGAACCGTTGGCATTCTCGTTACCGTGAAGCCCGGGCAGCAGTATCTTGAGAACGCGTTAAAACTTAAGGATATGATTGAAAAAAAGGAGAAAAAAGCGTACATCTTCATTGATGACACGTTGAGGCTTGATCTTCTTGAGAATTATCCGTTTATTGAGGCATGGGTGAATACCGCGTGCCCAAGGATTGGCACGGATGATCATGTGCATATAGGGCAGGCGCTTGGCAGGCGCTTGTAAACATCAGAGACGCATATGATCCTGAGCATGCACTTGAGTTTTTAGATTCTGTTACTTCTTAACAATAGTTATACCACAATAATCCTTATAAACTTTGGATTTCGGCTTCTGCAAGGGGTTGTATGTGACATCACGCAATAATCTACCTAGATCAGGCGATTCGCTCTCTGTATGTATTGACGTACTTCTGAGAAACCCATCTCAAATTGACCCAGAGAAAATACATCTCAACGGCCATCAGCCTCCTATCGAGCAGTTGACTGAGCTCCAGAGCATAGCGCAGTATGTTGAATTGCATCCCAATGCCCTGAATGAGGAATGGTATTCCACAGCGGAATCTAAAACGGTCCGGGCAGCGCTGCTCAACGCATTGAGCATAAGTATACTCCTTGAACATCCGGATATTCAGCGTACGATCGAAGCGCGTCTTCGCCTGTTTGACGATGTTGCATATCGGGCGCGGTGCGCGGCTCAGCTTGATGCATTGCTTGAGTACGTCGCATAAGTTTTTATACTCTCCCACGCTCAATTCTGCATGGACTTTTTCAGCGAACTCATCTCGTGGACAGAAGAGCATAAGCCCTCAAAGCAGCTTCTCGCGAAGAAAAAGCTGCAGCTGTGCAAAAAATACAAGCGAAGGGAGATTCCAACGGATGTCGAGATCTATCTGAACACTCCCAAAGGGCAGGTTGGAGCAGTTCGGCAGTATCTTCAGACAAAACCAACAAGAACGGGAAGCGGGGTTGCTGTTGTCGCAACAATGTCCAAGCCAGGGATCTGTCCGCATGGATCATGCACATATTGCCCCGGGGGATTAAACAGCTACTACGGCGACGTTCCAAAAAGTTATACGGGAAAAGAGCCGAGCACAATGCGCGGCATAAGAAACGACTATGATCCATACAGAATTGTCTTCAACAGGCTTGAGCAATACATTGTCCTCGGCCAAAATCCGGACAAAGTGGATCAGATCATCATGGGGGGAACATTCCCTGCGTTCCCAAAAAAATATCAGGAGGATTTTGTAAGACTCAGCTTCAAGGCGTACAACGACTTCAGTCGTGTGTTCTTTCCCCGGGGAAAGTTTGACCTTGAAGCGTTCAAACAATTTTTTGAGTTGCCTAGTCCTGTAGGAAATCCTGAGCGCGAAGCGCGCATCACAAAGAAAATTCTTGCGCTCAAAGATAAACAGGCGCATGCGTTAGAAGAGGAGGAAGTCCTCAATGAACAGGTTGCAATCCGATGCATTGGGCTGACGATTGAAACAAAGCCTGATTGGGGCTTTGCATCCCATGGCCTTGAATTCTTGAAACTCGGATGCACGCGCGTTGAGCTTGGCATTCAGACCGTGTATGATGAGATTTTGAAATGCACAAACCGCGGCCACACGCTCGCTGACTCAAAGAAGAGCATTGCTGACTTGCGTGACCTTGGCTTCAAGATCAATTTTCACATGATGCCGGGGCTTCCCGGGCCTTCCGGCAAACGCATTGACCGCGAGCGCGACATCGCGTGTATGCGCGAGATATTCTCTAATCCTGAATTCCGTCCGGATATGCTCAAAATCTATCCGTGCATGGTCATGCCCGGAACTCCGCTTGAAAAGCAGTTCAGGAAAGGAGCATTTGTTCCTTTGAGCACGGAGGAGGCCGCGGATATTATTGTTGAAAGCAAAAAATATGTCCCTGAATACTGCCGGATCATGAGAGTGCAGCGCGATATCCCGACGTATGCGACGACAGCTGGTGTGAATCGCACAAACCTTCGCCAGTATGTTACTGAGCTTGCGAAGAAACGAAGCGTCAAGTGCCGGTGCATCCGCTGCAGGGAGATTAAGCAGGGTGTTGTGAAGGGAAAACCCTCGATTAACGTTCAGGAATATGAGGCGAGCGGGGGCAAGGAATTCTTCATCAGCATTGAAGCTTCGGATAAACTCCTCGGTTTTGTCCGGCTGCGATTTCCACCGCGTAGTTTGCATCCTGCGATTACGCTGAAAAGCGCGCTCATACGTGAATTGCACGTGTATGGAATGGCTGTCGCTATTGGAGCAAGTGAGGAAGAGAAATCCCAGCACAAAGGCTATGGCAAAAAACTCATGGCAGAGGCGGAGAGGATCGCGAGGGTTAACGGAAAAGATAAAATGGTCGTGATTTCAGGAGTGGGTGTTCGTGCATACTATCGTAAATTGGGCTATGCGCGCGAAGGGCCGTATATGGTGAAATCATTGAAGTAATCTTTAAAAATGCACCCGCATTTACGATTTCATGCCCACAACAGAAGACTATGACACATTCATCGCATATCTCCAAGAGTGGCAGTTGCGCGAGGTGTTTGGAATTCCCCGTTTTGTCATGGCGTATCACAAATCCTTAGAGCTTGCAATGCCTGCGCTCATGATCGGACTCTTTATCACGCAAAATGAGCACGAACGAGTACGCTACACTGAAAAATACGCAATTCCTATGGAACTTGACACTCCCGAGCGCCCGTGGATCATTCATGGGCTCGCGTGCATTGACGAAACGCTCCAACGCATCGAAGAAAGTATTCCAGGACTGCGAACGCATCTGTTCTTTGCACCAGATCAAAGATATACGCAGCGCAAAAGACTTAGGGAAATAGCCCTGTCCTGCGATTTAGATTTACCTCGGATTACGTAACACGATTCTCATCTGCTTTTCAAGAATTTTTTTCTCACGGGTACCGAGCTGGACAAGCGCCGCACGTGTTTTCGTGCAATCCTCAACGAGCTTATGCACTTCTACGTGAAATCCCCGTTCCTTGAGCTTGGGAATGCATTTCCTTTGGTTTTTGTTCAGCTGCTCATGTCCCAGTTTGCATTCGACAAACTTCCATTTTCCGGCCCTGTAACAGATATAATCCGGCAATCCATGGTGCACGGCATTGATGTATTCGAGCCATTCTCTCGTTTCAGGGTCGAGCAGCTCGCGCAACCTCATATATTTCCTTGCGACGTTGGGATACTCTGATTCCCAGAAGCCGATGAGCGCTGACTTCCACACGATCCAGCCCTGCTGTTCGAGCCGCAGCCGGAGGATTCGCTCGGAGAGGCCGCCTCGGTTGTCATATTGTTTTTTTAGTGGAATGTATTCGTGCAGAACGATGCTGTGCATGCTTCTTTACAGCTATTCCTCATTTAAATGCGTTGTCCTCGCGTTTGTCCAGTGCGCAAGCTTTATGAACTACATGTTTTTATTGAAGAGTATGCGCGAAATCGAAATCCTTGTTGAAGTGCTTGAGCCAAAACGCAAAGCGTTGCCAAAATTGCGTCAATTCGCGTTCAAAGGCATAAAAAAGATCCATGATATTTACTTTTTTGATCCGGCTCACGCTAAAAAAGCGGCGATCAAACGCGAATTTCCCAAAGAATGCTTTCGCCTGCGGAGTCATGGAAACTTGAGCGAGATCGCGTACAAGATCGATCATCATGACGCGAAAGGCATATGGACATATTCGGATGAATACGAAACCCGTGTCAAAGACTTTGAGACTGCGCTTCGGATCATTGAGCATCTTGGACTGAAAAAGCTCATTGAGATGAATACGACCAGGCATGAATTCAAAACGAAAGAATATACGATTGTCCTGGACGACGTGAAGAATCTCGGCTTGTTTCTTGAAGTGGAATATCGCGGAAAAAACTCAAATGTCAAAAGCATTCGCAAAGGGATTCTAGAATTTCTGGATCATCTTGATGTCAAGGTTAGCAAGGAATTGCACGTTGGAAAACCTGAGCTGATGCTGAAGAAGCGATTGCGTTAAGGCTGCTGTCGAAGAAACTGTTCTAATGAGCCTGAATAATCGCATCTGCCACCGAGCTTTTCATGTTCGATGATGGCTGTGGGCAGACACTTCTGAACCGCCCCTGGATGGACCCCGTCATATTTTCCACTGTCCCAATACAAGAATATTTGTTGGGGCCTGTATAACGCCTGTGTTCCTCCAAGAACAACACCGGACTTGGGTAAATCTATGTGATCCCCTACAAGATAACGGATACGCGTAAATGGCGTGTCGGGTTGCTTCTCGACCATGAGATCACGCAATACTCGCTTTGCCTCTTCCCATGACATGCCAATGAGTTCGGGCAGCACAACCATTCTTCCGTACAATAGAATACGATCCCCTTCTCTGCACACTATGAGCTTCCCAACGGAATTCTCAGGAAATTCGCATCGGTTTTCGAATGTAAATGGCATGATATGTGTAAGTACTCTGGGCTTTAAAAACATATTCACAACATTTATATAGCAACACGCCGGGGTTTTATCATGATCAAAGCAATCCTCTTCGACTTCGGCAATGTCATATGCAGTTTCGAGAATCAGATTTTTCTCACGAGGATCTCGCCATTCACGAACGTTCCTATAGAAGTGCTCAGGAAGGGAATCTACGGGAATGGAGGCATGACAAACCAGCTTGAGTCAGGAAAGCTCACGGGCGCGGAGTTTATGCAGAAGGTAAAGCAGATCACGAACACCCCTCTTTCGCATGAGGCGCTCGTTCGCGCATATACGGATGTATTTGTCCCCATTCCCTCAACATACGCGCTCATTCGATCGTTAAAAGGCAAGTACAAATTAGGATTAATCTCTAATATCAGCGATCTCGATTACGAGAACACGCTCAGTAAAAACATTGTTCTTGGATACTTTGACACGATCACGCTCTCCTACATGGTGCAGGCCCTGAAACCCGACGCAAAAATCTATGAGGACGCGCTTCAGAAACTCGGTGTTCAGCCGCAAGAATGCGTGTTTATCGATGATCTTCACGAGAACGTGAAAGGGGCTAAAAAGCTGGGCATGCACGCGATCCATTACACGGGACATGAAGCGCTGGTTGCGGCGCTGAAAGGGTTAAATGTGAGTTTTTAACTATCGCTCTCCTTCATATGCAAGAAATATTTCTAACGGGCCTCTATACTCACCGAATCCACCCAGGGATTCATGTTCTATAGCGATATGAGGGATGCACTGCTGCACCGCATCCGGATGCACTCCTCCATACCTTGCGCTGTCACGTAATAAGAATATCCTTCGATCTCTGTACACTGCCTGTGTGCCTCCAAGGACAGGAGCCCTGTGCGGGATCTCCCTATGATCACCGGCAATCACGCGAATGCGCGCGATGCCTCGCTCAGGATCCTACTCATGCATGATATCCTTTAGTCGTTCTTTTGCCGCTTCCCATGTCAAAGAAGCGATTTCATCGAGCGCTACCATCCTTCCAAAGAGCATAACTCTTGTTCCTTCCTTACACAGAATAAGTTTTCCAACGGAGTTTTCAGGGAATTCACAGTGGTTTTCGAACGTGTATGACATGAAGAACGTAAGTCTTTGCTTATTTAAACCTCACTTGAAACTCGCCGCCTTCCTCAGCCGGTTCATAATCGTCGCCCCAAGCCCGTTCTCAGAGACCGTCTGCACAAAAATAGAGCCGCATCCTTTCTTGTCCGCTTCCCGAAACCAATGATACAGGTTTTTCGCGAGGTGGCGTTCATTGATAAACACAAAGCTCACTCCAGCGACTTTTTTTCCTGCGATGACCGCCGATTTTTTCCTACGTCTCTTTTGAATCTCTTGAAGTGATGCGCACAGGACAACCTTTGCGAGAGGAGCGTAATGCCTGTATTTCATGCCGGGGGATTTCACCACACTCCCCGTCCGAGCAAACGTCACCGACCCAATGACACGCTCAATCTGTTCTTTCGTAATAGCTCCAGGACGAAGAATCGCCGCGGGATGTACCGTGAGGTCAAGGACTGTGCTTTCAACGCCATGCTTTGCTTGTCCGCCATCGATAACTGCATCAATTCTCCCTTCAAAATCGTGCATCACATGCTTCGCGTTCGTCGCGCTTGGCTTTCCGGAAATATTCGCGCTGGGAGCCGCGATGGGAACGCGAGAAGCCTTGATGAATCGCAATGCCACGGGATGATCGGGCATGCGCACGGCTACGGTTTGCAGGCCGGCGGTTACAATATGGGGAATCTTTTTGCTTTTCTTCATGACTAAAGTCAACGGACCCGGCCAAAACTTCTTAATGAGAGACATCGTATTTTGTGGATTCCCGCATGTTACCTGCTTGAGTTGACGCATCGAAGCAATGTGCACTATCAAGGGATTATCAGACGGCCTTCCCTTAGCTTTGAATATCTTTTTCACGGCCCGACCATCAAAAGCGTTCGCTCCAAGTCCGTACACTGTTTCTGTGGGAAATGCGACAATGCCGCCAGAGCGTATGATGTGAGCCGCCTGTGCCATATGGGTTATGCGCAACATGCCTTTTATGGAGCACCCGTCATTTAAAAACACTTTGGTTTTGGCGAGGATTTAAAAGCGGAGATGCACTTACAATGTTATGGAAAAACGGAAGGTTCTCAAAGCGTCTAAGGTGGCTGCGTGGTTAAGTACGCCGAGCGACAAGGGCCAAGACCTTTATCGGGAACGTGCGGAGCGCGCAAAAAAGCTCGGGATCGCGCTTGTTGACGTAGGGATATCAAAAGCAAACCTTTCCAGGCTGCAGGACAGAGAACCGCTCTACGGCCTTCTTTGGGACGGAAGAGAGATGCAGAGATTTCTCGTTCCGAGCGTGCACGCGTTATACGATCGCACAAACATGACGGATCCGGAGCAGGATCTTGTAGACAATCTCATCGCAGCACTGCAGGCGAAAAACGTGCGTCCTGTCAATGGAAGGGCGTTGAGAACATTATGCTATGACAAATGGGACACATACCTCGCGCTCGAAAAATCTGGAATCGACATGCCTGAAACGGAACTCTACAATCCCGAAAAAGTTGCCGCTTTCATTCAGGAGTTTCCCATCGTTTTTCTAAAACCCAGAAGCGCATCACATGGCGACGGCCAGATTGTTGTAAAAGCGCAGGGCGGATATTTTGTCGTCAAAGCGGTCCAGGAGCATCGGTGCGGATCCGCGGGAAAAGCCTCCGAAGTGATCCAAAGCCTCATTGTGTCTCCTGAAGCGTACATTATGCAAGAGGGGATTCGTCCGGACACAACCGAAGGATCAAGAAAGTACGACATTCGCTCTCTGTGGCAGCGGGGCACGGAAGGCAGGCTCTCTGAAACCTGCTTTTACCTGCGAGTTGCAGCGCCAGGAGCTGACCACACAAACATAACGCACGCAAAAACACCTGGAGAGGCACGGGACCCGCGTATCGTGTTCAGCGGTGATTATGAAGGGGCTGCGAAGCTCATTCACGCGCAGGGGAAGCGCATCATCTCCGCGCTGACGAAAACAGAAACGGTAGGTGAAATTGGAATTGACTTCGTGTTTTCCGAAGGGGATTTTGAGCTGTTTAATCTTGAGCTGAATACAAAACCCGGAAGCAATGCGTTGAGGCAATTCGCGCAGCAGGATCCGTATTGGCGGCGGCGCCTTGAGGCATTTCTCACAAAGCCTTTAAGCTATCTGGATTACATCATCGAGACGTATTCTTAATCACGAGATACTTCTTTTTATCGTGTAGTCTTTCAATCGCGTACCGTACCATTGTCCTCGGCATACGCGCCGCATTTCTGTCCAAAAACTTCCTCAATTGTTTTTCGTCTCTCTTACCCACCTCACGCAGCATCCAGCCGACAGCTTTATGCATGAGGTCATGTTTTTCGTTCAAAAACAGTTCAGCAAGCCTTATCGAGTCTTTGAAATCATGATTTCGGATGAACTCAAATGTTGCCACGATGGCTGCTCGCCGCCCCCACAGGTTTTTGCTGCGCGCGAGTCTGAACAGGAGTGATCGATCTCTCTGTAGAAGCCAAGCTCCGAGAATTTTATGTGCAGTCAAATCAACAAGATCCCAGTTGTTCACAGCGTAGAAATGCTTGAGATAGAAATCAACAATATCTCTTGACGGTTTTTTCTGGTATTGCAGCACGAGGATGAGCAGCCCGCAAAGACGATGCTCATGAACTTTGCTGTCCAGCAACGCCTCAACCTCCCGAAACCCCGCATCCATGAATTTTTTCGCGACCGCGCGGGTTTCAGGAACCATGACCCCGATAAAAACATCGCCCTCGCCATACTGGCCTTTTCCCGTCTTGAAAAAACGTTGAAGAATCCGCGCCTTCTCCGGATGTGCGTGCCTCTGAAGCGCTATCTGTATGGCGTTCATCCTATCCAGTCAATCGTCTGGTTTTTGAGCGCGCAGCAGCACCCCTCGGATGTCTTCATGTACACGCCTTGGTTAAGCTGAAACTCACGGTCAATGCCATCCTGGCAATACTCATCACATGTCTGGGACTCATAACACTCGTTTGCGACGCATCCCGTGAGAAGAACGATAAAACTGAGCAGGACGATGCCCTTCATCGCCGATGTCCTCTGCTGAATCTTCCCTGCGATCTTCCCCGGCTTTGAAATCTGCCTTGGGGCCGTTCGGGAAATCTTCCGCCCTGAGGCCTGGAAAAACGCTGGAATCGCGCGATCTGGAATTGGGGAAGCTGCGCCCGTTTTATCGTGAGGCTTCTGTCCTGCAAGACGCGATTAAAATTCTCATAATCCCTCTCGGATAACAGCGTAATCGCGTCACCCTCCTGGCCCGCGCGGGCGGTTCTCCCTATCCTGTGCACATATTCATCTGAGGTTTTTGGGACATCATAATTGTACACGTGTGAGATGTTTCTAATATCAAGGCCGCGCGCCGCGACGTCTGTGGCGACAAGCACGTTAATATGCTCTTTGCGCAGCGAATCGACCGCAATGGACCTTTTATTCTGCGTAAGCCCGCCATGAATCGCCATCGCGCGCACTCCATGTAGTTTTAAGTTTCTCGTCACGACATCTACTTCAGAGCGCGTCGCGCAAAACACTAAGGAGATCCCGTTTGGATACGATTGCACAAGATGCACAAGCAGCGAGAATTTTTCCCGCATCGGGATGACATAATACACCTGGTTCAGCAGGCTGTTATCCACATAAATCTCGCTGGTTATGGTTTTTGGATCCCGGAGATACCTCTTCACAAGCCGTTTAATCTCACTGGGCATTGTCGCGCTGAACAAAAGCGTTTGTCTATGCTGCGGCACAGCGCTGATAATACGCTCAACATCTTCAATAAATCCCATTTCAAGCATTTTATCCGCTTCATCAAGCACTAAGTAATTCACGCGGTCAAGCCTGAGCGTGCCCCGCTCAAGATGGTCTAAAATTCTTCCCGGAGTACCGACAACGATCTCAACACGCTGAAGCGCGTCAATCTGAGGCTGAATGCCTACACCCCCATATATCGCGGTTGAATGAAGCTGCGCATACTTTGCGAACTTGTTCAACGCCTCATTGTTTTGAACGCAGAGCTCTCGTGTCGGCGTGAGAATAAGCGCCTGGATGCCTTGGCGGGGCTGAATTTTCTCAAGAAGGGGTAAGCCGAACGCAGCGGTTTTTCCAGATCCCGTGCTTGATTGCCCAACGATGTCATGCCCCTTACGGATTTCAGGGATGCATAAGGTTTGAATATCTGTGGGCTTGTCAAAGCCCATCTCTCGCACTGCCTTGAGCAAGGCAGCCTGTAACTGTAATGACTCCATGTGAATGAAGGATGGGACTACATTTATAAAGCTTTAGGATATAATGGCGGCATGCACGTCAAATGGATGCTGCTTGTGGCATTAGCTGCCGTGATAGGGGCGTTTGCGCTTTTTTTGTATCAATGGGGCGATCCCGACGAGAAACTGCAGTGCGCCCAGTATGCGATTGAGCATTGTCCTGGGGATTGCCGTGTCTGCCCTCCATGCCCTGAATGCAGTTCGCTGAGATGCGGAACCGCGTACGAATGCAGGCAGGCCGGTTTTGATAAGGCGTTTTCTGACACGATACGTAGTCGGCTTCCATAATCTTTAAAAGAGCTCAGCCGTTCTCGATATTCCATGGAGCTTCCCCGTGATTGCCCTGATATCTTAAGAAGGATAGTTTATGATAAAACTCCCGAGATTGAAGCGCTGGCTCATTCCGAAGCATTGCATGCGTTCAAGAGGGCACATGACAATCCCGCGACGCATGATGCGTGTCTTCCCAAGAGAAATTTTTATGGGGCGCTTGCGAAGCCGGGTTTACACCTCATCGCGGAATTCAAGCGCGCATCTCCTTCCAAAGGGGATCTGCGGCCGAATGCAGACCCAGTTGAGATTGCGTTAGCGTATGAGCGGGCAGGGGCTTCTGCAATTTCTGTGCTCACAGATGCTCATTTCAAGGGCTCATTAGATGACTTGAAGGCCGTATCTGAAGCCGTGCACATTCCCGTGATGCGGAAGGACTTTATAGTGACTCTCGATCAAATCTATGAGTCGCGCATGTACGGCGCGGACGCCATTTTGCTCATTGCAGCGTTGCTGGAACCGGGCCTTATGCACTTTATGATCACCAAAGCGTCTGAACTCGGCATGGGTTATATTGTGGAATGTCATACGACGGAGGAGATGATACACTCAAGGCTCGCATACCCCGTTGTAGTGGGCATTAATAACCGGGATTTGAGAACATTCAGAGAAGACAAATCTACGACGGCTCGTATAATCCCTTATGCTCCGGAAACCGCAACCGTGTTCGTGACGGAGAGCGCGATCAGATCCCGGGAGGATATCGAGTGTATTCTCGCAGGCGTGCGCGCGCAGGGCAAGGAGATAAACGCTATGCTTGTGGGAGAAGCGTTAATGAAGGATACTCCGACAATCGCTGATATTGAGGCGAAGGTGCGGTATCTGCTTGGAAGATAAGAATTAAGAAAAAATTGTAAATAGTTTCACCTTATCGTGTCAGGCTCGCAGGTCTTTCTTGACCCCTTCGTAGTGCTTCGAAGTAATATACGTAGTCAGCAAATGCTTCTTGACTTGCCATAATCAATTCACCACCGGACCACTCAATATCGCCCACGTTTCTTTTGGCTGTACACACATAATCCAATGACCCGTAAGGTGGGAGGTCACCATATACTTCACTATAGGTTGGTTCCGGCTGGACATTAAAATAAACGATCCTTTGGTCGGGTCCCCATGAATCGTCTCGGACGTGCATAGGCGTGGTTGGGTCACGGCACGCCGCAAGCGCTAATCCTCCTAACACCAATACTCCTGTTGTTTTCATATTCATCACCGACACAGGAGTACGCCCCGGCTATTTATATCATTGTAGTAAATACTTTTACGAAAGTTTTATAAACATGTACGCATCACCAGCGCTATGGACAAGCAAATCATCATGGATCTTGGATTAACGGCGAATGAGACTCACGTCTATCTTACACTTCTCAAGACGGGGTCTGTTTCCGTTAACACGATTGCAGAAAAATCCGGACTGCATCGGCAGGCGGTGTACGATGCGCTGGAACGATTATTGGAGAAAGGATTCGTGAGTTATGTCTTAAAGCAGGGAAAGAAGCACTTTCAGGGGATCTCCCCGGAGAATGTTCTGGAGTATCTGAAGGTGAAAGAAGAGAAATATAAATCAATTTTGCCTGAGCTTATGAATCTGACAAAGCTTCCGCGGGAAGACTGTTTTGTTGATGTGTACAAAGGGAAGGATGTTGTCCGGACAGTTTTCAGGGACATTATGAATGGATTTCAGAAGAAAGCGGGTGAGGTCTTGATCACAGGGGTTGTTGAGAAGGAGTTTTTTGACGTGGACACGATTGCGCTCCAACAGTATCTCAATCGGCTTCGAAAGCTGGGCGGAAAAGAGCGTGTCCTGATCCAGGAGGGAGATATGCATACTGTTGAAGGAACTCAAACACGTTATCGATGGATGCCAAAAGAGGCGTTCAGCCCAACTCCTGTATACGTCTACGCAAATACTGTTGTATTTCTGTTGTTTGGAAACCCATCACATGCAATTATGGTTAAGAACAAAGCACTTGCGGATAGCTACCGCAGGCAGTTTAATCTGATTTGGAGCATCTCAAGGGAACTTCCAAAGAGACTGAGGAAAATCGACTGAGCATTACAACAGAACTCAAAAGTTTTTTAAATGAAGTTAGATTATCTGCATCGTATGAAGAAACTGATCCTGATTATATCATTGTTTTGCGTGCTCTTGCCTGCCGTCTCCGCAACGGATGCGCGTGTGGGCTTATACTTGCTCAATCTCGGCAAGTTTGACATCGCAACTGGGGGATTTACAGCTGATTTTTATCTTTCGTTCAAGTGCGATTCTAACTGTTCGGTTGACGGCTATGAGTTCATGAACGGCCGGGCGTCGAGCGCGGACAAAATCATTGACACGCCAACCGAAAAGTTTTATCGCATCCAAGCGAATTTAAACAGCCCGATTGACTTGCGCAGATTCCCATTTGACACGCAGAAAGTCGAGATTATTCTTGAGGACAAAACACTGACGACGGATAAATTAAGGTATACTGTCAACAATGACGAGTCCGGCATAGATCCCAGCATCATATTCGCCGGCTGGAATATTGATGGATGGCGAGCTGAAGTGGATGAGCACGTGTATGAGGCGTATGACGAAACGTATTCACGGTATATCTATACCGTAGACATCTCGAAAATCGCGTTTAACAGCTTTATAAAAACATTCCTTCCCGTGATCTTCGGCCTGATTATTGTCATGTCCAGTTTCTTAATGGATCCAGACAAAATCACGACACGCTTAGCCATGGTAAGCTCAGGTCTCGTGGCATCTGTCATGTTCCACATCTCAATCTCAAACCAGATTCCGCCCGTGAGCTATCTTACGTTTGCGGACAAGTTCATGATGTTAACGTATTTTGTCCTGCTCGCCTCGTTTGTGCTCAACATTATCTTGCTGCAATACGTTGAGACGAAGCAAATGGCGAAAGTTGAGAAGATCCACGCGAGAACGGAGTATGCCGTGTTTATTGTGGTGCCGTTGTTGTATTTGGCGCTGTTTTTGTTCTGGCTTTAATTGTTATCGCACATAACGCGGGGGATTTGTAAGCTGATCAAAAATCCAGCACGTTGCTTCCTTAAAAGAGATATCATCCCCTGGAAAAAATTCCTGGAACTGTGCCAATAATGATGTGCGATACCGGGGTTGGGCATGGAACAGCAAAGCATCTATCCCCTCTTGTCTGGGAATGCTATGGTCGTGGTCTTTGGAGACGCGGTTGAATGTTGGCTTTTCTGCTTCAATGCGATCTCCCTCTGATAGAAACTCATAGAGATCATTGAGTGCCAGGATTAATCCAACAGTGTGCGTAAGTGATGCATCAGATGGTACAACGACATGCAACCTGGGCGGTTTTCCGTTACTCATCCTCATTGAAAGTGCATTTTGCTTTAAAAACCTTACACAAAAGTATTTATATGAGCTTACTTTCAAATGATCAGAGGTGTAAATTCCATGAACTTCAAAAAAATCTTATTGTATCTGACCCCTGTATTCATCCTTCCTTCTGTCGTGCACGCGCACTTAATTGGAGGTTATGGCATAGGCAGTGGGTTGACACATCCTCTTTTTGGTCTTGACCATCTTCTTGCGATGGTTGCTGTAGGGGTTATTAGCACGCAGCTTGGAGGACGTGCGATCTGGCAAGTGCCTTCAACGTTTGTTGGGTTCATGATACTCGGCGGAGCATTGGCAATGATGGGCCTTGGATTACCCGCTGTTGAAACGGGAATTGCACTCTCTGTGCTTGTGCTGGGAACATTCATTGCTGTATCCAGAAAACTTCCAGAATGGCTGGCGTATGCATGCGTTGGTTTGTTCGCGGTTTTTCATGGCCACGCGCATGGCACTGAAATGCCTTCAATCGCGCAGCCTGCATTATATGCGCTTGGGTTTGTGCTGTCTACGGCAATGCTGCATATCTCAGGTGTGCTGATCGGTTTATATGCGAAGAAAACGCAGATTGCATCAACGCTTTTAAGGTTTGCAGGCGCCGGTGTTGCGACTATTGGATTATTGTTTTTGGTCGGGGTTATATAACCTTAATTTTTGCTTGAATGAGATTCAGAAAAGCAACACCGCATGACGCTCCTGCACTTGTTGCGCTTATTCAAGCGGCGGATAAAAGATCTCACGCTGTGGCTTCAAAAAAAGTGCGTAAATTCATTACTTCAGAACAAGGATTTTTTCTCGTAGCCGAACATGAAGGAAAATTCATAGGTTATTTGCTTTTTATGATCACTGAGGAAGATATTCACGCAGCTGCCTTTTTGCCCATAGCAAACTACGCATGCGTCAGTTGGGTTGCCGTGCATCCTGAGTTTAGAGGGGCGGGTATTGGTTCAGGCCTCTTAAGGGAAGCAGGTAAGTACGCAAAAGAACATACCAAACATGGTGTCTGGTTGGACTGCAGGGCATCTGTTATTGATTTTTACAAGAAAAATGGTTTTGAGAATGTAGGGGTCTACCAAAAAGCCACAGCTTCCGGAACAATTAAGCCTAGTTATGTTATGGTAAAAAGCGTTTAATTCTATCACAAACCTTTTATAATCGGTTGTTACCCAAGTTTTATGATCAGCGTAATAGGCGCAGGGCCCGCAGGGAGTTTTTATGCATCTCAAGAGAAAAAAGAAGAAGTACATGTCTTCGAAGAGCATGCTAAATGTGGAGTTCCAGTTGCGTGCACAGGGATTCTCACGGACTCGATTAAGAGAGTAACATCGATTGACCCGGCTCTTGTCATCAGCAAGATTGAGCGGTTTAAAATCGTCGCGCCGAGCGGAAAGTCCATTTACATCAATCTCGATAAAACGAATCTTGTGCTCGATCGCGCGAGATTTGATCAAAGCTTAGTGCTCAAAGCCATGGACAACGGTGCAAATATCCATTTAAATGAACGGTTTCTCGGTTATAAGAAGATTGATAACGGCTACCGCATCAAAACCACGAAAAAAACGTATGACACATCTATGATAGTTGGCGCAGACGGCCCGAAAAGCTCGGTTGCGAAAACCGCAGGGATTTATGGCAACCGAAAATTCATCACGGGATGGCAGGCGAGATGCAAATACCCTGGATTAGAAGAAGGGGTTACTGAAATTAGACTTAATCTTGGTGAGTTCTCATGGATTGTTCCCGAAGATAATAAAATTGCCCGAGTTGGAGTTATTGGGCAGAACAACGCGCAGCTGAAACGCGATTATCAAAAACTCTTAGGAAAGGCAAAGATCATTGAAGATCAGTCGGGGATTATTCCATTATACAATCCAAAACAACAACTACGAAAAAATGGCGAGGACATATTTCTTATTGGAGACGCCGCAACGCAGGTCAAAGCGACAACATACGGCGGCATCATTTATGGAATGCTCGCAGGGAAATACCTGGCAGAAAACAAAGAAACATATCCCTCTGTTTTTAATGGAAAGCTTGGAAAAGACCTCTGGATCAGCTTAAAAATGCGCGAAATGATGAATGCGATGACAGAAAAGCAGTCCGAAAAGCTCATTGACATCTTCAGCAAGCAGCAGAACAAGAAGTTTTTAGAAGCGAATGATCGCGATTTCCCGAGCAAGTTCGTTGTCCAGCTCTTAATGAAAGAAGCAGGATTGTGGAAGCTGGGATTTGGTATATTTAAGAATCGGATGCTGGGGAAATAAACCGTCTCAGATGCTCAAGCAAACAAAATGCGTTCAGTCGCACGTCCATATCCGTACTCCTCAGGCGCGCTTCATAGAATTCAAGCAGGCTTGCGACGCTCACAGCCAAGTCTCCTTTGTTGCTCCCATAGCGGCTCGCGACTAATCCGTCATTTTCCGCAATACGGATTAACTCCAAAGCAGACATCGCGGTCAAGTCTTCGACCACCTCTCGGGCGACATAGGGCCGGCATGGCAGCTCCTCGTATAAGAATGCCACAACATCTTTAGATATCCGTGCTTCGATCGGCATGGACGTATAGAAATGCGTGTGGGTTTTTGAATGTTGCTGTTTACAGGCGTTCATCCACTTTCTTCTTCGCTTCACTCTCGTTCTTCGCGGAAACCAACACGGCCCCATGCGCGAACACAATCATATCTCCAAAATGGGCTGCGTGTTCATTCGCCTGCACAGGAACATGTTTCTTAAGCCGTTGCGCGAGCTCAAGCGTATTGATAGGTTTATTGAGCGTCATAAGGTATTTTCCTTTATCACAGACTTTCACAAT
>JAGVYU010000043.1 GCA_018303105.1 Candidatus Woesearchaeota archaeon | reverse complement strand
AAAACGAAAGCATGAGCTCGTGAACTCACTCTCCTCAGGATTCAAACAACGCGTGTTATTCGCGCGCGCACTCCTAAATAATCCTGATTTATTGTTGCTTGATGAACCCACCGTTGGACTAGATGTCGAGATCGCGCTCAAAGTCCGCGATTTAATCCTTTCCCTGAAGAAAAAAGGAAAAACGATTCTATTCACGTCACATAATCTCCTGGAAGTTGAGCAGCTCTGTGATAGGATTGCGCTCATCAACAAGGGAAAAATCCTCGCGATTGGCACGATTCCTGAAATAAAACGGATGCTGAACGCAAAGCTCGTTGTAGGTACTTGTCGTTGAACTCAAGAAAGAAAACCCCAAAGAGCTCTTGGACAGACTCATTGACGCGGATGTTGGATTAGAAAGTTACAGGGTTCTTGAGCCAACACTTGAAGAAGCGTTCATCAAACTGGTGCGACAATGATGAACACAATCATCGCGGAGATTGTACGGCAAGGCATCATTTTGAAGAGAAATATGTTTCGCCTCTCTGACATCACCATCTGGCCACTTATCCTGTTTTATTCGCTCACATTATTTATTGTATTCATCAAAGCAGACACGAGCCTTGTTGCTTTGGTCATACTTGGCATCATCGGATGGAGAATTGTTTATCATATGCAGATCGAGATGACGATGGCGTACATGGATCATTACTGGCAGCACACGCTCGCATACACGCACATTTCCCCCATGAGAATCAGTGCATTTATTATAGGGAATATCATCGTGGGAGCACTCAAGTTCCTCCTCGTGCTTATTATGTATCTCCTCCTCGCTAAGTGGATGTTTGCGTTCACCGTTCCTGATCCATTTACGGTCACCATCGCGCTCCTTTTCCTCGGGATTTCAGGAATCTTCATCGGGCTCATCCTTTTTGGGCTTACCCTCCTGTATCATGAACACGCATTTAACCTAGCATACGCAGTCCCTGATCTCCTTGTGCTGCTCTCAGGAGTCTATTATCCGATTGCGATATTCCCTGCATTCATGCAGAACGTAGCTGCGTTTCTCCCTCCCTTCTGGGGGTTTGAACTGCTCAAGAGCACAGTGGGCTATGGCCAGGCAAACTATCCTTTGCTTGTGCTCTCTACAATTGCATGGGGAGCCGTTTCTCTCTTTTTTCTCGTTTGGTGCTATAAACGCGCTAAGAAAACAGGCAGATTAGCAAAGCTCAATTAAACGCATGCGCCCACGGTATAATTCTTTGTTGCTCCGCGCTTACACGCTTCGCACGCGTTGGAATATGTTCTGTTGCGGTTTGTGCAGACGGGGTCAAACAGATCTATGCAGTTATGCGGTCGCTCCTCCGGACACAGCTGCACTCCTGTCGTGTTTGTGCTATTTGTTCCGTTGATGAGGATCGTTCCATTATACGGGAATGTGTAATTATACGCGAGTTCCAAGCAATTAGCTTTGCATGCTATGCTATCGTTGATTGCCTGCTTCTTGCATGCCTGCTTATCATCCTGGCAGGCCATGTGGCATTCGCGTGACGCGCCTGTGCATTCCCTTGAAAGGTTTGAACGCACAAGCCTGCAATCAAACTTACACGATGCAGCAATCTGCTTCGGCGTCAAATTATGAGACGGATTTGTCTCGTTAAACGCAAGAATGCAAGCATCTGTACAAGAGGTCATGTTAATCTGAGCAGTGCAATTGCGCTTCTCAGCAGCGCAGCCTGCTTTGCAGACATCGGCAACGGCATTGCATGCCCGCATGTCGAGCATTTTCTGCGTGGAGCAGTTTTTTGTGCAACCTCGTAGAAATATCTTTTGATCTTTGGAAAGTCCGGAGACAGCCACGACTACTGAAATTCCCACAATCAATAACAAAATGAGTAATGCAATTTTTTTCATATATGCCCCCATAGATTGCAGTTAGCCTAGCTTATATATCGATTTCTGTCCGATAGTATGTATATTGGCAAGCATCGTTCTCGATACACATATTCAAATTGAGCGATACTCTTATAAACTTCGTTTTTCCCGCATAGAGTAAGACTTACCATGAAAAAACAAAGCATAGTCATCATTGAAACAAACATTGACAACATGAATCCCGAGCTGTATCCCTCTGTTCTGGAGAGGCTTATGCAGGCTGGAGCTCTGGACGCGTATCTGACTCCGATTATTGGAAAAAAGGGAAGGCCTGCGATGAAACTCACGCTGTCATGCCTCAAGAAGCAGCTCAGCCGCGTTACGGAAGTGGTTTTTCGCGAGACAACGACGATAGGATTGCGCATCACTCAAGCGGACATGCACATGCTAGAACGCGAGATCAAAACCTTGAAGACACCATATGGGGATGTTCGCGTTAAGTATTCTTATTTGAATGGCAAGATAGAGAATGCGACACCGGAGTATGAAGATTGTTTGAGGATAGCGAGGGAGCGGAAATTACCTTTGAAGAAGATTATTGATCAGGTTAAGAAAATCGTTAATTAACATTACATATTTTTATTTAATCCCTGCTGCTTCGAGAAGCTCCCTACGCTCTACCTCATCTAACAAGAAAAGAGGGATTCCTAACTGTACGCTTAAGTCCACTTCACTTTCTAGCTCTTCAAATTGCTGGGCAGTTTGTGCTCCGCAATAGGTTACGTGATATCCTTCTGCTCGCATTCTTGAAACGCCCTCAACCAAGTCACTCAGTTCACGCTGGAGTCTTATAGAATCCTTTCGATGAATCCCTCCTGGTGCGTGTATCAACTCTCGTTCAGTCGCTTTCTCATAGACAAGCAGTCCAACGCTGTCAGCGTGCACGATAACCTCAACATCTTTCAGTGCAGGAGTGCGTTGGTACATTTCCATAAGCATTTGCTCTATGTCTGTAAGGTATGCACCCTGCGCGTTAGTATGTAAAGTCATGTCCCTTTCTCCTATTTAAGAACTATATAAACTTTTCTCCCATTCACTTATGCACCACATTTATATAGCCGCTTCGTTCTTCATTATGTATGAATTTTCAGGGATTGACAAAGGTTGAAACTCCGACATTTTATTTAGATGTGGCGTTCAAGCGCGGGAAAACAAGGGCGGATATTGCGCGCCAAAAGACGGGCATGAGAGACCCGCTGCGTAAGTCGAAAGAGATCGAGCAGGCGCGCGTAGAAGCTGTGAAGGACTATCTTGTAGGCGCATTTGACGCGATCGTTCAAAAATTCCCGCGCTATGATCAGCTCCCCGAGTTTTATAAGGAACTCATGAGCATTACGCTGGATGTGGGAGAGCTTCGCGTATCCCTCAGCAGGGTTGCGTGGGCTTCAGAGAAAATCAAAGAGTTCTGGAGGAGATACCGGGCGCAGATTCAAAGAGCGCCCGAGGCTAAACTTGTGAATAAACCGCGCAAGGAATTTTATGGCAGGATTGCCAGCGTTGTGAACCAGCTTAAGCATCCGTGCGTGGTCATTGATGAATCCCGGAAGATCATGAAGGGATACCCCCACATAAAGACAGAGATGCGCTCCGTGGCAATTGTCGGCTTTCCCAATGTGGGAAAAACAACGCTGTTATACAATCTCACGGGGTCAAAGCCCGAGATTGGAGCATACGCGTTCACAACGAAGAGCATTAATGTCGGGTATCTCATGCAGGGCGATGAAAAAGTGCAGCTCATTGACACGCCTGGAGCACTCAACCGCGTAGACAAGATGAACGATATCGAGAAACAGGCGCATCTCATAATGAAACTCGTTGCAGAGAAGTTTGTGTATGTCTATGACCTCACGGAGCCGTATCCCTTAAAGCTTCAGCGGGAGCTTTATGAATCGCTGAAGAAGTTTAAGAAAGATATTCTTGTGTACGTCAGCAAGGCAGACATCATTGATGCCTCGCTTATCAAGAAATTCTCTCAGGAGCACAAGGTCATCAGTGATCCCCAAATTCTGAAAAACCTTATTTAATCGATCCGGGGAACTCTGTTGTGTGGCCCGTTAACGGAAGAACGACAAAGTGATGCACAAGGTCACTCAGGGCGACCGCAAATCCAAGCTCGAGCAATGGGAAGGCTGTTTGCGTAAAGCCGGATGCGAATATTACGACGACACCAAGATACAGGTGATGAATCCGCATAGGGAATCTTAAGCGCTTCTGCACATGCGGGGCTTTCACGCTGTGCCTGAACCGCAGCATCACCGTCGCCAATTCAAGAATGATCGTAACGTAGAGTATTAACCAAATGTTCATTGCTGTTCACTTCTTTTGTATTCTGTTTTTTCTGCTTTTTTTAAATGTTTCTATTTTCGCTTTCCGACGGTGTGGATCCAAAGCTCTCTCTGAGGGAATGGCATGCTGATCTTCGCCTTGTTCAACGCATTGTAAATCCGTGTGCGGACAATCTCTTTCGCCTTAAATCTTGCTCCCGTATTTTCGCACCAGAAATACAGCTTAAACTGCAGCGCGGAGTCCCCAAGCTCGTCAAAGTAGCACGAAGGCTCGGGTTCTTTGAGCGTTCCTTCAACTCCCTTCAATGCGGTCATCGCGATTTTTTTCACTTTATCAACATCCGTTCCATACGCAACACCAAAGGTGAGCACAGCCCGCACTTTAGGATCGGGCAGCACATAATTCAGGATCTTGCTCTCTGCAAGCTTGCCATTCGGGACGATCATGAGCTCGTTGTCAAATGTACGGATGCTCGTGCTTCGCAGTCCAACATCCACAACAACACCGGACGTAATCCCATCATCGAGCTTGATCGTATCGCCCACTTTCACGGTTTTATCAAGGATTAAGGAGATACCGCCAAGAATATTGCCTAACGTACTCTGCATGGCAAAGGCAACTGCAATACCTGCGATTCCTAATGATGCCAGCAGCGGAGTAACTGCAACTCCCCACACCGTGAGGATGTAGAGGATGGCGAGAGCGAACACAACAATTTTAGCGAAGCTCTTGAACAATGGGATGACTGCATCATCCATGTCCGATTTCGTTCGTTTTGCGAATGTTTCCCCCCAATGAGTAATGAGCGCCATGATGACGCCGATGATTATCCATGCGATGACTAATACAATCGCGGATAGAATCAGCTTTGTAAATCCCGCCTCGAATGCTGGTGAAAGCTTGAGCGCGGATTCAGAAAGCCAGAGCCCGATGAGCAATAAGAGCGCAATGAGCGGCTTGTTTGTTTTCTTGATAATCTCGTCGTCAAGATTCGTTTTTGTTTTTGTCGCTATCTTGAGAATGATCTTTTCCGTGATCCAAACGATGGCTTGTGAAACGATAAAGAATCCTACAATGATGATGAGCGCTTCCACGTACCGATTCTGGAGAAACCAGACATCAGGGAGCATTTCTACAGCTTGTCGTGCATAGTCCTCAAAGACCATTGTTCTCTAATAGATATATTGCTATATATACTTTTCTATTTAATCTTTGCAATCTCTATTCTGTGGGATATAGGTAGCTTAGATGAAGCCCGATGCAGCGCCTTCTTCGCCGCCTCAATATGCGCCTTATTTACCTTAACGGTAAGAATTTTTTGTTTTTCCCTGACTTGCGCTGCTGAGCCAATAGGCTTCCCAAAGCTCATCTTCATACCCGTGCTGAGACGATCCGCGCCAGCGCCGGATGCTAACGGGTTTTCCCTGAGAATGTGATGAGGATACACTCTTATTTTGAAATAATACTGGCCCTGGCCAATGTTTTTTTCGAGGAGCCTATTCGCAGTTTGCCTCGCGGACTCAAGCGCATTATCCCTAATCTGCACATCCCTGTCTGAAAGAAGGTCAATCTGATACTCATACGATTTGCTAATATCCCCCATGTCATACCTCACGACTTTTTTAGCAGGATTTGCCCTGATATAGCTTAATTCCCTGAATTTTGATACTCTTGTATACGCGCGTTCCAACCTTCGGTATGCGCATCCTTTGCGTAAATGTACCATAAAAAGAAGGAGTTCCGAGCTGTTTAAAAAGGTTTCTGAATTGGCTCAGCGGAAGTTCGTCCAATTCTCCTCAGCTTTTTTCATAGATAGGTTTAAAAGAAATCTCGTACTTAGGATGGACGGGGATTATATGGCGTTACACCGGATCGGCATTGTCACAAGTGGTGGGGACTGCGGCGGACTGAATGCAGTCATAAAAGGAGCTGCGGGAATGGGAAATCACCTTGGGATTGAAACTGCAGTCATTCCCAACGGATATACTGGGCTATATAATCTCGAGGACTTTGAACCAAATTCCCTTGTTGTTTTGACACCATTGCGATTAAGTCAGTTTGGCGCACACGCGGCAGGCTCCGAGGCGGGCCATTCCCGAGTCAAGATTTCTTCCATCAAGGATACTCATAAGTATGAGCGTATCCAAGCGGGATGCGCATTGCATTCCATTGATGCGATTATCGTGAGCGGTGGTGATGATTCCGGGAGTGTTGCACAGGATCTTGCGGATCAGGGGCTCATGGTCAACCACGTTCCCAAAACTATGGACTTGGATCTCCAGCCGTACAGTGTGGGCGCTGACTCCACAGCAAATAACATCGCAGAGATGGCGGGACAGCTGAGAACCACAGGCGAAACCCACAATCGCATTATCGTCCTTGAAGTCTTTGGCAGGCATGTGGGCCACAGCGCATTTAGAGGAGGGGTTGCAGCGGACGCGGACTGCATCCTTATTCCGGAGATCATTCCTGACTTTGACATTGTGTATGAACACTTCTATTCACGATACACGGAGCGCATTCGATGTTCGGATGTGCACGCCGGATGGTATCTCATCGTCGCGGCTGAGGCGATGAAGGGAGATCCCTCGAAAGGAGATTCTGTAGACAGCAAGGGATTTCTTGTGGATCCTGCCCGTAAAGACGCTTTTGGCCACTACACGCTTATTGGCGCGGGGGCCTGTGTTGAGCACGAGCTCACTGCAAGGATGCAGGCGGATCCCAAAATGAAAGTATTCATGCAGGAAGTCCATTGCTTTGTTGAGGAACAAAATGAGATTCCCGAAGTCCGTGTCATCAGGCCAACGCATCTTGTACGGTGCGGAAGCTCATCGGCATACGATGCGAATTTTGGCCGAGAAGCCGGGGCCAGCGCAATGCTTCTCTTATCTCAGGGGATCTCGGGAGTTACCGTTGTTGGTTTTTCAGAGGGAATCATTCGATACATGCCCATTGGAGATGCGATCAGGCAGCGCAGCGTGAGCTTAGATCAAGTTGCGCTTCATGAAGCGACAGGAATTTGTTTTGGCAGGGCAAATCCAACGGAGTATGCTCCGAAGCATATCGTTCCCGTTACTCAGATCGACAGGCATTTGTGATTCTAAGACGGTAATACTCGGAATTCCTGCGGTATTTTGTGGGAAAAACATATAAAGATCATCACGGTGATATAATATGATGAGAATCGAGTATGACAAGGATGTTGATGCAGCGTATATCTATTTAACCGATGCGAGAGTTAAATCTGTTAAGACAGTTGAACTGAATGAAAACATTATCCTCGACTACGATCGTGAAGGGAAGATTATTGGAGTAGAGGTTTTACAGGCAAGCGTTGTTCTTTCGAAGAAAGTTTTAGCTGAAGCCGGGAAAGAATAATACGCTCGTCGGAATTCTTGCGGATTTTTGTGGGAAAGGCATATAAAGCCTGACTTCGAGGAAAAAATTATATACGGAGGAGGATTCGTATGTTGGATATGTCGCGAAAATTTCATGTGGTCATCCAGAGGGATGAAGATGGAATCTATATTGGAAAGGTTCCCGAGCTGAAAGGCTGCATGAGCCAAGGAAAGACGATTCAGGAGCTCATGAAAAACATGAAAGAAGCGATTGAGCTCTGCCTTGATGTCCAACAAGAGGATTTGGGGAAATTTGTGGGTGTCAGGGAGATCGAGATTGTGTGAAGCTTCCAGTGTTAAGTTCGGGAGAATTGTGCCGGTTTCTTGAAAAAGAAGGTTTTCTTTGCATACGGCAGAGAGGTAGCCACCGATATTACCGGCATCCTGGTGGCCGATGCACAGTAGTGCCCATACACACAAACCGAGACATTGGCAGGGGGCTTCTGAGGGAAGTGCTTAATGAGATTGGAATGCAGAGAGAAGAATTTCTGGAGAGGCTTAGGCAACATTAAATGCTCGAAAATATTGCGGATTTAATGGGGAAAGACATATAAAGAACAGATGTTGTTAAAATGGGATGATTTACTTAGCAATATTTTGGATAGGAATCCTCGCCCTCTCATTAACTTGGTTTGTGGCTAAATTTTTGCCCATGAAACGGGTAAGAGATCATTTAGACAGAGAAGGCTTCTTTTATTATATGGTTCTTGGATGTTTCCTTATCATGGCTATACTAACCAATGATCCTGTGTCTTTTCTTGGGATTGAGATCCCTTGGCAAATGCAGTGGCTTGTCTCTTTACTTGCCATGTTCGGAATTGCCTGGCAGTTTTACTTAAAACCGCTTAAGGAGAACGTGCATAGGATAGACAAAGATGTTGTTGAGGTCAGAATGAATGTGGGTGGCCTTGAGAAAGGCGTAAACAAAATCGAACAGCGATTCGGTAACATGGAATTCCGCGTCAACCGCTTAGAAGGCACCGTGGAGCGGTTGGGAGCCACTGTGGAGCATCAGGGCTCTACGCTGGACAGAATTGATCGCAATGTGGCCGTGCTCATGAAATCAGCCCGAACCTTTATAAACCAGCAGTAAGATTTATATATTCTAGACCATAGGTTTTGCTTAAAAGAGGTGCTGTAATGTCCAAGAAGGCAGATTTGAACCTTTCTATTCAAGCCATAGTCATTATTATTCTTGCGATCACACTGTTAGGATTGGGGTTGACGTTCATGAGACAGTTTATAGGGAGGGGGAGTGAGAGTTTATCAGGTATCCTCGAAGGGGTTCAATTAGAAAACCCAGCGACGTCGAATACGCCTATAACGGTCAAAAGGGATATCACAGTTCAGACTGGAAAAACCGAAGAACTGCTCGTTGGATTCTATTGTTCATCATCCGCAGAGTGCATTAACGCAAAACCGGGGATAACTCAATGCGTAGATAAAACTAATACTCTTGTAACGAATCCCAATCCAGCCACTATTTTGATTGCGCCTCAAGTAAAAGTTGGCTCCCATGAAAGCATTGGTTACAAAGCAATTCTAACTCCGCCAGGAGTAGCAACCCTCAGCCCATTCATTTGCACAATCCAAGTTGATAGTTGGTCTTCCAATGTGCCCGGTCAAAGTGATTGGAAACAGTCAAAACAAGTTATTATAGAAGTGATTTGAAGTGGTAATCATGAAACACTCAAAAAAAGCCGATCTGGGCTTGTCGATACAGGCAATTGTGATTATAATCTTGGCTATTACCTTATTGGGTCTTGGCTTAACTTTCGTCAGACAATTTATTGGGAAAGGTTCAGAAAGTTTAAGCGGAATATTTGATGCTGCAGAATTGGAGAATCCAGCAACAAGCCTAACTCCCTTAACCTTACCAAAAGAAGTGAATTTAAGATCGGGTGGCAAAGTGATAGTAGATATTGGATTCTATTGTAATAGCCCCGGGCCATGTACTACTGCACAACCACATATCGTAGAATCAGGAACAGGAACAGAAGTCGACTGCCCAGGGAAAGGCACGTACACGGCTGGATCTGTCACTTGCGATATTAAAGGATTAGTGCTTGAAAAAAGTACTGGAATGAAGGCATTTAGCGTTATGTATGATGGGACTTGCTCAATCTCTCCCACACCATCCAATCAGGGCATACGATTCCAAATACCTGGAGAAGACGTAGAAAGTCATAAGTCAGTAGGATATCGAGGAATCTTAGGTATAAACTCTGGGTTTGAAGGCACGTTTGTTTGTTCATTTGGTGTCGGTCCAACAGTAGACCCCTTTGAGACGGGTCAATTATTCATTAAAATCAGTTAAGGTGATCCCCAATGAAAAAACGCTTAACCGCAACGGAAGAATTCGAGATCATGAAGCTGGTATTGGATAAATTCCTCTGGCTGGGCTTCATTATTATGGCGTTTGGGCTGTATAAGATGTATACGGCAACGATGCAGGAAGGCATTACGTTCATCGCGGCAGGCGCGATTGTGCTAGTGATCTTCCTCTGGCTGATCGTGAAGGAGTTTGAAGTGTTGAAGTAATTTCTTTTTTCAGTTCCATTATCTGTTTGATAAGCGTAATGCCCTCTTCGTATGATATATTCCTGCCGTAATAATTGATGCCGTTTCTCGTAAGCCGTGCCCGTTCGAAAACAGAAATCCTGAATGCGGGACAAATGTACAGCATGAGTTCTCCCAGGGATTTATGTGAAGAAGTTTCATAAGCTTTCGAACGACAATATGCATCCATGGCAAGATGAAGCGCATCGTACGCAAGCGTAAAGTATCCAGCAAGTGTGTCAGAGTCGAGGGGTGCTCTGGATAGTGCTCTCTCTTTGATCTCGGCCATTTCAAGCAGCGATTCTATTTTTCGCCAATCTGGCCGAACTTTGCGAACAATTCCTTCTCTGATGCACTTTTGAATGTCCATTGTCCTTGGAGCACTACTCCATTGAGGACATTGCTGATCAAATGAGGGTTCTTAAGATCTTCCAGTTTTGAAACGGAAAATATATGGAGCTCCCGGTGGAGTTTCCGTGTAAATTCATCCATTTTCGGAAACTCTCCTTTTCGGATCGAAAGAACTACAAGGTCAATGTCGCTATCGTGGTAATTGTAACCCGTGGACATAGAACCAAATAATACAATAGTAGGTGTGAGATAGGTCTCATTTAACGCTTCTAAGAGCCCAGATTCCCGTATGAGGCGAATGTTGTAATAAGTTTTGATGTCGCGATACGCGGAAGAATCAATATTCGCTTTGTACAGCGTCATCATGCGGTCCTTGCGCTCTTCGACGATCGTTTTCTTCGCCAGCTGCTTGAGGTGTGCGCTTGCGGTAGCGGGAGCGATGCCCAGGGCTTTCGCCGCTTCCCTTACATTATATTCCTTAATGGGATTCTCAAAGAAAATCCGGAGTGTGTTCAATTCTTTAAACATTTGTTTAATAAAATGAACATACTATTTAAATGTTTGGGAGGTGCGTCAACCCATAACCCTCGAACAATACTTCCGATTATGGGAAGTGAAGTAAGGAAAAGGGAGATCTCATCGGGGGATTTCGGGCGAGAGCAAATATCATTCGTGAAATAACCAAAGCTAAACATTAATAAAGAAGAGGTCTCAAAACTGGAGTATGCAGAAGAAAGGATTTGAGCTCAGCATCAATTTCATTGTGATTATGATTCTGGCCATTGTTATCTTTGGGCTTGGCATCAAATTCGTGAATGACTTCTTCAAGCAGGCGAATAAGTTAAGCGACAAAAGCACGGAGCAGCTTGACAGGGAGATTGGAGAGCTTTTGTGCCCCACAAACCAGATGGTGTGCATACCTGTGAACAGAAAAACCATACGACATGGGGAGTTTGACACGTTTGGGATAAAGATAAGGAATGTGTTGGATAAGAATGCTGATTTCAAAGTGTATATTTATCCGGATAATGATATTTTGAAACCCAACGATATCACTCTCACTTCAACGGAGATTAAACGCTTAGGATTCACGGAAAAAGACAACGTAGACGTTCCATTAGTTCTGTCTGGGTCGTATACCTGCGTTAATGAGTGCGTGAATACGAATAAGCTTTTTGTTCTTCCCACATTCAAAGAAATTAATGACCTAGGTATCAACCAGGAAACTGAGTTTGCAATAGGAATTGAAGTGCAAAAAGCAGGTATAGCACCCGGGACGTATGTGTTTGATGTGTATATAGCCGCCCAAGAGGATGATGATCCAAAAAATAGCTATGATGCTAAATGCGGCTCTGTGGCAGTTCATGGATATCCTCCGCTCGGAGTGGTCTCTCCTGATCCGACAAACGCCTTTGATTATTCTTGTGTTAAGGATCTTCAAGATACATCAGGATGCGTTGGTGGCTCAGAAGGCTGTTTTGACAAATCCAAATTATACGGTGGCCGCATTTACAAACTCTACGTAGAAATCCCTTAAAGGCCTTTGGCTAAGGCTTCAAGAACTTGTTCTGGGTTTTTAGCTTTTGTAACACCTGATGCTAATAACACTCCAACGGCGCCCAATTGAATTGATTTCTTCACATCTTCAGTTGTATGCACGCCAGCGCCAACGATTAATTTAGAGCGTGATCCTTTCAATGCTTGTTTCGACGCTTTAATCACTTCGGGCTTTGCGGAACTTACAGAAATTGTTCCTCCAATGAGCTCGGGCGGTTCAACAGCGATGAAATCTGGTTTGAATTTCTTGACTTGCGCGGCCTCTTTGTTATCCTTCACACACACTATAGTTATCAACTTCTGTTTTTTAGCGTGTTCGATTGTTTTTTGAAGAATCTTATGAGGGATTCTCTTCTCAGAATGATTCAATAGTGTACCGATGGCGCCAACGGCTTTTACTTCCTCAGCTAAAATCGCTCCCGTATGCGCTCCTGGTTCATCAGGGTCAATGTGCTGCGCTAAGACGGGAATAGATACCGCTTTACTTACTTCAGCGATGTCCGTTTCGCTTACGGATACAGCTACGGATTTCTTCCGTTTTTTAGCTACTTTTTCACAAATCTTTGCGAGCTTGACCGCATTTTTTCCGATTGCGGAGTCGTAAGCTTTAAAATTAATGATGATTATAGGAATTTTAAGCATGAACAGCATCACAGACGATGTGGTTTATAAATATTAGCATAGGACAGTAGTTACTAATAAGTGGTTACATAACGAAAACTTTATAAACAATCATACACTTGGAGGACACGATGGCAGTATCACCCGTAGACGAGCGCATTGATGCGCCAAGGCAGAAAAGTCTCGACGAAAGACTTCAAAAATATATTGATGAGGCGCCATTCGATCCAGACACAGAACAGCACGAGATTCTCGGCTATCTTGCGCGAAAGCGCATTAAGTGGGAAGATCGTTTGGATATCTTAGCCATGTATGTGAATGAGCGTTTGGCTCCCAACGCGATGAGTGCAGAGACAGCCAACGCATACGACGAACTCGTGCAGGATCTCGACCACATGGTCAAAAAAGAATATCTAGGAAAGATTATGAAAAATCCTGAGAGGGCGCCGAGATTGCAGGAAAAATACCAAAAACTCTTGTCATCGATTAGAGAAGCGAGAACACCAAAGCCAGTGGAAACATATCCAGAACTCGAAGAAGTAACCCTGCAAGAACCCGTTCCACTAATAGAAGAACCAATACGATTGCTTCCTTATATCGAGCCGCAGGTTGAGGAACCACAAATTGCTGAGGAAAGATATACGCATCCTGGCTTGCGTTTCTGGTACAAAGGAAGAAGCATACGCGATCTTAATGAGATACCGCAGCCAAAAACAATTTTTGGAAGGACAGTCTCTCGGATGAAGCATTGGTATTTGACTAAAATCCGACGATATGATGACCTCGTTATTCAGAAAGACAGGGCGCATGAGTTTATGGAAGAGCTTTATGGTGGTTATGGAAGCCTATCCGTAAAAAGCTGCTTTGAATCTCACGGAGAGTACCGCTTAGCGTTCCAGCCAAAACACGCAATGAGTCCGGACAGGGAATCAATTTGGCGTAACTGGCAGTTCTGGCGTGCTCAACATGCCGCATACCGTTAGCTTTTTATATAATTAACTACTTCTAAGTGGTTATGAAAAGCTGGGGGGCCTTATTCATAGTATTCTCATTAGGATTACTCTTAGGAATAACGCTCAGCATTGCATTGGTGTTAGAAGATGTTTCCAGCGCGGCAGCGACCACATCACCCATTCGCATAAGATCTCAGGAAAACCCGAATACACTCATTATACCCGGGCTGCCCCTTGAAGCGGAGTCTCCACAGGACTGGATCCAAGAGGACCAGATTGAAGTGTATCAGGATCGCGTTATCATCTATGTTGACAATCCGCAATGGGCAAGATTTGCGGACTCAAACTCAATGGATCCTTTGATCGATGAAGGAACAAACGGCATTGAGATTATCCCAACAGACACATCCCAAATCAGTGTAGGGGATATTGTAAGCTACCGATCAGAGGTTGCGGATGCGATCATCATTCACAGGGTCGTTGAAACCGGCTATGATGAAGGGGGATGGTATGCCCGATTCAAAGGTGATAATAATCCGCAAATGGATCCAGAGAAAGTGAGATACGAGCAGATTCAGAGAGTTTTGGTTGGAATTCTATACTGATGTCCGAATTTTATTCAGAAAAAACACCACAATCTTTATAAATAAGTTCAACTTAGTCTAGCTTAGTATGGTGCAAGCGCTCGTAACCTTGGACGAAAACACGAATCGTGTTCTCAATACGGTAAAAGCTAAGTATATGCTGAAAGATAAAGGGAAAGCGATCACATTTCTCGTAAATAAGTACATTGAAACCGAAAATGATCCGGAATTTAGACCGGAATTCATAAAAAGGATGCTCCGTCAAAAAAAGAATGGAAAGTACATCTACGTCGGTTCCATTGAGAACTTCGACAAGATGTTTCATATTGATGCAGTACGATCTCGTGTTCGCAAAGAAAGTGAAAAAAGTGTTTCACAAGTTAGAAAACCGAAATCCCTCGCTTCTCTTAGCCATACAAAAAAAAGTGGAAGAAATAGCACAACATCCTCATCGCTATAAAAATCTCAGAGCACCTTTACAGGATTACAAGAGCGTTCACTTCGGACATTTTGTGCTCTTGTTCTCTGTCAATGAAACAACAATGACTGTGATCTTAGAAGATTTTGATCATCATGATCGAATATATGAAAAACCTTAAATACTCTCTTCTTTCACTTTATTTTATGGAAAATCTCGACGACTGGCGCAAAGCCGGGAAGATCACAGGCCAAACGCTGAGTTATGGCAGAACGCTTATTAAAAAAGGCGCGAGCTATCTTGAAGTGACCGAAAAAATAGAGAAAAAGATAGCGGAGCTTGGGGGGCAATGCGCGTTTCCCCCGCAGATGGCATTAAATGATGTTGCGGCCCATTTCACGGTCGAGCCCGGGCAGGATATCATAGTTGATGATCAAATCATCTCTCTTGATTGCGGCATTCATGTGAATGGAGCGATTGGAGACAGCGCAATCACTGTAGATCTCTCGGGAAGAAACGCAGCGCTCGTGAAAGCAAGCGAGGAAGCGCTGCAGGCTGCGCTGAAGACGCTCAAGTCTGGAAATTTCCGTCTGGGAGCGATTGGCAAAGCGATAGAAGATGCTATAACCGCGCGCGGATTTCAGCCTGTAAGAAATCTCTCCGGGCACGGACTAAAACTCTTTGAAGTGCACGCGCCGCCAACGATTCCCAATTATGACACGAAGGACGCAACGGAACTGAAAAAAGACGCGTGCTACGCAATTGAGCCATTCGCCACGACAGGAGCGGGATTGATTTACGAGCAGGAAGACGCTCAGATATTCTCATTTGTGGAAAAAAGACCAGTACGCAGCCAAATCACCCGAGAAATATTAAAAGATATTGAAGCGTATAAGGGATTACCGTTCACAACACGCTGGCTCGCGAAGAAACATCCTGTTTTTAAGGTAAACTTCGCGCTCAAGGAATTGATCAGAGCGGGAGTACTCCATTCTTACCCGCCTTTGCCTGATAAGAGCCATGGATTAGTGAGCCAGGCGGAACATTCCATATACATTGATCCTGATGGGAAAATCGAGATCCTAACGCTTAGGGATGACGAGTAAGCTCAGAAATTGGAATCAACGTTTCCTTCCCAGATTCCATATCTTTTACCTTCACTTTTCCCTGCTTAAGCTCGTCTTCACCGACAAACACGACCTTCTTCGCCCCTATGGCATTCGCGTATTGCAGCTGCCTCGCAAGTTTCCTACTCATGACATCCATTTCAACCGTCGCTGTTTTTCTTAAAGCATCCGCAACAGCGAATGCGTCTTTTCTTACTGTATCTGATACGACCGCGATAAAGTATTCTGGAGGATCAACGCTCTCTGAGAGCAATCCCTTATCTTTGAGGAATAAGCTTAACGTCGCATAGCCCATGGCAAAACCCACTGCAGCACATTCTTGGCCTCCAAAGTTCTTGACCATACGATCATATCTGCCACCGCCAGCGAGCGCGCGATACTTGTTATTGGAGTCAAAAACCTCAAACACGATTCCCGTGTAGTACGAAAGCCCCCGTACGGTAGAAAGATCAATGCGAACACAGGATGAACGCTCTCCGAGATATGACAAAGTAGCTTTCAGACTTTCAATAGCGTCTTCAGCGTCTTTTCCGAGCCCTTTGACATCAGAAAGCTCTTTGATCGCGAGAAACTTCTCAAGCTTTTCGACGTCCTGCTCAGCCAAGCCAGCATCTTTCATCAATTTCTCAAATTCATCGCTTGAAATCTTCTGTTTTTTGTCTATTATCGCGAAGAGCTTATCGAGATCAGCATCCGCCGCCAATTTTCTGAGATACGCCTCAACGACTTTTCTGCTGCTCAAGCGGAC
>JAGVYU010000008.1 GCA_018303105.1 Candidatus Woesearchaeota archaeon | reverse complement strand
GAGCGCATTCTGCGGAATGATCTCAGGTTTTCTCAGAACATCCAGAATGACCTCACGACGCTTCGTGTGTATAATGACAATGTGGATGATCTCGGAAAAGTATACCCGAACGCACAGGAGATTCAACGCATACTGGGAACACTAAAGACATTAATTTGTGATCTCATTATGCTCCTTCAGGAACCGTATATCCGTCGGTCTTGTATTTCCGCCGGAGTTGTCAATCGTAAGATAAAAACATTCTATGCGTGCCTGCAGCAGACATTGAAGTATACTAGGGATGAATTCTATGTTCGGGACAAGATCCTCGCGAGCAACCTTCAGGTGGATCAGATTATCGCCTTTATCCTCGACGATCATTTGGGTTTGGGAAATCGATACACATTTAACGCTGCCGGATCAGGATATTCCTTCTCCCGGCATCTCCGTGAGTTATCAAAGCCCGAGCTCGCGAGAACGATTGAAGTGCTGCGCAATGGAAATGTGCATGAGCAGAAGAACGGCTGGACGGTGTACAGTGGGGGAACAGGACAGGATGGCGTTCGGATTCACGCGGTGCGCGGCCTTTTTGGCAAAGCAAGGGTGTATAGACTTTATCGCGTTAAGGCTGAGCATGAAGCGCATATGCGGGATCTGCACACAAAGGTATCACAATGGGCATTTGCGGCTGCCTGAGATGCGCATAAAAATCAGAATCAATTCTTCCTCCAAGAAACACATGCTCTATCTTCTGTAGCATGAGATGAAGATGGTGGAAGTAGCCGGCATTTATCTGCGCTGAGTACACCAGGCTTTCATCCGGATGCTTGGACGCGCGCGCTCTGCTGAGCACTTGGAAGAGAAGCATTTCACCAACGTTTTGTGTATGCTTCGATATGCGAACAGCAGTAAGCGAGGCGATGATCTGTCGGGTCCATCCGAGATACATTACAGATGGCCCGGGGTGCACAAAGAGCGCCTCATGCCCATTCGGATGCACGAGGTCAAGACGTTCAGTTGATTGAGGATTAAGGGCAGACGGTTTATGATACACTCCAAGATTTGGCACGCATGCAGCAAGCAGTTCAAGTTCCCCCATGCGCTTTTGAAGTGCACTGTGATTTAAAAAGCTGTCGAAAGGTTAATGAGCGGCTATGATCCCCGGGCATATACGGGTAAATTGATCGTAAGCGCTATTGCCGTATTATTACATCTGATCCTCGGCTGCGCACAGACTCCTGAGCCAGTCACTCGATCCCCCTGGCTTTTTGATAAGAATGGCGGAATAGAGTATTGTGAAGGCAGAGCATATTTTGATCCGGAAAGGCACGCGCTCATTAACGGGACATAATGCTCCCGTAACATTTATATGCCTGTAAGGAGCCCCACGCGCATGGGGCTCACACGATTCTTTCGCCTGCCGCGGCTTCCGCCTTTGAAGGGTTTCCACTTTCCCACGTTTCCCCGGGCGCAGCGCCTGCATTTGATCATCTCCCTGGCCCTGCGCATCGCGATCATCGCAGCCATGATCAGCGCCACACTTGCGGAAAAATGGCTGACCTTGTTCATTGCAACCGTCGCCCTGCTCCTGACGTTTCTCCCCGCGATCATTGAGCGCAACGCGAAGCTGTACATCCCGCTCGAGTTCGAACTCATCATGAACTCATTCGTGTACGCCTCACTCTTCCTTGGAGAGATCCATGAATGGTACACAAGATTCTGGTGGTGGGATCTGTTTTTGCACACGATCTCAGGGATTATGTTCGGATTCATCGGTTTTCTCTTGATTTACATCATGAATCAGGAGAGCAAAGTGCGCCTGAGCCCATCGTTCATAGCCCTGTTCACGTGCTCGTTTGCCATAACGATTGGCGTTGTCTGGGAAATAGTCGAGTTCACCGCTGACTCAACGCTTGGCACGAATATGCAGAAATCAGGGCTTTTGGATACGATGGCGGATCTCATCGTTGACCTGTTTGGGGGCATTGTGGTGTCTGTTTTCGGCTACCTCTATGTGAAGAGAAAAAAATTGTTCTTCTTCAACCGCATCATGTCTCGATTCATTGAGAAGAATCCAAAAATATTTGACGAGTTTTCAAATGGTTGAGTTCAGCACCGTCCCGGAACCGACAACAATTGATCCTTTTCTCAGCGACATCTCTGACACCCAGTATGACCCGTATCCCGGAGTTCTTGAAGAGGTTAAGAGAGCAACCCAGCATGTAAAAAACGCTGGCCGGGAAAAACCGCTGCCCGCCGCACAGGCGTATTATGGATATTACCCGCGCAAACGAAGATCAGATCACTATTATCTCATTTACACTCCCGGAGGCATTCAGATTTTCAGAGTGCCATCGAGCGTACTCGGTCACAACGTGCTCGGAAGGACATGGATTGGCACGAACCGCATTGAGATTCTTGAAACGCTTCATGGTCTTGAATTTGAGGAAGTTAAACATCACGAGCAAAATCATCTGTTTTATCCGTTCTTAACTGAATTGCAGATCAGAGAGAAAACAAAATATGAATTGCCGTTTGAGCCTAGGTTTCATTAGATTGTTCTATACAGCCTATTCAGAAACCAGTTTCTCCATCGCTTGTTCAATCTTTGCGCTCATGTTATAGCCATGCTCGCGGCAGTATTTTTTGAAATGCGCTGCTGTTGATTTGTCGATTGTGAAATTTAATCTTGTTTTGCTGCGTATCTCCTTCGTTCTCTCGAATTCCATGAGGGTGTCAAATACTGCGGAGTCCCTTTTAGCAATTTTTCGCGCGATACCTAAAAATTTATTTGATGGCATTTTGTATCAACTCCTCTATCCGGCTAATGCTTGTAATATTCCGTAAAATGATATCCTTGATCATCCTTACTATCCGGTCATTGTAGGTTCCATACCCCCGATATTCTGCGTACGCTTTGATTAATAATGCTGCGGTTCTTTTGTTTCCCTCCTCAAATACATGGTCTATGAGTATGGCCCGAACAAGCCATGCTAACCCTTTTGTCCAATTTTCAGTTCTCCTCGCATAGCTGAGCGCAAATTCAAGGCTCGCTTCATTGTGGAGCGCACCGTCTTCAAACTCTTGATTCAGAGCTAAAATGTCTTTCTTAGTTGGAGCAAACTTCATTTTCGATACTTATTTGTGTGTATAAATGTGTATTCTTATTTAAAGATTGCGGTTTTCGTTGATAACAACGGCGACGTGACAGTGCTGACGACTAAACCTTTTCCGTGCACACTCGCATCTAGGTTGCAGGGTTCCAATATCTTTTTAAACCGCCGTGCACCCACATCGCACATGACTGAAGGACAAACCGTTGAAGAATTATTGTGGGGATCTCAAGCATGTGATCGATATTGGGAGATTTTGAGGATGGGAAAAAGCGCGACTCCCCAAGAAGCCGGAGAGGTACTACATGCGATTGTTCATGCCGAGGTGCGTGAGCCAATTGATAATTTAGAGGCTCAAATGGTCCAGGGAGCTGGAGTTGTTACATATACTCCCTTTAAGAAAGACCCAAAGGGCATGGGTTTTTTGCCACAAACATTTTTATTTTCAGATTCGTCATATACGGGTGGATTATATCTCGGCATTGTCGGCCTTTTGGAAGCGGCACATCCCGAGTATGCGTTTGTCGGATGCCCTGTAGGGACAATTGCTCTGCAAAAGAAAGCTGTTCTTGCTGAATCAAGACAGAATTAAATACTAAGCGAATTCTCAATCATACCGAATAAACGCTTAGCTCAAACTAAACACATACGCCACTCTGTTCATGACAAAGTTCCAGCAGCAAGCAGAATACAGCTTGGAATCTTCGAGTTTATCAGGGGAAATCCCTTTATCAGAACCTGAAGTGAAGCCCGCGCTGCGCAGTTTCTGATCCGCGATGATTTCCTGCAATTCGTCATGGGAGACAAGTTCGTCCTCTTGAGCTTCGGCCTCAAGTGATTGATAATATTGGGGAGCAGGAGCTGGGCTATATATCGGTGAATCATCCTCAATCACGTACTGTTGATTCACGGGTTCCATATGATCCTCTACTGTAATCGTCTGAGGCGTTGCAAGCATGAGCGCAACAATCATATCGAGGGTATGCATGCTTCCTTGTCTAAATCCGTGCTATTTAAATATTACTGTCCCTATTTGAGGATGGTCATAAAGGATTTTAAAGGGTGTGAGGATGAAGGGAGTATGGAATTTATTGTGAAGGGGGTGAAGAAAGTCATGCGCTATGAAGAGGAAGAGCGTGTCCGCGCCGTTGAATACGCCGAGAAGCTGCGCATGGAGATGAAGGATTTTGTCGTGTGCGTCGTATTGTTTGGCAGCAAGGCGCGCTCAGGCGACGTGAAGAAAGGCGATCTTGATATCCTCGTCGTCATTGACGATGTCAAAAAGGAGCTCACTCCGGATGTCCTTAAGGCGTATCAGATGCTCGCGCTGGGCATTGCAAAAAAAGTTTCTGAGAATATTCATCTCACGACGATGAAGCTCAGTATTTTCTGGGAGCTTGCGAAGCAGGCGGATCCTATCTTCGTGAATATGCTCCGTGACGGCGTGCCCGTGTATGACCTCGGATTTTTTGAGCCTATGCAGGCTCTTCTCGAGCAAGGCAGGATGAACGCAACCCCGGAATCCATATGGACGTATCTCCTCAAGGCGCCAAACGCTATTGACGGTGCGAAGGGCCATCTGCTCCAGGCAGGGATTGATTTGTATTGGGCCGTGCTTGATGCCGCGCATGCTGCCTTAATGAGTATTGGCGAGACTCCGCCGACACCTGCGCACATTCCTGAGCTTATTGAAGAAAAGTTCGTTAAACCGAAACATCTCGAGGCATCCTATGCCGAGACGCTCAAGGAATTCTTCAAACTCTACAAACTGATTCAGGATCGGCACATGAAGGAGATCTCTGGTGTCCAATATGACAAATACGCGCATGACGCTGATCTTTTTGTGGAGAGGATGCATAAAATCATAAGCTCAGAAGCAGGGAAGATTGCTCAGCACGAAATCGCATAATTGTAACTACTATCTGGAGACTATATTACGAAAGGTTTTTAAACGCCCAAATACTTACAGTTATATGAGCCAAATCGGAATACATAAGGGCATCTCATACGTTTATGATATCCAAACAATCCTATTGCATCTGTACCTGGAGCATACGGTTCAAACACCCCTGCAGCCCACTCCCTTAGGCAATGTTCGGCCCATCCCAGACTCGCCTACCGTTTTTTACAGGCCAGCTACACCCGAGTGTGGGGCGGCTCTTATCGCAATGGGCATGCCACTGGAAAGTCAGGCGCGTGACGTCATTGTGAAATATCTCAACACTATTGATGTGAATTGCCCCGGCTCCAGGCTGTGCATTGACGACCTCTTCAGGGAAGACCTTATTCTCAGCATGGTCGATTAGGCAATTTTTTATACACCTCCTGTTTTGATTCCACAATGAACTTTTTGAATGAGAAAAAACAATGCCTCAGCAAGGCTGACAAATCAAAAAAGCAGTCGATTGATGTGCTCATCAAGCGACTATGCTCTGTTTTAAACAGGCATCCTGACTATTATACAACAAGTTCGTGCTCGGGCAGGACCGTCCTTATCGAAAAACAGGGGTTTGCAAAACAGAAGGCACGTTGGTTATATGTCACGCATGGCAGTCCTCAATACCGCGCGGTGAAGAAAGCAGTTACGCAGCCCTTCAATGGAGAACTTTGGTTTGTATACGAGCCATTAATCCTTCATGTCGCATGCAGTTCAATGGACGCGGCGCACAACCTCCTCAGCGTTGCGCGAGCCCAAGGGCTGAAGCGCTCTGGCCTCATCACGTTTCATAACAGAATCCTCATGGAAATCATAGGCACGGAGCACATTGACGCGATTGTGGGCAAGAATGGAAAACTGCTTGCAACAGACGACCTGCTCAAGGAGCTGACGGTGCAAGGGAGAGTGCGGCACAAGCGAAACGTCGCGAATATTAAGAAGCTGATGCATGCCGTTCAGGATATCTCTTAGGCACGCTCTCATCCACAACTGCCAGATCCGGGCATGGTCCTTTGCTTGTTTCAATGAGATAACTAACAATGCTCTCCCGCGAGAACCGATACTGCCCGCCAACTCTGGAATATTCAGGGGAATCCCCGCGCTTTACCATTCTTCTCATTGTCGGTAAAGAAATATGAAGAAAAAAAGAAACTTCTTCGAGTGTCCACAATCGCTCTTCGAGCTCAGCGTCGCTTGATGGCAACATACGCACCAAGGTACATGATCAGCCCAACGATGAGAATCGCTGTGATGATGAGCAGGAGCATGTACGATTGTTCGTTCATCACCGGAGTCCGCGCTATGGTTGGTCGCGCGATCGTCTCAGCGCTGACAAGGCCTGAGCTTTCCGGAGCTGGCTGGAAGATGCTTGGCTTCCTCACCTGGACCGGCTGCCGTGTTTTTTGCACCGTGGTTGTCGTTACGCCTTTTGACGGCGATTCGCACGATTTCACGACGAGGTTGAGCGTTTCCATATCACTCACTCGTGTCTCGTCATAATACGTCGAGACCGTGATAGGATATGATCCTGGCTTCACGTCGCTCTTGATCGTGAACGCGAAGCTGTTGCTGTACCTACTGTCGCTGTCCGCCTGCTGATTGTCAAGCTCAAGGCCCCGTTCGCTGGCTGAGATGCCGAGCTGCGGATTCGAGATGACAATGGCCACTTCATCCTCTTCGTCTTCTCCGAGGTTGATCGCGCTGAGGCTCAAAACCGTTGTCCTGTCCTCGCAGACAAGCGTGCTTGGCGCGAGCTGCGCGTTGAGGATTCTGATTTCATGGCTTTCCCGGTCCACTTCGAGCGTGAGCGTCCAGTCGACTTTGTGCTTTTGGTTCTGCTCATCCTCTCCTTCAATTTCAATCGTGACTGTGTAATCATCTTCTTCTGCATCTTCAGGGAGGTCGAAGCTCACTTTAAAGCTCTCTGAGTCTCCTGCGTCGATGTCCTCTGAGTCCGTTTCTTCATCAAGGTCATCATCGTCATCGATGTCCTTAATAGTGACAGTGACCTCGACGTCCTCAATCGTAATGTCGGAGCCGTCCGGATACATATTCGATACTTCAATGTCGAATGTGACTTTGTCTCCGGGCGCTGCCTCCTCGCCGATCTTGTCCCCGTTGTTCAGGTTCTTGTCTGAATCCCCAGATACTTTTACGTCAAGATCTGTGATGATAAGCTTTGGAGGCTCCACAACCTGAACCGTTACCGTGTCCGGATCGCTCGCATTGATGCCATCATTGACAACGAGCTGGAACGCGTATGTGCTGATCTCCGAGGGCTTGAAGCTGGGCTTCACTGCACCCGCGTCGAACGTCACGATGGGACCAGCGGTCTGCGTCCAGGAGTATGTAAGATCGTCTCCTTCTGCGTCGCTGGATCCTGAGCCATCAAGAGTAATCGTGTTATTCACGAACTCTGTCCTGTCAACGCCCGCGTTAGCGCTGGGCCTCGTGTTCGGAAGCACGGTTAATGTCCATGCACGGGAGTCGATGACTGCGCTGTTGTACGAAAGCTCAGCGCGAATGGTGTAGTCTCCAAGCGAAGCAATACTGCCGTCGAATATGAATTGTGTTCCGGATCCCTGCACCGAACCATCAACAAGCCACGCGACACTTAGTCCCTGAATGTCAGGGATGGTTACGGAAAACGTTTTCGTGCCGTGGTCGCTGACCGTTGTGCGGTTTCCTGAGGGTGACGCACTTATGATTCCGCATCCCGTCACCGCGAGGCGCTCTGTCTTCGTCTGCTTGAACGCTCCAAAGAAATACTCCATCGTAAGCGCTACGTCATACTCCTTATTTGCTACGCTTGTGGGTATCGTAAGCGCGAAATGCTCCGTTACGGAGCTTTGCTTATCAACGTTGAATGTCCTGTTTGCGTCAATTCCAAGCGCCGTGTTCTTCACAGAGAGTTTCACGCTGCTCTGGTTGAACAATCCCGTGTTCGAGATCGTGACCGCAAGGTCTGTCGTCCTGTCGCATGCAATCATGCTTGGCGTGAATCCTGTAGGCTCATCAAAGATCAAATCCTGGAAGTCTTTCAAAAGATTCATGTTCACGTGCATGCTGTCCGTGTGCTGATCGAGGTCAATTTCGTACCCGATCACGTTCAGGTCAATGCCGTACAATAATCCTTCCGTCACGAGCGTTGGCAGCGTGAATGTCTGCACAACCGTCTTCGTCTCGCCGCCGTTTATCGTCGTCGAGAAGTAACTGTCCTCCAAATGGAGCGTTCCGTCAAGGATCGTTGTGAGATTGACTCCGTAGAATGGCTCGTCAAGGTTGTTTTTGAGTTTTAACGTCGCTTCAATCGTCGCTCCGGGAGCAGACTCGAATGTGCCGTTCTCCGTGAGATCATTAAACCTGCGTTCATCCGGCGTTCCTTTGTTAACTATGATATCGAGGTCCATAATTTCGAGCGCGGGTATGACCGTGATCGTCGTATTCTTGCTGTCCACGGCCTGCCCGTCTGTAACGTGGAACTCGGCAACATACTCCCCGCCAGGTATGCCGTCGTGAGGTGTGAATGAGAAGAGCCCTGAGCTTTGGTTAATGGTTACGCTGCTCGCCATGATCCCTGGAACATGTACGGAATATGTCAGCGGATCATTCTCAACATCGAACGCGCTCAATTGAATCTCAAGTTTTCTTCCCTGCGCGATGCTGCGCGTTGCAGGAGCTGTGAGCGTCGGTGCATCATTTGCAGGATCGACGGTTATCGTGAAGTTGTTGCTGTCCACGACCGCTCCGAAGGGATCACGCGCTCGCACGCCAAGAGTTGCAGTCCCATAAAAGTTCACTTTGGGAATTATAGTCATGTTTCCATTTGTGAAGAGCACCGTGAAATTCTTGTTGTCGCTGAGATACGCTGTGCTGTGCATGAGCGTCTCGAGATCGGGGTCCGTGAAGACGCCGTACAATACCTGCACGTGTGTCGTGTCCTCGTTAAACGTGATGTCTTGAATCGTAAGCGCTTGTGATGGGTTGCGGTTCACGTTGAGTACCCTGAGCATGAGCGGTTCCGTGACATTATACACGCCGTCCGTCACCTGAATAAGCAATGCGTAATTTCCGGAGCTGAAATAGTCTGTTGTCCATTCAAAAACTCCTGAACTTGTCTGTGTGAAGTTCGCGTTATTGATGCTGTACGATAGCGTATCACCATCAACATCTGTTGCGTTTACAGACAGTACGGCGGTTTGTGTTTCGTTAATCGTCATATCTGGTATAGGAGTGATTCTCGGCAGCTCGGGAATGTTCATCGTGAAATGCCGCGTCTCGGACTTCGCTATGGAGCTTCCATCGCTGCATCGGATCTGCCATGCGTAGAATCCATCAGGAATCGAAGCTACGACGAATTCACCCTTCGTGCCGTTGACGACATTCTTCGATACCTTCTTCTCAAACTGGCCTCCCACATCATTATACAAATCGCAGGCGAGAAGATCCGCGTTATTATCCGTTACTGTGAAATTGAAAACCACAGTGTTGACTTTGAGCAGCGTCTGATCAAAAGGAGCGTCGAGCGTTATGACCGCTGGAACAATATCTCCCGTATTGAAAAAGCCATATCTGCATGCCTGTTTCACAAAGTCTACATTATCTCCATTCGTGTCTTTTGCATTGGGAACACGCGCGATGCATTCATCAAGATATGATGCTGCGTCTGCGTCCGGCGCGTTGTTCGCGGAATTGCCATCATTATAGGATCCATAGCTCACTGCGTCGTAAATCACGCTGTCTGATCCTACGATCTCAATCCTGCCATTGACAAGCCAGTCTCCTGAGCTTTGGTGGATGATATGATATGCTCCTGAAGCGATGCTTCCCTGAAGCGGATGCGTTTCTATGGATACTCCGTACACTCTGACGTAGAGCCCATCCGTGTCTATGGATGAACCTGTCGGATTGTATAGTTCTATGAACGCATCCCTGTAATCTGTGCTTGCGTCCTCATTCCAGTCTTTTTGGGGATCCGCGCTGAATTCGTTGATCTTAAGGTTAATGTCACATGCGTCTCCAAGGCCATCTCCATCCGTGTCCATCTGATTGCCGTTCGGAATCCATGGGCAATTGTCAACAGTGTCCGGCTTTGAGTCGTTATCATCGTCGGGATCACAGACGTCTCCGATGCCATCATTCTCATTGTCCTTCTGGTCTGGATTTGCGAGCACGGGGCAATTATCCGTGCCATCCAGGATTACGTCATTATCATCATCCGTATCGCATGCGTCTCCCTGCGTGTCTAAATCCGTGTCAAGCTGTGAGGGATTTGGATTTTGCGGGCAATTGTCCGTTGCATCTGGCGCACCGTCATTATCGAAGTCATTGGGATATTGGTCGCACACGTCTCCTATGCCGTCTTGATCGCCGTCTTCCTGTCCGGGATTGATTACAGCATCACAATTATCGCTATCATCATCGATGCCGTCATTGTCAAAGTCACCAGGGAGCAAATCACAAACGTCGCCCTGGCCATCGCCATCGCTGTCTTCCTGGCCATGGTTTGATGTCAAGGGGCAATTGTCCAGGGTATCAGGCACCATGTCTCCATCGTCATCCGTATCGCATACATTGCCACGGGTATCGTGATCCGTGTCAAGCTGGTCTGGATTCGCGTTTACAGGGCAGTTGTCCTGAATGTCAATGTGGCCATCACTGTCTGTGTCCTGGCATGCGTTTCCAATGCCGTTGCCGTCTGAATCCTGCTGTGTTGGATTATAAACCGTGGGACAATTATCGTTTTGATCGAGAATGCCGTCTCCATCCGTGTCTCCACCGTCAAGAGCATATTTTACAGCATTTCTAAAGAGCGTTCTCGCGTTTGTCGTCCAGAATTCTGACTCCGTTGCCCCAAAATACACAACGCGGGCAGTAATTGCAGTTGTTTTTCCAAGGAGTCGGTCTCCAGGATCAAGAACAGACACAATCATGTCTCCCGTGAGCGGCGGCTGGTATGCTACGCCTTGAATTCCTAGCGCTTTGCCTCCCGTGAGATAATAAAGTGGAAGTGAAAGATAACCGTCACAGCAAGTGGTATAGACTGTAAAGCTTGAAGGAAGTCCCTGTGCGATGCGATGCACGGGATTTGTGATTGTTATAGACGGGGGCTGGTTTGCCGCTATGAAGCCCATGTCTGCTGCGATGCCCCAATCCGTTGCGTGGACGCCGTCAAGAGCTATAAAGTTGACGCGGCCAACCGGCAGAAGCTCCGCATTCGCGATATCATCATTGCCGACGATTATGAGGTTGTACGGGGTGAAATTCGTTGTTGGAATTGCTCCGTCATCAATCTTTGTTACGGTTGCGTTGAGCGCGCTGAGCGCTTCCATAATCTGGTCATTATCAATATTGACGTTTTTAAGGACATATGCAACATTAGGTGACGCGGCTGCGATGCCCGGAATAATAAACAGGAGTGCTAGTATAATGCTCATCCATAATTTTTTCATTTTCGGCCTCCCTTCCTCTTCTTTGGTACTGCACCGCTCGGGCGCGATATGACCAGAAATACGATGACTCCGATTCCCACGATGCCCACGATGATGCCGAGCCCAATCCACGGATTCGCGGATCTGCGCTCTACGATCTCCTTGACTTCTTTGATCTCATCCGGAGTTCCTCCGAGGGATACAGACACAGTTCCATTCGTGTCCTGGGTGTCGTTTCCAATGATTTGCGCGACAGGCTCTGTTGTTTCCTCATCCGTGGGCTCCTCTTCTGGCTCCTCTTCAGGATTCTCTTCTGTGCCGATTATGATGAGCCTGGATCCAAGCATGATTCCCGCTTTTCCGCCTTCTGAGAATTGCACGAGAAGCGATCCATCGTGCGTGTACGGATCATTTATTGTGAGTGTGAATTGCGCCTCTTTTTCCTCGCCCGGCTGCAGCGCAAAGCTGCTGTCGATAACCGTTGCGATGTCTTTGAGATCATCATCAGGAGTTATCGTGATTTCTATGGGGACGTCATTGACGTTTTTTACCAGTACGGTTCTGTCGATCGTAACGCTTTGCCCCTGCTCAACCTCGGGCCTGAGAACGGTTCGCGCGTTGCCGATGGAGCCTGTTATCGCGAGGACAGACGAAGCTGTAAGTACGAGAATAAAGATGCATGTTATTAGACGTTTCAATGTGACACCCCCAATATCCATATTCGTGACGAGCATTTTGATATCACTCGCCAATAATAACAAGTCTGTAGGGTATATTTAAACATTGTTGTATTCGAAAATCAGTGAAATAATATAGAGAAAACGACATAATTAAGCTAAACTATATTTTGGAAAATATAGTTTATAGTTGCGGCCTTAAATATTCTGCTGGGATGCAAACCGCCGCGTTACCGTATTTTCGAATTGAATGATCTGCAAGCACTAGCGCTGCCATCGCTTCAATATTCGGGACCGCCCGTGGCAACACACATGGATCATGTCTTCCTTTGGGTTGAAGAATCTCGGGCTCATGAGTTCTCAGGTTGACGCTTTGCTGCGGTCTCAGTATCGTAGCCGTAGGTTTGAACGCGACTCTAAAGTAGATAGGCATTCCATTCGAGATTCCACCCTGGATTCCTCCAGAATGATTTGTCGTCGTTTGCACTTGAGCATTTTCCACTTTGAACAAGTCATTGTATTCAGAACCCGTCATCGTGATTCCATCAAATCCGAGGCCAAAATCGATTCCCTTCGCTGCCCCGATGTAAATCATAGCCTTCGCTAGATCTGCATCGAGTTTATCATACAATGGTTCACCAATTCCCGGAGGAACATTGCGAATAACACATGTGACAATGCCTCCCAGAGAATCTCCGCTCTTCTTTGTTGTTTCAATTAACGTGATCATCCGCTCTGCGGCTTCTTGATCGGGACACCTCACGATGTTTTCCTCAACTGCGTGTTGAGTTACGGTGTCGAGATTGACATTACCTGTGATATCCTTAACTTGATGAACGAACGCAACGATCTCGATCCCGTGCCTTTCCCGAAGCAGTTTTTTCGCGACGGCACCGGCAGCCACATTCGGGGCGAAGCAGCGATTCGAAGATCGCCCTCCTCCTGCCGGATCACGAATGCCATAGCGCGCTTCATACGTGAAGTCCGCATGATTCGGTCGCGGCACATCCGCAATCTGCGCGTAATCGTTTGGTCGTTGATCTTCATTCGCGATGCGAATAGCGATTGCCGTTCCCGTCGTCTTTCCCCGGTATACACCCGACTCGATGACTGCAATGTCATCTTCCTTGCGGGCACTAGTAATCTTGCTTTGACCGGGTTTTCGTCTATTGAGATCGGGCTGGATATCGAGCGCTGCGTCTAGCGATAAGAGCGGAGGGCAGCCAGAAATGACACATCCTAACGATGGTCCATGGCTTTCTCCCCAATTCGTTACTCTAAACGCTTCTCCGAATGAATCCCCCATGCCAAATCTAAGTCTCTATTGATTTATAAATGCACCGGTAGAAATATGCTTGAAAAAAGGGATTTTCAAATCACATAAAACAGCAGATACACAACGAGTAGCGTTAGAAAACTGCTCCCCGTCATCGCCGTTAGCACGCCCAGAAATCGCACGTCGAGCGGCGTCATGGCACAACCTCGAACCATGTGCTTTCAGAATCCGTTGAAAGTGTGTGGTCCGTAGCCGTGAACGTGACATTATGCAGTCCTGGCTCAAACGTGATCACGCGCTGTGCTTCACTGCATCGCGAGCAAAACCTTCTGGGTTCATTGTCGTCAACGGCATAATTGATCTCAAGCACGGTCTCTGAAACCTCAACACCGAGCTCAACTCTCGTGCGCGTTCCTGTCGAATTAAATAGAGATCCTGAAAGAGGGCTTATGGAGAGAATCTCCGGCGCCAAGGTATCCGCGTTGATCACCGTTTTTTTGGATGAAGCGTTTGAAAACAAGTCGCTGATCGTGAAGAAGTATTCGAGCTCATCGCCATTGTATGCGGAGATGTCCACGTCAACACCACAGGTTTGTGAAACGTTGCCTATGCAGCCAGGAACACTCACCGTGGTGAAATTTTCTTCATCTACTCCCCTATATGAAAACGAGACATGCTCAAGGAACTCCTCCGTGTAGAGAACAGAGAAGTGCCCGCTGCCATATTTCCTGCTCCGGGGTTCGGTACTTTTTATCTTGGGCCGGACATTATCAACGAACACGGTTATGGAGTCATTATTGACGATGCCGTTTTTCGTTGCGAACAGCGTGATCGTGTGATTTCCTGCTTCGACCATGATGCTCCTGTTTTTTAAGGAGCATTTCTTACAGAATGATCTCGGGGAATCATCATCGATCTGATACGTGATATCAGCTTTTTGAGATGCGAGCACGGAGAGGGATATCCTTCGCTCATCTGTGACAAAACCGTCTTGCGGGGAAAGGATGTCAATGACCGCGCTGGAATTTGCGTTTACGGTGAAAAACCATAACTGGGAGCTGTTGAGGCATGCGTGATCGAGGAGAAACACCTCAACGGTATGGTTGCCATCCGAGAGCGGGCTGGTTGGAGTGTATTCCACAATCGCGTCAATGGCGCCCATTGCCTGCACGCTTGCGTTGACAGGACTACCATCGAGCAGCAGGGAAATACTGCCGTTATCCACGCCAGAATTCGTATGATATAAATCATCAAGGAAAGCCGAGATGAGCGGAGTTGCATCTGCAGTGATGCTATCATTGCTCGGAAGAAGATCTGTAATGACGGGAGGAGTGACATCCACTTTGAACAAGAAGCTCTGTTGAGGCTCCATAATAGTGTCGTTGCTCCAGTAATTTAATATCTGAATGCCGCCGGGAATTCCGGGAAAGCTGAATGGACTCGTATATGCAAACGCGGCTAGCGAGTCAAATCGGTATACGGGAGTCCTTCCCGGCTCGGACGTGAGGATAAACTGAGGCTCCGTAACGAACCAAGCATCGCAGCCATCCGGCGCTAAGGGAATCGTAGAAACGGTTGTGCGTTTGCTCACGTCAATGAGCTGCGTGGATCCATTCACACGGTTTTTTGCCCGGTCTTCCACTTCGTAAAAGAAATTGATATTCTCATCATCATCCACAAACGCAGAGATTATCGTGTAAAAAGGATTCTCAACATTCACAATCGGATACTGTATGAGACTTCCATTCTGCCATGTTCCCCACACCACCATGCTGCGGATACCATTCAGGTCAGAGGATCCGGACACGTTCAGGATAATGTTTGTTGTATTAAACACAACAGGTGGCATGTACGACTGGTTTCCAACAACGGGCGGTGTGTTGTCAATCGTGATGTTGAATGCTAATGACTGCGTGCTCGAATTATCACTGGGATCAATAGCGGTTATGGGCAGGATATAAATGCCATCCACATTCGTAAGGTTCATCGTGTAATTGATCACATAAATTTGACCGCCTTGGTGCGTTGCGTTCACGACCAGAGAAGGACTGCTCACATCGATACCTGTAAAATTTGCCGTTACTTTGTATGAAGCGCTGTTCCATCGGGTTTCCAGCGTAACCGTAGGATCGTTGTTGCCGTAGATCCGGTCTTCATCAGTCGATGTGGAGCTCACAAAAACAGGGGCAGCATACGCTACGGGCACGATCAAAAGAAAAATCAATATGAGCCGTAGCCATGTGGTCATAAATCCTCCCGTTTATGTTTTTGTAAACGACCGCGTGGCGCTGACCATATTTCCAGCCATGTCTGTCCCGATGAGTGTAACGGAGTGGGCACCCGATTCGCTTACCGTTATGCGCTTGTCCACTGCATCGCACTTCGTGCAGACTTTCTTGGGTGCCGCGGCATCTAGGATGTACTGAACCGTGACATCCTCGTCGAACGTGGCGATCAGCTCAACCTGGCTCAGGAGTGCTCCTTCCTCAGGGCTTGTGAAGCTCAGGATTTGCGGTGCTTGTGTGTCAATCGTGACTTTTTTAATCTCTTTGCTGTTCGTGGTTAAAAACTTATCCATTAACGTGAAGTAATAACTTACCATTTGTCCATGCATGCTGCTCACATCGACATCCCAGATGCATTCGAGATCTTCTCCGGGAGGGCAGATCATGGGATATTCATGCGTTCCAGCCGATTGGTCGATGATCGTGAGCTTTGCGCTTTGGAGATTGACTTCGTTGTACTCGGCAATGAACAGGCCATCCGTATATTTCTTTGTTTTTGGGAAAACAGCATCAACTTCCGGCTCCTCGGAATCCGTCGTGAACAAAATCGTCTGATCAACAAGATTGCCCGAGATATCCTTCGCGGAGATGATGACCTCATGCGGCCCGTCCTTGAATGCGATTGATTTATGATACGTCATGCAATCCGTGCAGAGTTTTTTGAGTTTTGGCCGTTTATCCAAAAGATCAATGTAGTCGAGCCTCACGGGCTCATTCACAGAGATGTCAAAGAGGACTTTCTTTTTTCCGTAGTCTGTGTTCTGCGGAGATGTCACGGTCATGACAGGAGGCCCGGCATCCACAAACACGGACACTATTTCCGAATTTGTGCTTTGAATGACATCGTTGATCGTGAAGTAATAGTTCAGCAGCTGACCATTGAACGCGGAGACATCCAAGACTTTTGTGCAGATTTGATCATTTCCGGATGGGCAATTGGATAATTCAACCTGATTCGCGTTCGGATCCGTTCCATCTCCTGGCTGCCCTGTACGTATTCGTCTTGTTCAGGCAGCGTTTCCTTAATTCTCGGAGGCTTCGTGTCTACAGTGAAGTTCACCATTGTAAATCCTTCGTTGCCACTGTGATCTCGCGCTTTTACAAGAAGACTGTTAAAACCTTCATGAAATCGTATGTTTTTGCCGCATCCGAGCGAGTTCTGGCAGAGCCGGACAAATGACGCGCGGTCATCAAGGTTGTCTTTGTAAAATATATCCGCGAGCTCATTCACGCTGACTCCAAGGAGAATAAGACTTTCGCTATGGATAGAATCCATTGGCGGGCTGTTGATGACGGGAACGGGGGGCTCTAAGTCTATTCCCCCGCCGCCTGTGCTATTGAGGTATGTGCATCCGGGCGCATCGGCACAAAGTGTTGGATTTGTTGGAAAGTAACTATCTGTCGTGCACACTTGGCAGAGCGTGTGGTCGCAGACATATCTAGGATTGTCGGGAGGAACACCTTGACCCTCTGTGAGACAAATAAGCCTTACCGCTGATACAGAAAACGCAAATAGGAACATAAAGAGAAAACTTACGATCATGATTTTTTTCATTACAGGATACCCCCTTGTGGTGTCATTTTAAAAAAAATAAAAAAATAAAAATGGGGCTTGCGCCCCGTTGTGGCTCAACTTAAACAGCTTCACCGAAGAAGTACAGGCTTCCGGTGTCGAAGTTTCCGTTGCATGGCTCTGGGAGGCTCAACTTGAATGTTATAGCCATCTCAGCTCCTGGTGCAAGGACGTTTCCGTTGTAGTATACGCCATCCGTTCTAAGCCCTTGGAGGATTTCGGCTTCGTCATACGCTGACTTATCGAAATGGTCTCCGTATTGGATGTTCACGTATCCTTCTGCATCCCGATTCCTTATGGTGAATGGATCGAAGTCTCCAGTAGCTCCCGGGTCATCAATCTGCAGGTCGTTCTGCGTGCTGTACGCACCGCTTGTTGCGAAGTACCTAAAGTTGGTCAGCGCGAGCTGGTTTGTCGTTGGGCACTTTGCTCCTGAGCTTGCTGAGTCGTAAAAGTCGGTTCCCGCGATGAACATGTCCAGCATAACACCAGATCCATCATCCGCATCGTTGCCAACTAAAAGCGTCTCAGAGTAGCTGTCCGTTCCCGGTCTGACGTCTTCGAATACAAGCTCGCCATCAATCGCAAGAGCGATCGTTGGGTTGAAGAACCAATATTCGTTTTCGTCCATCGTTCCGGAGAGGCCATCAAGGTCTGTAACCTCAATCGTGACCCAATATTCTCCGTACATGCTCTCAACTGTTTCAACAGTCAGAGTGCAGTCGTAGAATCGCATAGTGTCTGCGTCGAAGTAGCGAAGTTGCTCTTCAAGGATTCGAGCGTTACATGACTCTGGAAGTCTTTCAGGTCGGAGGCTGCTCTCATCACAGTTCACTTCAATGTCATTACCAGCGCCCTGTGTGTCGCCAAGCGTTCCGAATACATCCTCGATCTTCTCGATTCCGTTCTTGTCCATTACGAGGACTAGCCAGGAAATCTGCTCTCCTTCGAATGCGTAGTTGTTCTTTCGCTCAATCAGCCATTGGCCTGGATTTGAAACGCGTCCCCATTCGACATTGTCATCAGTGACAATTCTGTGGTCACACATCCAAATTAAGGGCTCAAACTCTTCAGGTGTGATGTCCACACCGATGCCCGTTCCAACATCCACTGCTAGTGCTGCTGGAAGAGCCAAGGCTATTACCAAGATAATAAGGGTTAATAGTCTTTTCATGTGCTCTACCTCCGTTCTATACTTACTCTAGCGATTAGTTCCATGAAAGGAAGGTCCAATCGCCGCCATGAATTTTTCATGGCCGCAGTCACTTCATTGCTGAAGCAACCGCTGAACAACGGCACACTGTTGCACCGGGAAAATTTGCTCAATCCAAGTAGCGCTTCTCTTGGATCAAATTGCAACTTCCCGGCAGTCCGGTTTACCGTTGCTGTCATTGGATGACTGTGAGAGCTACCGCTACATTGCGATAGCGTGATCTAAGGATCAAAGCGATTCTCCGCTATGCCCCCCTGTATCCATCACCTGTTTTCCCTGTCTTTACTCTTCAACAACAAATTTTTGATGTTATTGTGGTGTGATTAACACTTAACAGGAGTACATAGTACACGGCTTATTTATATACTTTTATGGGCGATGAAGTATATGTTTGAGAACCAAAAATAGTAGTGAGTATCCTGTTGGGACAACACAAATTTCCGTCGATAAAAATAAAATAACTGAAACCCGGGCGTGACAGCTTTGCTTATAAAGATAGATAAAAAATGCGAAATCGCGCTTTTCGCAACAGAATATTTCACGCAAAACCAGTTATACCTATTTTCATTTTTCCGGAGTAATCGATGCCCCTTACTGTCAATAAAGAGCGTCAACATTCGTGCATAACGCCTCGGGTCGTTTCTATCACTGCACATCATGACAAGGGGTTATACCCTCTTGTAGTAAAAGATTATGAAGGTGAAAGAGATATACCCGAGACGCTAGATTTCCGTGCAGGAATCTTCCTATTCCGTCCGTGTCAAATACCTGGCCGCGAGAAGAATGACAATAACAAGGAGCAGGACGTTGCCAGCGACGAGATAGACGAGCATATTGGGTGCCTGCGTTATGGTGATGGCCGTGGGCTGCTTTACATCTTTTTGCACGGTCTGGTTAATCTGTGGCGTGACTTTGGGAACATTCTGAACGGGCTGCGTTTGGTTTCTTTGAACTATTGACTGAGTTCCGCACGTGACCTGCAGGTTAACTTTCTGGAGGTCATCAAGGATTGTGCTCCTGAAAAACGCCTTGAGCTCTATGGGATATGTTCCTGCGGGGATATCCTTGGGAATCTGAATGCGATAACTCTTCGCAACACTGTTGTCATCCGGATCTTCGTCCAGGACGATCGTGTTTTGGCGAATCGCGATGTTGAGGTCGCTGTTTTCAACGCTGAATTTCACCTGTTCTTCCTGATCGCGGCCGAGGTTCACAAGTTCGAAGCTGAGCAATACAGATCCTCCGCACTCGATGGTTGAGGGGTTTAACCTCACGTCGAAAAAGCGCAGATCCTGGGCCTTTTTCCTGAGCCTCAGTTTCACGTTCCATGT
>JAGVYU010000007.1 GCA_018303105.1 Candidatus Woesearchaeota archaeon | reverse complement strand
ACAGGGGGTATACCCTGCCCCCTTTCTTCTCGCTATACTTGCTAATGATTCCCCTTTTTATCAGTTCCTTCAGATTTTTCTTTGTAGATGTGTGAGCGAGCCCAATATGCCGGCTAATATCCATAAGATAGTGATCTCTGGTCGGGTTTTTATAAAAAAACTCCGCCGTTCGCATCATGCTACTTTTTTGTAACATATATTACTTTATTGTAACATGCAATATATAAACGTATCTGTTTTTCGTCGCTCCCCCAACTGTTACGTTAATCTTTTATGGCCTCTTTCTTATTCAGAACAAATGAAGCCTTTTCGAATTATCGGAGTCCAAACAGAAAATATTCCGGAGAAGCTCAGAATCCCTGCAGCGGCAAAACGTATGTAAGAACTTTTAGCTATTGTGGCTTGATCCCTCAAACTCCTCACAAAACGCCGTATCTCTCTTGATAATCTGGGCACTTCGTTCAGAACAATGATATGGTTTGATCCGCCAAACACAACGAACTTAGCTCCGGGAATTGCCGCGCTTGTTTTCAAACCATATTCCAGAGGAAGAATCGTATCTTTCTTCCCATGGATCACGAGCACAGGAATTCTTATCTTTGGCAAGAAGGATTCGAGGTCAAATCTGTACGCTGCGCTTAATGAGAGCAAAAAGCTCCGTAATCCTGTGTTCTTAATGTCAGCGATGCATCTTGGAATATTCCAGTCCCCGGAGTGCGGAAATTTCTTGTAGTTGACATGCCCGCCTTTTGTGCTTCCCTTATCTAAGCCTTGCAGCGGTTCCGTTAGAGATAACAACGGACGCAGTATGCGCGCGAGCTTGGTTTTTGCAGGAGCTGCATCCGCGCTGATTAAGATCATCCCCCTGAGGAGCTTTTGGTGCTTGCGAAGGAAATCCAACGCAACAAAATTACCGAATGAATGGCTTATCAAGATAAAGCCAGAGAGCTTTTCATTGTTCACTACACTGTACACGTCCCGCGAAAAATTGCTAATCGAATATTGATTTGCCTGTTTTGGACGAAACGACAGGCCATGGCCCCTTAAGTCCATCGCAAGAATGTTGAATTCTTTTTTAAGCCCGCGCTCATACGGCAGCCACGCGGATGAGCTTCCGGTAATACCATGCACAAATACAAGTGTGGGTCGCGCAGCAAATTGGCTTTTGCGATAATAAATCCCATTATTCAAAATTCTTTTTTCCATACTGCCCATCAATCAAGTCGTAATAAAGATGCTCAAGCTTGTCAACCGATTTGTTTATATCATATTCGCGGGACATACGCAAGCTTGCCTCCGACATCCTTTTTCTCAGTGAGTTGTTTTTAAGTATCATGATCACTTTTTTTGCGAGGTCCGTCGCATCCTTTGGCTTAAACACGAATCCATTCTTCTTTACAAAATCAGGGGAAGCGCTTTCAGGCGAGTTGGCGATCAAAAGCGGCTTCGCGCACGCCATGGCTTCAAGGACAACCATGCCCTCAAGCTCCACTAAGGATGGCAGGACAAAAATATCACAGGCATTGTACGCCAGGAGTAAGTCCCTATCCGAAACTCTGCCCCAAAAAGTTACTCTGTCAGAAACTCCGAGCTCCTGGGCACGCTGCTTAAGCGTATCAACTAGATAGCCGACCCCCATGATCTCAATGCGCACGTTGCTGCATCCCCGAGCGATCAAAGGAATCGCTTCAATGAGGGTTTCTACAGACTTTTCTGGGGAAAGCCTGCCCACGAACAAGAGGCGTTTCTCGCGGGGATTGAGCTTATATTTTCTCAAGAACGCAGCATACGGTGTCTTTTTGAAATGGGAGATGTCCACTCCATTGCTGATGACCACTGTACGCGTTTTTAAATTATGCTCCCTCAACAACCGCTCTGCGAATGGAGAGGGGCACACAACGGCATCTGTAGTGCTATAGAATTTGACAATATAGGCATACAATCGCTTTTCCATAGTATCGTTTTGCAGCAGCTTTGGGAGGTGCGCGGTCCAGTTCTCGGGCTGCGCATGTGAGTGAGAAACGACCTTAAGATTGAGCTTGCGAGCGCTTTTTATTGCCGTTGCGCAGGAAGGGGTTGGGATAATAACATGAACGATATCAATACGCTCCTTCTTAAGTATTGCATCTACCTCGTGGGATGTTGGAAACGAAATCCGTATGAGCCTGTCAAATTTTGGCAAGGCAATGGATCTGTATCGGTATACCCTCATACCCTCAACCTCATCGATCTTTTTCGTATTAGGATACAGCGCGGCCAAAAAGATGATTCGGTGCCCCCTCTTTTTAAGCAATCGCGCGAATCTCAGTGCAGAAATGAAGGCCCCTCCGGGTTGATTGGCCACGGCATCGCAGACCATTAATATGTTGAGTTTTCTCATATACGGTTATGCGCTTGTTAGTTCTATATAAATAGTTAACCCCGTTCTCAATGCGAAATGCTATGAACCCGGTGAAAACAGTTGATTATGTTTATATAGGCATGATGTTTGAAGTTGGCCATGTATACGTTAACGCATGTACAAGAAGGACTCCGCATTTTCAGGCGAAGCGTTCAGCGCAGGCATCATACGCAACGCTACTCCGGAGATGCTGAGGCAATATGCGCGGCGATTATTGAACGCTGCTGGAATACCCATGATCGCTATTTCATGGCAAGCGCGGGACATTTTTGCGAGTTTTACACGCGTGATTTTGGATGGTGCGTTAAAGCACTCTTAGATCTTGGACATCGTAGGCGAGTCAGGCAAACGCTTCAATACGCACTCGAGCGATTCTCGAAAGCAGGTCGCATTCGTGTGGCGATCACGCCAAGCGGGAAACCGTTTGACTTTCCAACATATGGTATTGACAGTGTTCCCATGCTGATTCATAGTCTTGTGGCGTTGGGCGATCATACACTCATAAAAACGTATGAGCCATTTCTGCAATCCGAAATCAATTTACTCGCGCAAAACGTTGATGCAGTGAGCGGCCTTGTGCGCACAGACCGAGCGTTTTCGTCCATGCGCGATCACGCAAAACGCACAGGGACATGCTACGACAACCTCATGATTGCAATGATCAGCAAAGATCTTCGGGCAATTCCCTCTCTCCACAATCCATTCAAAAAACCAGATTACCATTACCTTATACAAAAACATTTTTGGAATGGTTCATGGTTTTGCGGAGATATGGGAACGCGGCAATGGAGCTCCGAAGCTAATATCATGGCTTTCTGGACGGGCGTATTCACGGAACAACAACGCTTCAACAGCGTGTTGCGGGAGATCAAAAAAATGCGATTGGATCGTCCTTTTCCCCTAAAATATGAGGATAGGCCACTGCAACGACGCTTCCTTGTTTCAGCGCTTGCGCCCAATTATGAAGGCACGACACTCTGGGCGCATCTTGCGATGCTATACCTAGATGTGCTCGCTGAGTATAACCATAGAGAATTTCGCAAACAGTTGAAAACGTATTCCAAAGTAATTGAGCGCTACAAAACTTTTTACGAAGTCTATACGCCTGAGGGTAAACCATTCAACACTGTGCTTTACCATACAGATGAGGGGATGCTCTGGTCAGCCGGTTTGCTCTCCCACATGCACCATACATAGCTGCCAGCCAGTTAGGTTTTCCCTGCCTCTCCCGGTGCAAGACGGTACACTTTTTTCAAAGCCAGAAGAGCGATGAATCCGACCTGGATGCATAGCGTAGCCGCTGCTATTCCCGCGCTTGCTCCTGGAAACATTAACAGGCTTACAGAACCGGCAAAAAACAGAAAGGGGATAGGCAACTCGGATTTAATCTTCCAGTGGATATACTTCCTCGTGCTCCTTGCCGTGTGCTGCGCGTAAAGCCTTTGATAGCACAACAACACGAGTGTGAACGCGATACCATAGGCGTATGTCCAAAAAATGGGCTTTTGCACATTGATACTTGCAACCGCTATCGCCCCCAGTGTGGGAAGAATGATTATAAGATTCGAACGTTGACGCAATGGACGGAGATGGCGGACGAAGAGGTATGTCCCGTACCAAAGATGCAATACAAGAATAGCATTATTGACAATAAATAGGATACTTGTCAGAGTTACAGGCGTGGTGATCGCCTGATACACTTGAATCCCAATCAAGGTTATGTAAAAAACCCCAATGCTCAGTTGCCGCATCGATTCTCCAGAATTTCAGCCCCTTTTAAAGATTATGCTTGATGACAGGCACATGCTTTAGTTTAGAATGTGCCACGATACCAAAGCATTTAAAAAAAGAAAACAATTGTATATCCCATAACTCCGTCACAAAGGAGCCACGAGACGAATTTCAACAACCCGCGAAGAGCGCAAAGAGCACGATCACCCCATGGCAAGAATTCTCTACACGATCAATGGTGAGGGCTTGGGACACGCCACAAGGAGCAGGTATTTGATTGAACAACTTCAACAACGTCATACAATTTCACTCGCTGCTGGTTTTCGAGCATATCACTATTACAAAAAACTCGGCCTTCCCGTATTCAGGATTTATTGTTCGAGGATATTATACCGTGGACCCAGCGTACGCGTCCTGGATACTCTTGTGCGGAACGTGTTCACATTCCTTTTGTATGGCTGGATTTCTCTGATCTCCCTCTGGATATACGCTCTCCGGTTTAAGCCAGACATCATCATTTCTGATTATGAGCAGTTAGGGCTTCTTGTCGCAAAAATGATGAGCATCCCCAGCATCAATGTTGACAACCAGAGCACCATTACGCGCTGCACGTATGCTCTTCCCCGGCAATATGCCTTACGGCGCAACATTGTCGCGCTCGCAAACTACAATATGACATGGCCTGCTACATATTTCTGTGCAACGTCTTTTATTCCCTTTCCTGTGAAGCCAGAGTACAAACACAACACGTTTGTTGTTCCAATTCTGCTCCGCAAAGAGATACTTGGAAAAAAGCCGCTGCCCGGGAAGCATATCCTCGTGTACCAAACTTCACACACCTTTGATATGATCGCACCTCTCCTCAAATGCATACCGGAGCGTTTTATTGTCTATCCTTCACCGCGGGAGAGCATTGATGGAAACCTTCATTTTAAACGATTTTCTGAGACGGCATTTGTCAAGGATCTCCGCGCATCCAAGGCAGTAATTACGAATGGGGGTTTTAGTCTGATTAGTGAAGCATTGTATTTACACAAGCCCGTGTATTCCGTCCCAGTGCGCCGGCAGTATGAGCAGATTTTCAATGCCATTCAAGTGCAGCGTGCAGGGTATGGGGAGCACCATGACACTCTAACGGTGGCGTCCTTGAAGTCTTTTCTCCGCAATGCTCCGAAGTATGAGCGCAACTTGAGGCGTTTTACGAAGGCGGGTAACGAAGAGCTGCTGAAGATAATCGATGCACTTATTAAGAAATCCGTGCGATAGGCTATCTTTACCACTTACTAGTACTATCAAAACGAAAGCTTTAAATATAAGTTAATTCTACTATATAGTAGTTACAATATAGAGATTCGTGGGGGTGCTTTTGATCGCAGATTTAGATGCGCTAGTGAAGAAGGAGAAGAAGACAAAACCCGTTCAGGATGAACCTAATTACATGAGTGTATTCTCGGAGATGATGAAATGAGTTTTCACAGTTTACGTGGAGCAATCGTTGGCGCGGCATGCCTGGGACTCGCAGGACTCCTGGGATGCGACAAGCAGGAAGCGCTGCCCACCAGAAATGCTCCGCAGACGCAGGCAATCATAGATGAAAACCTACGCCAATATTATCTTACCGCTTTTGATATTGACCCGCATATATTCAGGTATACTACGTATCTCGGGGATCTGCTCGCAGTGGCACATTTCTATAGAGAAACTGCAGAAGAACTTCGTGACCGTGAGGGAGGAATGTGGGAGCAGATCGCTCTCCTTGAGTACAATGATATCCTTGCGACAAACCGGGCAGAGACGCAAGCTACGGATCAGGGAAATGCGCATGCACTTCGCCTAGTGCAAGAGCACGCCAGATCACAAGTCATCGACAGGCAACTGATCTATGCGCTTCGAGATGACACTCCATTAACATTACCTTTGGGGCTCACGATACGATTGCAAGGTGCGCGGGAACCCGTGTATGCCACAGACGCATCTTCCGTGGATGGATATATTTTTCCATTACGCATTGAGCACTCGGGTGGCGGTTTCGTGACCACTACAATCAACACAACCCATGGAGACACGACCGTTGCGGATCTGGAGGCGCTCTTTACTAATCAATAGTCTAGGTGAAACCCAATGGCACGCAAAAAACAAATTGTAGAATATGATGAGGAAGACGAGCAGTTCATCTACGATGAAATCACGGGCGCTCGCGGCAGGAAGACAGCGCTCAGCTTGCTCAACAAGCGCAACGTGGGCAAGCACGAAATGGATGAACTGTTCTGCGACTGGCAGTAAGGTATATAAAGGCAGGACTTCCGCATGATTATATGACGGAATTTTTTTTTATTAGTCTTATCGCGTTTCTCGGATTTCCCATAGGGGTTTTTCTCTCGTGGTGGATCAAAGAGGAAGTGAAGCCAGGGGTAAGATATTTTTTTCTCACAATGATTCTTGCGGTGAGTGTGTATCTCTATGCGGCGCTCGCGCGGTTTTCGGTTTATTTCGCAGGATTTGCAGCGCTCGCGTTTCTCATTCTATCTTTAATGAAGCCTCAGGCGCATATCACGTGGCTTGTGTTTCCATTGCTTGGACTCGCGCTCTTTATCGCAACCACACCTGAACAAGGGTTACTTATGGGAAGCCTTACATTTCTATATGGAATGACCGCAGCAGGATACGCATCATTGCGCTACCCGCTATTGAAAAATCTCTTGGTTCATGCTCCTTACGTCGCGATCGTAATTCTCATAGGGGTGATCGCGTGAGATATGACATGCATGTGCACACCCACCACTCTCCTTGTAGCAATATGCCTCCTGAACTGGTATTGAGGATGGCAAAGAAAAGAAAACTCGATGGCATCGCGGTTGTTGACCATGATTTGTTCAAAGGAACGCTGGAAGTCAAGAAGCTCAACAAAGATAAAGATTTCAAAGTTATTCTGTCTGAAGAAGTCACGACAAACAAAGGGCATTTATTGGCGTATGACATTCATTCCGGGATTAAAAGCAGGGATTTCTTTGAAGCGGCGGACGAAATTCACAGGCAGGGCGGTCTGGCGGTCATCGCGCATCCCTTCAGGCCGATTAAAAGGCACCATTTTCAGCTCCCTTTAAATAACGTGAGGAATGTCTTAGATGCCGTCGAAGGGTTTAACGGTCGCATTCTGCTCAATCACGGAAATATCCGCGCGCAGGAAGAAGCAAAGAAACTCGGTTTTCCCATGACTGCGGGATCAGACGCGCACATATGGTTTGAAGTGGGAAGATGCTGGATGGAATTCAAAGGCGACTGGAGAAAAGCAATCCTCTCCAAGAAAACGACGCTTCACGGCAGCATATGGCAGGGCAGGATTGGGGGAATATGCACGGGGATGCACAGGATTGGGTGGATGTAAGGTAAATATTTAAACCATTAAAGCTTTCTTTTCTCATGCACATCACACTCTTAGACTGCTACACTGATGAACCTGCAGGATTAGGCGTTCCTCCCTATTTAGGAACGTATCCCAGATATCTCTACGGGCTGCTGCAATCGCAGGGAGATGTAAGATATATCACGATTGATGATCTCCGACTTCATTTCCATTACCATGGCAAGGTTCCTGTAACAACAGTCAAGGACACGACGGATATTCGCGTTTATAATTTGACGCGGCCGATCAAGAAGATTCTCGAGGATACGGAGCTTCTCGTTGTTATCTTGGGCGTTCACGTTCCTGGAAAATACCTCAGCGCGCTCCCGGGAACGTTGCGAGAAGTCGTTCCCATGATTAAGGATTTGAAATGCAAGAAGATTCTTACTGGACCTGCGATCTTTGGCACGCAGCTTGAGGGCGGGAAGTCATACGAAAAAACAGATGTCTCCTGCTTTGATGAGGTGAAACAGTTCGGGTTTGAATTCGGGCCATTCGACAAGCTTCAGGAATACGCGCTCAAAGGAGTGTCCATTATTAAAGAAATCCCCGACTACCGAATCATTGAGATTGAAACAGGCAGGGGATGCAATATCGGGCATTGCAGCTTCTGCACGGAGCCCATTAAAAACAAATTCTTGAACAGAAAAACGGACGAGATTGTTGAGGAAGTCAAAGCATATTACGCTTTAGGCTGCGTATACTTCAGACTCGGGAAGCAGAGCGATTTTTACTCCATAGAAGATCCCATAGGCTTGCTAAAAAAAATACGGGCATCGTGTCCGGACATCAAAGTGCTGCATATTGATAACGTGAATCCCGTTTTTGTAGTCGCGAAAAACGGTGTTGAGATCACCAAAGCCATTGTTCAATACTGCACGGAAGGCAACATCGCAGCGTTTGGTGTTGAGAGCTTTGATCCTGTTGTCGTTAAAGAAAATATGCTTAATTGCCAGCCTCACGTCGCGATGAAGGCGATCGGAATCATAAACACATACGGAGCTGAGCGCGGCCCGAATGGAATGCCAAAGTTTTTGCCAGGAATCAACATCATTTTCGGATTGGGGGGAGAAACGAAAAAAACACACGAATACAACATGAACGCCTTAAAAGAGATTTATGATAAAGGACTCATGTTACGCCGCATTAATATCAGACAAGCATCGATCCTTCCCAACACATTACTCGCGTCGAAATTCGGAAGCAAATTTCTTCACAAAAACAAAAAATATTACTGGAAGTGGAGGAATGAGATCAGGCAGAAGATTGATTTTCCGATGCTTGAACGTATTACTCCCAAAGGCCATATCCTCAAAGACGTTTTCACAGAGATCTATGACGGGAAGACAACGTTTGGAAGGCAGGTCGGAACGTATCCTTTGGTTGTGGGCATTGAAAAACGAGTGCCATTAAGAAAATTCTACACGGTAAAGATCACGAAGCAAATGCTCAGGAGCGTAACGGGAGAAGTTGTGTAATTACTTCCTCAGCATTCGGTCGATTCTCTTAAGCTGCTGCTCCTCATCCTCAAGATCTGACCTGAGCACGACACTGTTCGTCTTGCCCCTGAGCTTTTTTAAACCTTTATCGATTTTACTCAACTCAAGATTCTCGGATTTTATCGCCTTGCTCACAGCACCGCTCTTTTCCTTCGCCATGCGCCGCTCTATTTTGGTGTCAATCTGGCTCAGTTGATGGTCTTCCTTTGAAAGCTTAGCTTTAAGTCTAGTCATTACATGATCAATAATCTGTCTAGGTTTGGCCTTCCTGACATGGGGCGGCGTATACTTCAGTTTTTTCAGCCGTTCATTGATCTCTCTGAGCTCCTTTTGTGTGCGCGTAATTGGTGGTTTCTCAATTGGTTGGGCAATGTCCTGCTTCTTCGGCGCTTCTTCTTTGAACTTCTCCAGTTTGGCATTGTCCTCTTTCAATAATGTGTCTAGCTCTTCAACATCTGCCTCCTTCCTGCCCAGGATGTCCAAAAGCTTCTGCATATGGCTTCGCTTCCTCTGAGTGAGCATATCCGCATACGCTTTATCCACTTTCGCCATGGCTTCCTCAGCACTTAACTCAGGCACTTTCGGCATCGGCGGCTGCTTCTTGATTATCTCAACAGGGGCCTTCTTCAAGAAGGTGTCTAACTCCTGCTTAGTCGGCTGTATCTTCGGGGGCATATCAAGGACGGGCACACGGATTGGCACGGGTCTCTTCGGTTCAATGAGTTCTGCATGCTCTGGTACAGCTTTCGCTGCAACTTCCTGCGTACTTGGCTCAGGCACGGTTGGCATAGGTGGGCGCTTCCTGAGGAGCGATGCCAGCGCCACAATTGTCGCTCCAGCAATGAGTATCCAGAGATTCGATGCACGGACACACACCCCCTCAGTGAGGACCATGAGTGCAATAGCCAAGGCTCCCATAATGAGCGCCGCGATCACAAACATGCGTCGCTTCGTGAAGAATATCATAACTGCAGTGAGTATAATCACAATCGCCGTGATGAGCATAGCTATCCAGTAGATGCTATTCGGTATTGCGCAGAATGGTGCGACAATTATTTCCGGGGTGATGATCTGGACGCTCGTGAAAGGCCTTGGCTGCTCTACTTCTGGAGCTGGTTTCGGTTTCTCAATAACCGGTAGTCTTGGAGCGGTTGCATTCGGCTGCTCTGGAGGTGTAATGATTATTGTTGGCGGCCTTGAAACACCTGTGCCGCCTCCGCCGCCTCCTGAAGATATTGGGACGCAAGCATTACATGTTCCTGAGCAAGATCCTGAAGTGCATCCAACACTAGAGTCACACAGCTCTCCTGGCTCAATGACGCCGTTGCCGCAAGTGATCGTTCGTGAAACGAAAATCGTGATATTATTGCTCTCTGTAACATTCAGGCCATCGGACGCCGTAAACACAATCGTGTCGTTGAACGCAGTCTCAACATCGTTGAATGTGTAGTTTGCTCCGAGCACTACGGTTCCGTTTTCAATCGTTACGGTGAGGTTTTTTCCACCCGTGTAATTATATGTGAGATTATCCGCTTCATAGTCGTAGAAGTAATCATCTAAGTCTATGAGCGTATAGTTTACGGCGTGGAAGAATGACGCATTCTGAATATCCTGCGTGATGTTCAAATCCGCGAAGAGCAATTCTCCGGATGTTTCGGAGGTTGCATTCATGCTTATCGTGCACGTTAAATTGTTGTTCGAGAGCGTGCAGCTTTCACATGCACAGCCAGATGCAATCAGTGAATTCAGGGCGGAAGCAAACGACGCGTTTGTGAATACTGTTGTCGTGTTGAGCACTCCAGTATAATTCAAGATGTTAATTCCGCCAATGCCGAGCGAGATGTTTGTGGGATACGAATTATTGTAAATCGCTCCCGTAATGTTCACACTTGCGTTTTCTGCAGTTACCCTCATCGAGATGCGAATCGCGGGCATGATGCTGCCATTCGTAATGGAATAAACACTGAAGCCCGGAGCAGAGAACGTGACATCTGAGCCGGATACGCTTAATAAGCTGCATGAAGCGCAGTCAGTTCCGTCTTTGAGGATTCTGAATGTGGAGAAGCTTAATCCCTTGATTGTTATATGTGAGGAAGCGTTGAATTCAGGCAGGAGAATGCCATCAATCTCCACATGATTAAACGAGAGATTGACATGGTTATCTAGGTCGAAGAAGTCACGGTGCGTGAAGTCCAGTGTTTGCGTGAAATCAACCGTGCCGTAGCTATTATTGAGAACAACGCTCAAGACAGGCCATGCAATCTCTCCGGAGACATTCCTAAAGTCGAAGAGGTTACGGCTGTCGTTGATCTTTGGCGGTGTATGTACTGGAGTGAGATCAAGCTTTACGCCCTGCTCGGACATGACCTGCGGCTGCGTTCCTGCGGCAGTTTCATACGTGAGCGACATTCCAGATTCGTTCAGCGTCGCCCTCTTGATCTCAGGGATAATGGAATATCCCAGCGTCGTGTTTTGCTCAGACTCGATTGAGGCTATGGCTATTGAAGAGAGCAGGAATACCATGAAGATCCACAAAGCCCATTTCATGAAGGCGCTCATGATCGCACCTTCCTCTGGGCCCTATGCGCGACAGTCCAGATCGTTCGGTCATTTCTATTGAGGAGAACGGCGATGCGATGCAATGAAAATCCCGCGTCTTTCAGGAGGTAGAGCACAATTGACTCGAGAATTGAAAGCTTCCTGTTCCGCAATTTTTCGAGTGGGAGGGGAACAGACGTCGGATGATGATCCGCGTGCTTTTTTGGCTTTAATGATGCCCTATGATATGCTGTCCATATCGTGCGCTCGTCACGGTTGAGGAGCATAGCGATGCTTCTCAAAGGCAGCTGCCGTTTTTCCTTGAGATAACCGACAAGCGTTTCGAGAACGGCGGCGCTACGGTCCTGAAAGATCGAAGAAGGAACGGGTTGTTCACTACTAAAAACGAGCGCGAGCTCGGATTCTATAGGCTTTCTTATTCTCTCTAATCGGTCATTAAGCCTATTTTTCAGATTTTTAGGCTTAAAATGCACTTTTGTTGCACTTTTGTGTTTTTTATGCTTTATTTATGCTATTTAGTACTTACAATGTAAGTATTCTATATAAATGTTGCGGAGAAACTGTCTGTTTCGTTATACTTACAATGTAAGTATTACTTATATATAAATATAACTATAATGGTTAACCATCGTTCTTTTATAGAAAACCCACTCATATACATGCATGGGGCTCATAAAAATATCCGTGATACTTCCGACCCATAGCCGGCCAGAACAGCTTAAAGACTGTTTACGGTCACTTCTGAAGCAAGAGTATCCCCTGTCCCATTTTGAGGTTATTGTCGTGGATGATTCTGGAACGCATTATGCGAGACATTTGCTACGGGAATTTCGAGAGCTCTCGCTGCGCTATATCCCCCATGATAGGAATAAAGGCGTTGCTGCCGCGAGGAATACGGGCATACAGAACGCGCGGTATCCATACGTTGCGCTCCTGGAAGACGATCTCGTGCTTCCCCCTGAGTATTTGCTCACCATCCATAACTACTTCCGACTCCCAAGGCTATCCGTGCTGCGGTTTCGTGTCAACCCTGTGCGACGATCATTTTGGGCCCGAGTTAATCAAAATTACATTTCCGACGCGGCGAAGACGCATGAGCGTTATGAGCTTTCGGATCTCCCCGTCCTCACTGCTTGCGCACTTCCTATCGAGTTAGTGCATAAGGCTGGGTTGCTCAATGAAGGATTTCTCAGGTGTTCAGACACAGAATATGCGCTGCGCCTGAGAAAACATGGCATTTCCATTCATGTGTATACAGGGCTCACGGTGCAACACGCGCACCGTACGCGCTTTCTTGAATCCCTTCGACAAAAATATGCTTGGGGAACTCACATTCCAAAGCTCCATCGCATGTATCCCGAGTATGTCCACCCTCAACCCAGGGCGTATCTCTATTATGTCAAACGACTCTTCACCGCATCTGCGGATCAGATGCTGCATGAAAAAAACTTCATCCGAGCGTTCTTGAGCCTGCCCTCTCTCTTCCTGCTTAATGCAGCGTGGACCCTTGGCGTCTTCAGAGGCACGCAATGATTAAATTTTCAGTCATCGTACCAACATACAATCGAGCAGAGCTGCTTGTGCAGTGTCTTGAATCGCTCGCAAAACAGCGCGTATCTAAAAAAGAGTATGAAGTCATTGTCGTTGATGATGGAAGCTCGGATGAAACCCCGGCTGTGGTAAATGCTTTTCGCAACCGCATGCAGCTTCGCTCTGTGATCCATTCACGCAACCGAGGAGTTGCAGCAGCACGCAATTCCGGAATCAGAGCTGCCCGCGGCAGATATATCGCATTTGTTGCAGATGATTATGAAGCGCCAACAACGTATGCTCAAACTATCGTGCGCATGTTTTCGCGCCATCCAACTCTTTCCGTCATCAAATTCAATTTACAAACTCCGCGCGCGCCAAATCACGTGCAAGAAGCGCTGCATGCACATTGGACGTATCATATTCAGGCGGCATATCTCACTTCCCTTAAACAAGGAGAACTGCTCAGACTCAAATATTCACGTGTTCCCTTCCCAAAAGTCAGACCCTTCGCATCGACAACACTTGAAGTCGGTGTGTGCGCGTTTCGCTCCGGAGTTTTCAAGCGCGTTGGACTCTTTCGGGAGGATCTCACTCGAGGGGAGGATGCGGAATATGCCATACGGCTCGCTCAACAGAATATCGCTGCTTATTTTTATCCCCAAATTGCAATACAACGGATGTATTCTAAGACATTGCACGCTGCGTTTGGAAACGCGTATGTCTCGGGAAGATCTCAGTACAAAATAAAACGCCACCATCCCCGGTATCCGCTTCTTGTCACAAATGGAATAAGGAAAACGTTTGACCGCTTTGCGAATGTGATCGTAGTTCCCCTCCGCATGGCCGCGCGACAAGCGTCGATGCTCAGACGGATCCGATATTTCTGTATGATGCTTGTAATAAAATTAGGGGGTTTTCTAGGAGAGTGCGAAGGCCTTTTGCGTTATATTGTTTTGAGGATGATCCGTGCATGAGCATTTCAATCGTAGTCATGGCATACAACCGGGCTCGCTTGCTGAGGGAGTGCCTCGAAAGCATTGCACGCCAGCGTTTTTCTCCTTATGAAGTGATCATCGTTGATGATGGGAGCACGGATGGCACCGCTTCTATTATCGAATCGTTCATAAAAAGCAATAAGCGGTTTAAAGCGTTTAAACACACGGTGAATCAAGGTGTGGGAGCAGCGCGAAATACAGGATTACAGTATGCTCGGTATCCTTATGTTGCGTTTATCGCTGATGATTATATTCTGCCTGACACATATCTGCGTGACATGAGTGATTTTATTCATACACATCCAGATGCGGCGCTTGTGCGATCGCTCATTGTACCTGGACAACATACGGGATACGCATCGAGCGTTGATGCACTCATGTTTCATGCAACAATACGTTTGCAAGCGTTCTGCGAGCATCGCATAACACTATTGAAACGTATGCGTTACCTCTTCACTCGCTCTATCCCTGAAAACGCGCAGCGCAATACGATCATGCCTGCGGCGTACGCAGCCGTGTACAAAAAAAGCATTCTAAAACAAGTAAACGGTTTTGACGCGTCGTTGCGCCAGGGAGAAGATTATGAGATGCTTCCACGCATCCTGAAGCTGTCAAAAGAACTCTACTTCTGTCCGGACATTACGGTGCACCGCGCGTATACACAGACACTCACATCACTCTTAAGGAATCAGCTTTGTGCGGGAGCAACCATGAGGAACATACCGCTTTGGAAAGCGCCTTCGTTCATGCTCGGAGGGTTTTTTGACATGCTCCTGTTCATAAAACAAGCGCACGGGCTTCAAAAGCTTACGTATACTCCCGGATTTATGCTCAGCATCATCTCGTTTCGCTTAGGATATATCCTCGCTAAACTACGCCTTTTGTAGTCTGCGATATTTTCTAATCACTTGAGCGACTGCGCTACTCATTTGCCTCTTAAAGCGCTCTTCCGAAAATTCAGCAGCGCGGCGCTCGCACGCCTTCCTCCATCTCCCCGGAGTTTTATTTATACTTTGCACTGCTTTGATGATTGCCTCCTTCTTTGCCTCAACGAGCATGCCTGTTTTCCCATTCTTGACGGACTCTGTATATCCGCCCTCATTAACCGCAACCACAGATTTTCCAGCGCTCATCGCCTCGAGCACATTCATGCCGAAATCCTCATCAACTGAGGTAGCAATGAATCCTTTACAACTGCCATATAGCTCTGCAAGCAAACTCTCATCAATCTCTCCAAGAAAACGAACATTCTTTGGCAGATCTTTCATGATACGCTTAACATACGCATGTGCATGATCTCCCTGTGCATACCCCCCAACAATCCAGAGTTGTTGATCTGGCAGTTTCCTAAACGCCTCAATCTGCAATTCTATGCGCTTGTGCGGATAAAGCCGATTTACACTCAGCCAAAAACTCCCGTATCGAATATGCTTATATTGCCGAATGGGAGGATAAATGACTGCCGCGTCACGCTTGTAGTATTTTTTTATCCGCTTTTTTGTGTTTTTTGAGTTCGTAACGATCGCATTCACGTCGAACAGCCGCGCCTCAAGAAGTAGCTTGTGTATGAGTATCCAGAGCATGAACACGGGCTTCGCATACCAGGGGCAAATCTTGAGGAAATCCCAGAAGTGACTATAGAACATGCGCACGGGGGTATGACAATACAGAAGATTAGGATGATGTCTCCTTGCGGCAAAGATGCACCAGTTTCCGCTTAGAATGTATACATCATACTCCATCTTTGAACGCGCGAAGAGCCAGGAAGCATGTATCTGCTTCAGAATAGGGAAGCGAATGGTTTCTCCCACGCTGCGAAATGCGATGTCATGCGCCTGAAGCCGGCTCCAGTTCTGCCGGTCAATATCCGTTGTGATAATATCCGCCTTGAGCGCCCTCGCAAGCTCGAGCGTGAGCTTTTCCCCACCCCCAATGGACGTGAAGAAGTCATGGAGGATAGCAATGCGAAGTGCGGGCATGAGTTACACACTCTGCTTCATGAACTCACTCGCAATGAGCATGAGATGGCGCATACCATCACGGAACGAGCGGAGCTTCGACACTCCCGCCCTCGGATGGTAGATAATGGGAAGCTCAGTGATCCTGAGCCTTTTCCGTTTTGCCTGAATCAAAATCTCGCTCGCAAATTCCATGCCCGCGCTCCTGAGCTCAAGTTTTTCGAGTGCTTGCCTCTTAATAGCGCCAAAGCCGCAGTGGGAATCTGAAATCCTGAGATGGAAGAACGTTCTCAAAAGCGCGGAAAACAGCGGGTTTCCTATGTAGCGGTGCAGCCAGGGCATCGCGTTTTTTTGAATGTATTTTCTGTGGCCAATGACGAAATCAGCATGGCGCAACGCCCGGATCATGCCCGGGATGTACGCGAAGTCGTATGTGCCGTCTGCATCGCCCATGACGATGATATCCCCTTTCGCTATTCCAAAGCCTGCGCGGTAGGCGTTTCCGTAGCCCTTCTTTGGCTCGCGGACGAGGATGACATTTTTTTCCAACGCTATCCCGCTTGAGCCGTCCGTGGAGCCATTGTCAACGACAATGATCTCGCCCTTAATCCTGTATTTCGCGAAGACTTCCCGGATACGGTCAATGACTGAAGCTAATGCGGCCTCCTCGTTCAAGCAGGGGAGCACGACTGAGACAGTGGCCATATTACCTTGCTCAACCCCATTATATTAAAAGTTTTCCACAATTCTTAAAAAGCGCCCCATCCTGGGCATGCTTATGCGGAAGTTAGTTGTTTATTGCGTGTTAGCTGTTCTTATGCTTGTTGGGGCCCTCATCGTGCTAATTCCTCATTTTGCGCAGTCCTCACCGTTGCATGCGGACGAATACGCGCATCTCGCGCAGGCGAGAGACATCCTCGAGACGGGGAAAATCCGGATGCGGAATCCTTACCTCTGGAATGAGCCGTTTCATAGGAGAGTAGAGTCAGGATTTCATGTGGTTATTGCGGGCATTGCCTTACTTCCAGGTATCTCTCTTATGGCCGCCCTCATCACAGTTAAAGTGATGGTCATCATGGCAACTCTCTTCTTCGTTTTTCTCCTCACAAAATCGCTCTTCAAAAGCTCCATTGCAGGCCTCTTTGCAGGGGCATTCTTTTTGATGATCCCCTCCTCCCAGGATCTCTTAGGATTTCACTACCTTGTACCTCTTAATATGGGCATTTTCCTCTTTATCGCGCTGCTCCTGTTTTTTTACAGATATCTTATCATGCGCGAGACGAAGGATATCATTATTCAAGCGGTTTTGTTTCTCGCAGCGATGGTTGTGTATCCACTCACAAACATCCTCTTTACCATAGTGGTTGTTCTGACCATGCTTTTTGCATATCCAAGAAAACTCAAGGTATTCCTAACACCTGCTTTTTGCATATCCAAGAAAACTCAAGGTATTCCTAACACCCTTAAACTTACTGATTGTGGGATTCCTCGGAGTCCTTTTCCTCGTATTCAGCATTATTGTGTTTAAAACGCCCCTGAATCTTGTTCAAAAACTTCTCTTATTCAGCCCTTTGTGGACACCCGTTCAAGCGAGATATTCATTGGTTTTTGCACTGGGCGTGTTTGGCGCCGTGTTTTTCATTGTTGGTGTGGTGTATACCGCGTGGAAGAAGCAGGCTGTGCTCCTCACGTGGCTTGGACTCAGCGTTCTTGGAGCGTATCTCTATTATGCGCACAGCATTACAATGCTTATCCCTTTTCACAGATTGTACGCGTATTTTTTAGTGCTGTATGCGATTCTCTGCGGTTCTGGAGCGTATTTCTTGTTTATCCTGCTGAGAAAGAAAGCGCTGCGCATACTCTTTACTGTTGTTTTTGCAGCTCTCTTTGGTATTATCCTTTATTCACAAACGATGACCGTCTACGCTTTGCATCTTGATCCTGCAGTGCAGGTGTTGGAACGCTTTGAGCAGCAGTACGGCAAAGGGCATGTCATCATGGCGGATGGCATTACCTCTCTCGCGATTTATCCATTCAGCGGGAATATCGCTGTTGGGCTTGTAGCGAATAACCTCGGAGGAGGTCCGCGCGAGCTGCAAACGGCGTTTTTCTTTGCGAACTGCAGCCGGAAAGAAGAGATCCTTGTTGAAACGCTTTCAGAATATGTGATGAGCGATGAACCAATAGCTTGCGGGTTTTTGCAACCGCTGTATGAGGAAAGAGTATACTTCTACGCATATGAGGGAAAGGAATACACGTACACGCTACGAAAAACTTTGCGGAACACGACAGGGCGTGAGGGGAAGCTGCAAGGTCTTGCACTGCAATGGAATATGACGCTGTATGGACGAGAGGCGTTGTTATGGAAAGCTGTTTATGAGATCAAGATGAATAAGACAGATGATGCGCTCAGGACACTCGATATGTATGCTGACATTTATCCTCCGACGGCTCGCTCATACGAACTGCTCGCAAGAGCTCATCTCCAGCAAGGAAACGTAGATCAGGCGCTTAAAGAAATCAATCACTCACTCGAGATATTTCCGACAAAGAGCAGGAGGAATACGATGAGGATGATACAAAAGTTACAATCGTCCTAACACACCAGCAGTTTTCCACCCTCCCTGAGGTCACAAGGGATGTGATCTTGATCAATAACTTTGCTCGCAACACCTTGGTTATCGGGATTAATACACACAATCTTTATTGAAAACTCACGGGGGCTTTTTAAGTCCGTTGTAAGCACATATAACCCTTTATCAACCGGGATGTTATACACGTAGGGGTCAATAACGTCTGTAACCTTCAGGTTATCGAACGATTTTTCCCACGTTTTTCCGTTTTGTTCCATATCCGCCTTGCACGTCGCGCCCTCGACAGGGTTTCCCTTGTCATCAAGCAATATGAAGAAAACAGTTTCCGGAACTTGAGGGGGGGCGATTTTGAGCTCAGTCACCACTAAAGCAATTATAAGAATAAGAAAAAAAATCCACCACCTTACCGATACAGATTCCATGTTGAGCTTGCAGTTGGTCCGGGAAGCAGAACTCCATAGCCGCTAAATCCCAGCACTGTTGATTCAAGCGTCATCGCCTGTTCGTCCACGGTTGTGGGAATGGGCGTTGCTGTGTCTGTTGCCGCGTCATAATGAACGATCTGCGCATCGGTTATGGGAGTGCCTCCAAGATCTTCATCATCCACCGGTATAGTCAAAACACCTCCCGGGCCATCCAACGCAAACAGTGCCGCTCCCGGAGGACTTGTGAAGCTTGTACCTGCCGGGGTAAATCTTTGATTTAATACCAAGGGGCTTGTAGGATAGTTTGCCGCTTGTGAAACCGGAAGGATTGAATCATTTTGGATCCCGATTGTGTGTTCCTCTGAGGCAGGGAACGTAAGGGGTGTACCATCAGGAATATATAAAGTGATTCCGGATGCGTCCGTAATCTCTACTGAAGTTGTTGTGCTTCCCGTCACTCCAGCAAAACTGCCTCCGCTTCCGAGGTTAGCTGCCAAAAGCGAGAATAATCCCTGATTGCTTTTTGGAATATTATACGGATTAAAGTCGGAGGCGAAGAAGACTCTTGAACCTCTCCTATCAATCGTTGCTGAAAGCTGGTTGCCGACGAAAGGGATTCTTGTGTTTTGCGGTCCAAAAGCGACTTGGATGTCATAATCAACTCCTGATAACTCGGGACTTGAAATATCCGAGAATGTGGTTCCGTCTCTGTCAACCGTCATCACGACCACTCCCGTTCTTCCAACATCGCTTGAGTAATGCGGGGAGTTATTGTTGAAGCCGTTTTGTGTAAGTCTTGCATCAGGAGTCGCAGGGGAAGCAGTTATTGGAAGTGAGGTATTATTGAGAATCGCATCCAACCCGTTCGCAAAAAAACTTCTGTTAATTGTGTTGGTTACAGTAGTAGAAAACATGAAGTCATCCCCGTTTCTACTAGCTCTCGGATAGTTTTCAGCAGCGTTCCATCCTCCTTGGAGATTGGCTACTACCCGAAGGGTGGATGTATCAAGCGCGGTGTCGGATGTAAATGGATATGTGCTTATGGAGTTTGTTCCACCATTGCGATATGCAAATAAAAGCCAGAATGTGCTTCCTTCTTTAAGAACTTCGGGATTGAGTAATCTCACAGTAGCTCCATCAAAACTTGTAAGCTGGTACGTCGGAGAACCATCTAACTCCACCGCATACGCATTTCCGCCATCTTCATACACAATTGTGTTATTATTCGGACCGAAAGCAATTTGTCTGAAGGTATATGGGCTTGTAAGAACACCTGATGCTACAAGCACGGTTTCAGGACCTCCATTAATAAGATCATACAAGCAGACTGCCGGATCCGTCCAATCCGCATTTGCTCGAATATACGCTAACGTTTGCCCCCGTGCTTGATCAATAATAGGGAACACACGATGATAATTATCATTTTGAGACAGGACTTCTTCTATATTGGTCATACTAAACAGTATCGTGCCGAAGCCAGGATCTAAGGGATTGTTTGGATCATATGAGAAATTCACAGATTCTGCATCACTAAAGCCGTCACTATCAGAGTCAGGGTTATTCGGATCTGTTGTGAAATTGTGTGTTGGAGTTATTGTGGTTTCATACGTTGTACTGAGGCCATCCAAATCCTGATCTGTTGAAGCGGTGTATTGTGCTAAAGCGAAAGGTGCTGGCGCTGTCAGGAGGGCTGCAGTAAGCAATTTAGTTCCGAGCCTTGAGAACAGACCTTTATGAGGTGCTTCATACCTATTTGGCATAGGAGCTAATGTATCGTGAAGCGTTGGATGAGTATACCCCGGAATATGATATTCATTATTCATAATATCCCTCCTTCTCATGTGGGAAAGCACTACTCCTATATAAAATTTAACTTAGTGCAATGAAAATGAGGATATTACACTGCTCGGCATCACAGAAGTCAAAGGCTTTTCCGACAACAGTGCCGTCCTGTGGGGCCTCGCTTTTCATGGCGAATCCAGGAGCTGATGCTGAGACAAGAAGGTCTCCGGGATGGATTTCTCCATTCTCATTTGTCACTTTTGCGTATACGACTCCCGCTAACGCTATGGGGTAACCGTTTGTTTCGCCCATTCTAATGCGTGTCGTATTAGACACAATGCCAACGGCTTCCTTTGCATTCGCATACTCACATTTTTTAATCGTGCGCGGTCCAGAAATGCACACCAGATCTCCATAATCGATATTGTCATTTGTCGCATTCCGGAGGCATGCAACATCACCATTACAGAAGTCATTCTCCCTGCTTGCTTCTGTTTGAAGTGACTCCGCGATATCTGAATAGCCACCGTCAAAATGAGCTGCGCCATTCACTTCAAGCTCATCAGCTATAAAAACATCACCCGCGCCCTCAACCCAGTTGACATTCGCAATAGTGCCAAAGGCGTTGTACGCCTGAGTTGTTGCTCCGTCGGCTGACATGGCCCCCTCAAATAGTACCCTTCCGTCCGTTGTTGGGGGAGTGCAGCCTCCCGTGCCTACACAAATCGTGCCTTCCTCAACTTCTAAATTTCCAGCGCCATACTCATTAGACGCTCCGATAACTACGTCACGATCAACAGAAACATAACCAGGACTAGGAACAGTACAGCCCCCCGTGCCAATACAAAGCCCTCCAGACTCTATGGCAACATCTTTTCCAGTTGCAACGTCTACTTCAACACCTGCCGCAGGCGTTGTCGTTCCAATACCGATTCTATCCAGAGATGAGTCGACAAATAACGTGCCTTGGTCGACGGTCAGGTTAGAAGAGATGCTCGCATTTCCCATCACGAACAGTGAAGCATTGGGATCCAAAGTTGCATTGCCCGCATCCACATTTATCACAACTGATCCACCTGTGAACATTCCTGCAATATTCTCATCTCCACCAGAGACATCTGCGTGTAGGGCAATATTAGTTCCTTCTCCTAGATTATCAGAACTTACATACTTATTGCTAATATTTAATCCTGTAAACGTATACGCTCCAGAAACGCCAACAGCCCCGTCACCTCTGAAATCAATCTTCTGCATCGTCGTCGATCCAATTTGGGCATCAACCCCTGCTTCTCTTGTGATATTTACCATTACATACCCGACATCCGTGCTTTCTGTCGTATGCATAACCTTGAAACGATTCTCTGCAAAAGAGGAACCGACGGCAACATTATTCCTTCCAGCATCTACATAAAGAGTAGAAGTATCAACAGTTAATCCATTTGAAATATTTACACTGGATCCTGCGTAGATCTCACCTGTACCTTTTGGATTGAGGTTGACGCGTCCAGCAGCACCATCAGCAGAGTCTCCCGCTCCTCCCGTTCCCGCTTGAAATGTTACATCTCCTCCTTTCCCACCAGTACTTGACGCACCTAAACTGGCATCACCCCCCGTGCCTGCCGTCAAATTAATATCCCCGCCGGCACCAGCAACGAACTGAAATTCTTCCCCAGGATCGCTAACAGTCCCCCCTAAACCGGCTTTTACATAGAATCCACTTCCTTTGCCACCTACATCCGCAGGGGCTCCCACGCTTCCAGTTCCACCTGAACCACCCTCAAATGTGAAATTCCCTCCACTACCCCCAACACCGCCACCACCGGTAAAATACCCCGTGCCCCCAATAATTTTCAGTGCGGAAGGCGCATTTACAACCGTCGCATTAGCATCCACTCCCACAATATGCAACCGACTATTCGGACTTACCACTCCTAAGCCCGTCATGCCAATACTATTCACGACAAGCGTTCCCTGAACGCCATTCGCACGCACATCCAAAGGATACGCATCCATTCCCATGAGCACCGCCTGCTGCGTGCCTTTAGAATAAAAAAGTCCTGCAAATGTTCCAGAAGTTCCCGCCGTGCTTTTCAACGCATGACCCGTGCCCACTACAGCAAAATCAGTATCAGGAGCAGTCGTGCCAACACCCACCTTATTCGTCCCCGCATTCACATAAAATGTTCCTGAATCCACAGTCAGTCCGCCAGAGATATTGGCGCTACTACTTGTTCCGTTGTAAACGAAACCCGATCCAAACGCAACATCACCGGAATTCACTTTGAGAGAAAGACCTGGCTGCGTTGTTCCCACACCCACAAAATTATTCCCTGAATCAACATACATTGTACCACTGTCAACAGAAATGCCACCCGTGATGTTATTCGTAATCATAGAACTATTTAACGAGATGACACGCGCGTTGATATTCGAAATGTTGTATGCGTTAATCGCTCCCGAAACACCAAGAGTTCCGGTAACGTTGACTTCATTATCGCCGGCATTCACGTACAACGTCCCAGAATCAACCGTGAAACCACCCGTAACATTCACGCTGCTTGAAGTCCCATTATACGTGAACCCTGAGCCAAACTTCACATCACCAGAAGCAACGTCAAGCTTTACTGAGGGCACTCCTGTTGAAACTCCCACCCGATCATTTGCTGAATCCACAAACAGCGTATTCTGATCCACACTCAGATTAGAAGCGATACTCACATTCCCATTCACAAACAATGAAGCGTTGCTGGGATTCGTACTCAGAATGCCGACAAGATCCCTGCCTGAATCAACATACAAAGTGGACGTGTCAACCGTTAACCCCCCAGTAACATTATTCGTCAACATAGAAGAGTTCAAACTGATCATACGCGCGTTCAAATTAGAAGCGTTCAGCTTTAAAACTTCCACAGTCTGATTCACCTGCGTAAGATTATGCAATAATATCGTCGTATTCCCTGTCACACCCGCATCGTCATATGATGCCCATGTCGTTCGCTGAACTCCGCCAAGTGTAATACCCCCTCCAACGCGCACATCTCCGCTAATATTCATATTGCCGCCGTATGTTGAAATATTAATCGTGTTATTGAGGTAAATCCCGGAGCGGTTGAATGTGCTTACGTTAATCGTCACTGCATCCACAACTGCAACATTATAGAATCCGCTAATGTCACTGACCTGAGCATACACAATCCACGCAAACAAGGCTAGCGCTAGGAGAATTGCAAAAAAAACCCCATAGCGTTTTCTATCCAAGCATGATCACCATCGTTATCACGCCTTCTGAGTCCGTCATGGGCTCAAGCGCTTTTCCAATTAGAGCTCCAGAGCATTCCTCCAAATCAACGCAGCGCATCGCTTTTCCGGGCGTTGAGCTGGATACGAGGACATCGCCACGAGCGATAATGCCCCCTTCGTCCGTCACTTTCACGGGAACTCTGCCTGACATTCCAATCTCTTTTCCATCACTTCTCATATTCAGGATATAGGAAGGGTCTGTAGAGACAACGCCGATCACGGTTTTATCCATGCGCTCTGTGGTTTTCACAATGTGCTCATCATTCGAAGGATCAATTGAAACGACGTCACCCGGCTCAAGATCATCCTGCGTATCGAATCGTTCCGCAATATCCGCTCCAGAGCCGAGAATATCCCCATCAACCTTAATGTGGCCATTCGTGCTGATGTTTCCATTGCCATAAAATGACACTCCCGTGCTCCCATATCCTCCCCCCACATGCAAGTCATTCGAAACGCTCAAATTCATGCTGAAGCTACCATTCACAAACATGACATCCGTATCATTTTGGACCGCTTTCAGCATTGCGGATGAGTTCAACGCGATAATCCTCGCATTGAAATTGGAATTATTAGTATCAATGCTTGTGTTTAGCGCAATAATCCGTAGATTGAAGTTTGTGTCATTGATCTTGAGCCCTTCCACGGTCTGATTTAACTGCGTCACGTTGTGCATGAGCATGGAAACGTTTGCGGTTATGCCTGCATCACTTCCCGTGTCATCCGTGCCGCATATGATATTGCCATTCGAAGCGGTTTCCAAGTTACATGATTGGTATTGATTCAATGTCAGATTCTGCGTCACGGTTAAATTTGCAGTCGCGATAGCCACGGTCACATTTAGCAGTTTGCTGACGTTCAATGTATTCAACACAGCATCCGAGTTATTCTTGATGCTCGCGTCCGCCGTCGTGTTTATCGCAATAATGCGTGCGTTGAAGTTGGTGACATTGGCGTCATATGTTCCGTTCAACGCGATGATCCTCGCATTGAAATTGCTCACGTTTGCGTCATACGTTCCATTTAACGCGATGATGCGCGCGTTGAGATTCGATATGTTGAGGCGGAAAAGTTCTACCGTCTGATTCAACTGCGTCACGTTGTGCATGAGCATCGTCACGTTCGCCGTAACTCCGGCATCACTTCCCACATCATCACTGCCACAAATGAGCTTTCCACCCGTCGTCGTTTCCAAATTACAATTCACGAAGCGCGTGAGCGTGAGGTTTTCCGTGATCGTAATATTCACTGCGGCCATTTCCCTACTCGAATTCAAATCTGTAGCGTTCACGAGGCCAAATCCGCGGATGTCACCCGCGCGCGTTATCTCAGCAATCGCAATAAGGAAGAGGAGAGCTATCGCTATGTCAAAGAGGATTTTTATGGCCGCATGACCTGTTTCCAGTCGATACGTCATACGGTATGTATCCATTGTGTTCACCTCAGTCCATGAGCATGACAATCGTACCATTGCCCTGCTCCAAATTTGTAAGCGCCGTTCCAACAATCGCGGTTCTGCGATTCTCATTTTCTTGAAGGATCGTCATTAATTCGCCAAAATCCTTAGCGGTGAAAAAGTCGATGAGCGTGAATTTCATCACATGCCCCGGAATACTTGAGGATACGAGGAGATCTCCTGGATGAATCGCGCCATTCTCCGCGGTTGCCTTCACAGGAGCTCTTCCCGCGAGCGCAACCGGTTTTCCATGCACGCTCTTCGCATTCAGGATATACGATGGATCCGTCGAGATCACTCCAATGGCGCTCGATTGATATGCAGCAAAGCTGCGTATTATCGTCTCATTGTCGTTCGGATCAACAATGACGAGATCCCCTGGAACGAGCGTTGCGTCATTATGTTCAAACCGCTCCGCAATATCCGCGCCATTACCCTGAATATCCCCATCAACCTTGAGATTACCATTCATGCTTACATTGCCATTCTCATATACCGTCAACCCCGTGCTGCCATAGCCTCCGCCAACGTGCAAAACTCCTGCGACGCTGAGGTTTTTGCTTATGGAGGCGTTCACGAACTTGACGTCCGTGTCATTCTGCACGGCAATTGTGAGTCCCGTAGTGTTCAAAGCAGAGATTCTCGCATCCAAATTAGAGATGTTTGTCGTGAGCGTATTGAGCTTAGCCTGTACGGTAGTAATATTGTCCGTCGTAAGCAGTTCGGAGGCATCGCTTGGGCCCCCGCCGTTGACGACGATATTATCACCTGAGGGCGAGAGATCTCCATACACGACATCATCCGTGGCATGCGTTGCGCTCCCTAAGTCAACCATAACGACAAGCTGATAATCGCGGCCGGGAACGAGGTTTAATGTCGCATTCCTGCCCAGCACTAAATCGAAAATGCCGTATTGGTCGACAGCATTGTTGAACGTGAAATTCCACACGACATCGCTGAGGTTGTTTAGGGAGGTGATATTGACCTTCAACGATGCCGTTGTGATCGGATCGCCATTTGAGCTGTTCGTCAATTTACCTTGATAACTGATGAATGTGGGAACGCTAACTTGCGTATTCGCGATTGCGCTCGTGAAGAGCACGGCAAGTAGGAAAATGATTGCCCTGACGATGATTTTCTTATTCCTCATCGAGCTTCATCTCCTTCGCAATGCTGAGAACGGATTTTGCCTCTCTGATCTTTCTTCGCGCGTTGTTGTAGAAATTGGAAACCGCGGGCTGCGAAATCTTGAGGCGTTTTGCTATTTCTTCCTGGATCAAACCCTGTTTTACGAGTTCAAGGACCTGGATTTCCTTCTTTGTAAGCACTCAAGCACCCAAGGTATAAGTATAATAACTTATACAAATCTTATACTTTCTATGGTTTTTATGCATTTTATTGATAATATTAACTGTAGTTATACTATAAGTGATACTGCTTATATATAAATGTTTGCCCGTTTTTATGCCGTAAAATCTAACATAAGAAAGGGTTTCCGCCAGTCCTTGGCGCCGGTCGGATCCGGGGGATGTCCCATCCGGGGTGGATCCGACGACGAGCGTAGCGAGTCGAGGCCGCCAAGAAGGACTGGCCAAAATAATCTAACAGCCAAAGAAAATCTAATTACCTCAAGAAAAACACGGTATTCGTCAAATTGCCATCCGCGAAGCGGATAATGTCTGGCACAGGGGCATATTGCGCGAGGTTATTCGCGAAGGCGGGCACGTTGCCAAATGTGAAGAGCTGATTATGGACTCCTGGTGTTATGACTTTTACGGTGTGATATCCCGTAAATGCGCAGCTGTAATCCGCAAGGCGGATGCCCTGTATTATTGTAGAGGTATTCACTGCCTGCGCATAAGGTATTGTGGAATTGTCTGGAAGGATAAGATGCACGGATTCATTGTACACGCCTTCATGTGAGTTAAACAAGGTAACATTACCGCACTCGATTCTCAATGCCTTGAGGTCGTCATCGGTTTCAGGTGCATCTGTGTCGATCTCCGTGAACGTCGTTTGATTATATCCGGTTATGGACAAGTTTGCAGTTCCTAACGTAAGGAAACGCGTCGTCCAATTTCCTCCAATGACAGGATAGCTTTGGACATCCAAGACGCTGAGGTTAATGTCAAACGTCTGATTCGAAAGATGGGGAGTTATCCAGCTCACTTGATCAATTAAGCTGTTATTGTTATTATCGTAGAACGTCACAAGGAATTCCGGACGTGACGTGATGTCGAGCGTGATATTCTGCTCTGATGACATGTTTAGCGAATTATTGAGCTCATCGATGAACGGAAGCCCTTCGTAATACCTGAAGTCTGACTCATTCACGTACCATAGCACCCTGATTAATTCCTGAGGCGCTTCACGAATGTCGCGATACGTGAGGATATTCTGATAGGGGATATCGGAAGTAACCGTTAACCTCATTTGTGTGTCCGTAATATTCTCCTCGATCGCCTGCGGCCCTTCGGTATAATACTCAACGACGACTTGTGTGACATTCTGCTCTATAATGACCTCGGCTTCATTTTCAAACGTAACATTCACTGATGTATTCATGAACTCCTGAGGTACATCCTGAATGGCACGGCCCGTGATTCCCGCGAGCCCAAGCGTCCTCGTGAGCCATCCTCTTGATTCAGGCACCGCGATCACATTTCCAGTAACCCCACCCACAGGAGTGTTTGAGGGAACTTGCTCAAGCGGCGTGATTGTGTCATTAATCTTAATCATCACGCTTTCCGGAGCAATGTCAAACTCCTGATCTCCGATCACCTCTCTCACGGAGATGTTCGTGGCGATTGCGCTTATGTTTACGGTGAGGTTAACGATGCTTTGATTCACCTTCACATTCTTCACCCATCTCACGGGTTTTCCGATCTCAGCGAGGATTTGGACTGTTGCGATGGACTTATTCAACGCGCGATCCGCTACAATGACCCTGACTGGGTCTGTGAGTGTTGAGTTGATGCCATCAAACGCGGCGAAGCTCACATCGGCTTCTCCCGTGAAGTTTGTTTTTGGAACGAGCTTTGCCTCCGCATCAACTAAGTATACGGTGAGGTTTTCAGAGTCCGTTGCCGAGAATAAGAGAGGGTCGCCATCCAAGTCTGTGAAGTATTGGCTCAGGTTTATGGTGAGGTTCGTGTTTTTATCCATCGTAATGTTTTGGATAGTGGTGTATTGAGGCAGGTTGTTTACTTCTGGCCTTGCATACGTATAGCCGAGATCCTCTATGTAGATGCTTGCGTTCACAAGCTCAATCTTGAGCGTGAAGTTCTGCGTAACATTTGTGAGGGCGCACGTTTCCCTGCAGATTGCGGTGAAGTTGGTTATGGTAGCATTCAGTGAAATTGTTTCATTCGATTCAACGGTCTCATTTGTCTCATTAAAGATTTCAATCGTTTCATTGATGAGCGATTCGTTCAACAAAATGGTTTCATTAAGGTCGATGATCTCTTCCGTTTCATTCGTTTCAGTGAGATTTGTCACCGTCTCATTTATCTCGATTGTTTCATTAAGGGAGATGGTTTCATTTGTTACATTTCCAATTTCTTCTTCTCCATCATCTATTATTTCAGTTTTATTCTTTTTTCCTTTCTCTTTGCTTTCTTTCTTAACGGCGAACCCCGTGATAGAGCTTACTCCTTTCTCCTCCACGTAGCCCTCATCAAGGATGAGATATAACGCATCCTCCGTCTCCACATATGCTTTCGCAGAGCCATTGCTCCAAAGCGTTAATGTGCCGGTAAGCCTTACCGATGTTGGTGGGTAATCTAATGTGATGTCCATCTCATCCGAGGTGTTGAATGTCTGGTTAATCGTGAGCGATGCCGTGTTCTCGTCCGCTACAAACAAGCCAACGATACCTGGGCCTTGAGCTCCGAGGAACATCAAGCCGAGGATGAGCGCCCCAAATATGAGATAGAGTACAGGAATCCCGAATATTTTCTTGTCAAGATTCATGCTGCATCCTCTCTTTGATTAACACTTCAAGGCCATGCGATCTGCTGCCATAGACTTTGGCATCCACCTTTTTGTCAAGGATGTTCAGAATCTTCTGATCAACGGTGATCGTTATGCGTTTCTTCATTACTCCTCACTATTAGAAATTCAAAACCATGGCTTCTATTCGCAAACGTGCGATCCTGGACTCTCTTATCTAGCCAATCGAGAAATCGTTTGTCAAGAGTTACGGTTATGCGCTCTTTCATACTACATATTATAGCTTATTAGTGATGACTATTTAAATACTTTTGTGTATTATCGCTGATAACTACATACTAAGTATGCATAACTCTAGAGTTCTAAGCATGAGGGGTGCCTAAACCACAATCTTCTTCAGCTCTTCAATGTGATTGAAGTCTGCGTCTTTTGTAACAAGCATCATTTCATTCTCAATGATGAGCGAGGCTATTAACAGATCAGCATAAGATAAGATTTTTCCTTTTCTGGCATAGCTGTACGTTAAAGCGGCCATCACATTTCCAGTTATTCTTGTTGTATTAATCAGTGGAAACGATGCGAGAAAATCCAGTAACTGCTGCTGATTCCTTCTGCGCTCAATTATACCAATAAGGAATTCTGTATAAGTCACAATGGTGATATGCGCAGGAGCTGGATACTGTTTTTGGAGAGATTGAATGATTCTTGTTGTTTCCGGAACATTCCTGGAAAGATCAATCAAAATATTCGTGTCATATACCAAAATCATGCTTTCTGAAACCCCTCTCCTTGCGCCAGGCCATATGTTTCTCCATGTCCTTGGCTTCGTTCTCTGTTAACAGAGGAGGATGAGAGAATAATTTTTTCCAGAACTCATCTTTCTCTCTATTGTATGTCCTGAGCATGGTTTTGAAGAGCTCACCCATGCTAAGGTTTGAACGCACGGCAATGGTTTTGAAGTCCCGCCAGTCGTCATCCGATATCCCTTTTATGGTTTTTGTGGTCATGGTATTACAAGTATTACTAGTATTATATAAATCTTTCTCCAATTCATACTTTATTTTGCGTGATTCCACATCGTCTGAAAGAAAGTTACTATGGACTGCCGTATATCACGATGCTTAATGACAAGGCATGAAGGATCTTCCCCATGCGTCAAGATCAACACCTTATCACCCACCACATCCATTGCAGCCGGTGTGATTCCCTTAAG
>JAGVYU010000061.1 GCA_018303105.1 Candidatus Woesearchaeota archaeon | reverse complement strand
CCCGTGCTTCCCGATAAGACAGGTCAACGGCCGCCAAAGTAATCCATAATTCGCCCAACAATCTCCTCATCACTGGAATAACGGATAACGTCATGAGCAGGCTCACGAAGATGGGTCTTCCGAACGGATTCCTTGATTACAACCACAACTTTTTTACCCAGTCCCAGCGCGTGTCCAATCTCCATGAGCATTCCTTCGCTTTTTTCTTCTGATTTGATGATTGCCACAAGCACATCAGCGCTTTTAATTCTCTTAAGGGTATCCAGAAATAATGCTTTTTTCTCTTTTGGCCGGTCAGGATTGAGAACAGGGATATATACTTTATGTCCGAGCTCTTCGAGAGCAGATTTAATCGAATGCAACTGTGCGATAAGCAGCCTTCGTCTTCTCCCGTGAAGCGATACGCGAATTGAATGTTCATAAACAAAGGTATCATTCATTCCTATTTAAACATATCAGGATCGTCCCGCTCCATACTCCATCGAAATGCACGTGTCCTCATCGAGGATAAGCGGCATCGTGAGCGCTTCTAAGGGCTTCACCCAACGGTACTCTTTATGTTCTTTGGGATTCAATTGAACCGCCGGTCTAGTCTCAAACCTTGTCTTGAACATATGATACCAGAAGTCGGAGTCTGGGTATCTGTCTGGAACAGTCTTTAATAGCCTGACATTTTTCATGTATAATCGTATTCCAGTTTCCTCAAAGACTTCGCGTATGACCGCTTGTAAATATTCCTCCCCAGGATCAACCTTTCCTGCAGGAATCCCCCACGTATTTCCATACGGTTTATGATCCTGCCTGTGCAATAACAAGATATGTCCATCATGTTCGACGAAACAGCTCACGACATGCGCTCCGGGGTGAAAGTCCGATGGTGGATGTGAGAATAACATACTCCGAGAGGTAATAGATGGTTTATATGCTTTTTGATATTCCTCTATTTCTGTTCCTCATATAACTGCTTAATATACGATATCTCGCTCGCGTCCCTAATACTTTTATCCTCTCGCAAACGAAGCACGCGGGGAAATCTGCTTAATATACGATATCTCGCTCGCGTCCCTAATACTTTTATCCTCTCGCAAACGAAGCACGCGGGGAAATCGAAGAGCATACCCCGAACCATATGTTGGACTTTTCTGTATCTCTTCGTAATCGATTTCTAGGACAATTTTTGGTTTTACCGTTACCTCTTTTCCCTTCTCCTCAATAATCAACGGCTTAAGGAGCTTCGTGAGCTTTTCAAACGTAACTCCCTCTGATTCCAGCTCTTTAATGCCCGTTCCCACTCTTCCAATTTCTCGAAAATGAATGCCATCCCGGCATGCCAAAACAAACGAGCTCAACCATCCTGAGCGTTTTCCTTCACCCCATTCAGCGCCGACGATTACAAGATCAAGCGTCTCCATGACGGGCTTTACCTTTACTCCATACCCGACGCGAGATCCGGGCTTGTACTCTTTATCAAGCGATTTCGCCATAACCCCTTCATTGCCTTTCTTTAAGCTTTCTTCATAGAACGCGTGAGCTTCCTTCTCGCTACTCGTGACAATCTGCCGTGCCGCCTGAATCTCGTCTTTTTTCTCCCGAACAATCCTTTCAATCAGCGCTCTTCGTTTTGAAAACGGTTCATGCAGGAGCGTTTTCCCATCAGCGTACAGAATATCAAACACATTCACCATGACGGGGATCTTTCGTATCGTTTCTTCAATATCATACTTTCGCTTGATGCGCTGGCTGATATTCTGGAACGGCATCCATTGCCGTGTTTTGGGGTCTATGCCTATGATTTCAGCGTCGAGGATGCACGCCTTTGACTGAATCTGCGCTTTGACCACCTTCACAACGTCGGGAAATTGGTTCGTAACACGCTCAAGGCGCCGCGTGAACAATTCAATACTCTCATCATTTTTATGGATCTGCATCCGAAAGCCATCATATTTGTACTCGAACGCCGCAGGCTTTCCAACAGTCTCAAACGCATCTTTAATGTCTTTCGCTTTTTGATAGAGCATGACTTTGAGTGGTTTGCCAACTTCAAGTTCAATCGTTCCAAACGCGTCCTTGCCTTTCTTTTTGAGCGCAGCTGCCACCTCGCCAAAATTCGCGCTCAAATCATACATCCGTTGCACGCTGGCAGCGTACTCCATGTACTTTTTCCTGTCGAACTCAGTAACAACTTCCAGATTATCCCGGTTATCATACAAAATATGGAGTTCACGGGTGAAAAATGCCCAGAGGATGGCGTCTCTCATGACCCCCTCCCCTACGCCAATGCGCAAATCCTGTAAAACCGTTTTGATAATATACTTTGATTCAAGTGGGCTAGCTGAAGTGAGCAATTCCGCGATAAGCTTGAGTTTCCTGTCTACAACTCCCTCTCCTTCAAGCTCTGCGAGCTTTCTCAGATTCTCAAAGACTTTCCTGACTGTGAGATGCTGCTGGGCGAGCGTTGCCTGGTGTTTCTTCGCTATAAGGAGTTCAGCCGTCTTCCCGAGGTCTCCTGTCTTTTTCCAGATCTGCTCGACTTTATCAAGGCTATGCCCCGTTGCTAAACTCAATGCCTTGATGACAAGGCGGGATGCAACCCCCACTTCCCGCTCATCATATGCGGGAAAGAGTCTCCCCTGCAGTAGAAGACAAAGATGTTCTAAATCCTCCAGTGGTGTTTTTTTGAGCAGAAGCGCAATATACCACGTTTTTTCAAGCCGTTTAGAAGTACCCTCAAGCTGCTCATAGACTGCAACGAGCTCTTTATAGATCATAATGCCTGCTGCGCGCGCAAGCTATTTATACCTTTTCCTTCATCCCAGATAAATTTATATATCCCCTTAATTTTGATAGAGCGGGTGATGATATGAACTGGCTTGTAATGATACTCTTAATGGTTCTTGTTTTGGGATGCTCAAAAAACGATTATGCTCAGAGTGTCACAGGTAACGCTATTGTAGATGTCCCTTCTGAATCGGAGCCAGAAAGTCAAGCAGAGTCCCAGGAAGCGGCTGCCCCTGTGCAGAAGCTCTGCGATGGTGATATTCAGGCGAAAATTGATGCGGCAGAGGCCAGGAAGGCAGAGTATGACGCTGAACTGCAGATTTTGAATGCAAAATCCCTCGCCGCCTTGCAATCCGGAGATATCGATGATGTCAGATCATTTGAATATGATCTGAGAAAGTATCAGAAGTTGTCTGAACGGGAAACAAATAATATTGAGAAATTGCAAGCAGAGTGTAATTAGCCCTCTATTTTGCCATCACCGGGATTTTCCCAGCGTACCGTTCAAGCTCCGCAGGTGTGAGTTCTCCACGTTCCATAAGTGGTGAGGGGTCAAGAAATACGCTTCTGCTGATTGGTCCGTAATATGCGGCGCTCGCAGGATGAAGCGCTAGAACAGGCAAAAGACCAAGCGGGGGCTCCATCGTCCGCTCAACATTTCCTGACGCGAGCGCCTTCCTAAAATCCCGCTGCCTCCAGTGGGAAAACCATCGTCCAAGAATCCCCTCCGCCTGATAAGCGAAGGCGTATCTGTCCATGAATATTTGATGAGGTTCTCCCCCCTTCTTGGCGTCCCTGTATCGTTGAAAGGCAATAAAAAGATTTCTAAAATTATACGTGTGACGATAAGCGTCATACGTGTCACGGAGCCGCTGCGCAAGGTCATCGCGATTACTCATAATAAGATGGTTTCCATCAAAATGCCTCGGTTCGATCTCGACATTTCCAACTTTGCTCAGAATGTGACCTTTCTTGTACGGATCTTCATATAAGTTTGTCCCAACCGCCGGTGTAAGCAGCGTGAACTGCTGGCTTATTGCCCCATGCTTCATGTACACAAACGCTTCCTCCCGCAATCCATACCGGAATTCATCTTCCTGCTCATGAGTGAGGCTTTCCACGAATCTTCGCGCGGCGCGATCGCTTGATCTCCTTTTTCCACGCTTAAATAACCGATCTGCATTTGCGAAGAGCGTAAGTTGTTCCGAGGAAAGGAGTTCCATAAATTGTTGTGTTTGCTTGACAACTTTGCCTTCATCATCAATCCTGAGTTCAGTATACTCCATGGAATCCGCATAAATATTCATGATCATTGGACAAATCCCAACGTTTCGAAGCTCTCGCAAGACTGTCCTGACTTTTTCAAGCGTTACTCCTTTTCTCACAACTTCGCTATTAACATCTTCATTGCCCATCCAAATTGCAACGAGTCCAGATGCCCTCAGCAAAGAGTAGTAATCCCTGCCATCCTGTTTGCCTTTCATCCATAAGCGATGTAAATCCGTGAGCGTGCATTCAGTTCCCCAGTGATGCACTTCCGCCCATTTTCGCCCATCGGGCATCACATAGTGCGCACGGACTTCTGATTCTTCAATCAATGAATGGAGATCATTACCCACATTATCATCGGCTCCAAACCCTCCTGTAATCCCCGTGATCTCGGAAATACCCATCATATCCAAAATAAATCCGTGGGAGCCCCGAGTCCTGAAGACGCTTCCCTCTCCTTGGGGGATAGGGCAATAATCACAGTTTATCCTGCATCCTCTCGTATTCATGAGTGAAGGAATGCGAATATGCTCTTTCACCCGTTCTGGTGGAAGTGGCTCAGCGGAGAGTGCTCTCCCTTTGTGAGGGGGTTCAAGCGTGAGGAACACACTCGCGACAGAAGGATATTCAGAAAGATCTCTCACGAGCCGCTGCACATGGGTATCAATGAGGACATCCATACCGTCTGGGTGTGTCCAGCGATACATGAGTCCTGGAATTTCGTCCAATTCTCTTCGCTTTGCGAGCTCCTGAAACGCTTCCCTCATGCTCACGTTCTGTCCACCCCTTTGCATAGCAGCTTTTTTTTCAAGAATGCGCTCTTCAAGTTGAAGCCCAACAAAGGCTTCACCCGTGACTGCCACATCCACTCCAATCTGCGGATTCCCTCGTCTGCCAAAGAACATATTCGCTTCGTATTTCGCTGCTGGCCCTCCAATGATGATCAGGGGGCGCTCCTCACCCCTCTCGTAGCAGTCTTCAATCATCTTCCAAACATCTGCGGTATGTATGCTCATGGCAGAGATGAGTAGCTGATCAATGGGAGCTCCATTTAGCGTTGATTCTGAGAAACGAAGATTTTGATTGTATTGGCGCAATACCGTGCGCAAGTTTTGGAATCCCGCGTGCCACATGCTAGCGGCAATTTGAAGCACGGTTCCAGAAGCCATCCTTTTTCCCAAGCCGATATATGGCCCAAGATCTGTTCTAGGATCAAACGCCCATGCAACGACGGTTCTAATGTCCTTGGTGTCCGGATTATTGAAAAGTCGCTGTTCTAATGCGCGATACGTTCCATCGGGCAAAAATACGTCTTCGCGCTTACGCACTGGTCTGAACATCTGATATCCCGTTAACAATGGTTAATTAATGCGCTCCATTTATAAATTTATCCGCCAAAATATTGCTTCTCAGCATCCACGCTTGAAAGAGTACGTTCCCCAAACTCACAGTATCTGCATGTCGCGTCAGTCGTAATCCATTGTTGCTCAGTTTTATACTTTTTCGGCGCTTCCTGAATCCACACTTGGACGTACACATGATTTGGGACAAAAACAAAGCGGGTCCTGAATCCAACGGCTTGGAGAAGGCTCGCGAGCAAAATGGATGCATCATCACAATCTCCCCCTTGCGCCGTGAGTGATTCTTTTGCGGTTTTCACATATTCATACGCATATGGATCTGACACATACGTGAACCGATCCCGTACAAAGTAAAACAAGGCGCGCGCCTGGCATGTCGTGTGTTCTCCGCAGCCGCTTAACGCAACGATGCGATCAGCAGTCTGCTTTACAACGGGATCATTCCCAGCAATCATTCCCGGAAATTCTTCCCGTCGATAAACCTCATTCCCAGTCTCATTCCCAAGTTCAAAAGTGGGAATGACTTCTTCCGGCATCGCAATATACCTCGGGGCTGGATTAAAGCGCACCGTGTATGCGGGAACGATCCAAAGCACAAGCAAAAACAGAAGAAATAACGCCACAATATATTTAAGCGGCCCATCCCAAATGGAGGATTCTTCTTCTGGTTCTTCAGAAAGATCTTTCATCGTGAGAACGAATTATTCTTTTGGCTCGGACTCCTCATCCGAAACTTCATCATCAATAATGGTGTCTGCTGGCTTGGGCTCTTCAATTTTTTCCAAGTACGAGATGTCATCAAAATTCTCTTCAGCGCAGTTTTTGCAGTAGACGTCATTTGTGCCTTTGATGACAAGGATTGCCTCCTCGCCGCATATGATGCACTTCTTCGCCATTGTCCATTCTTTTTCCTTTGGGCTTTAAAAAGGTTTCTTGAATTTCGAGAGGAATCGGCGATTTTATAAACTCCCATTTTTTTCGATGTCAACATGAATCTCATCCAGCGGGCGATAGACTTTGTTCTCCACGTGGACAAATACCTCACGCTCATTATTCAGCAGTACGGAATCTTGACGTATGCGATCCTGTTTCTCATCATATTTTTAGAAACGGGCCTTGTCATAACCCCGTTTTTGCCCGGAGACTCGCTTTTGTTTGTTGCGGGAACGCTTGCGGGCGCCGGTGCGTTAAACGTCGTTTTCCTGTTTGTTCTGCTGTCCATCGCCGCGATTATTGGAGATACCGTAAACTATTGGATTGGTCATCATGTGGGGAAGCGTATCATTCAGCATAAATGGGTGAACAAGGAGTACATCCACCGGACGAAAGAGTTTTTTCACAAGCATGGCGGAAAAACGATCATTCTTGCCAGATTCATCCCGATCATCAGAACATTTGCTCCGTTTGTCGCGGGAGTTGGCGCGATGCGCTATCCCAAATTCCTGGCATTCAACATTGTAGGAGGTATTGCATGGGTTGCACTGTTCGTTTTTGCCGGGTATTACTTTGGAGGAATCCCTGTGGTGAAGGAAAACCTGACCATCGTCATCATGATCATTATTGTCGCATCATTCATTCCCGCGGTTATAGAATACCTAAGACATAGGAGGAGGCATGGCCATAAAACCAAAATGCGATAGATGCAAGAAGGAATTAAGGAAGTTTGGGGCGATTTTGCTCAGTCCGCCGAATAAGTCTAACACGGTCAAGAAATTCCATATCTGCGTGGATTGTTACCATACCTTCTACTTCCCAAACCTTCGCTCCCGCTGAACGTAGCTCTGAATCGCGGTTTCAAAGTCTTCTTTTGTGAATTCAGGAAACATGTGGTCTACGAAGAACCATTCCGAGTAGCTTGACTGCCATATAAGAAAGTTGGATGTCCTGTGCTCTCCTCCCGTTCTGATTATGAGGTCTGGTGCATCCGTCATGTAGAGGTGTTGGGAGAATGTCTCTTCATTGATCTCATCCACGTCTATAGTCCCTTCCTGGACTCCCTTCGCAATCTTCTTCACAGCGTCAAGAACTTCTTCTCTGCCCCCATATGCCATTGCAAAATTGATAACTTTCTTGTTATATTGCCGTGTGCGTTCCATGATTTCTTTAATCTTATCCTGCACATCTTTGGGAAACATCCATGTTCTGCCTATCACATTCACGCGAATCTGTTCTTCATGAATCCTCTTATCATCTTTGAGTTTGTCAAATTCTTCCCGAAAGAGGTTCATAAGATAGTCAAACTCTTCTTTCGGCCTGTTGAAGTTCTGGACGGAGAACGTGTACAACGTAAGTTCATGAATATCGTACTCCTTGCACCATTCCAGGATCTCAGCAAGCTTTTTTGGGCCCCACTCATGCCCTTTCCAGGGTTTGAGCATGAGGCGTTTCGCGAATCTGCGATTGCCGTCCATGATGATGCCAATGTGACGAGGCACGTTTTCCATAGCGTTGCGAATCGTGAGCTGTTTTAAATATCTTTTGTCAGCTTCTGGAAATACAAAACAAAGAGGTCTTGAGGTATACGAAAGCCCGCATGTACGAAAAGCTGGGCAAGCTGAAGTCCGGATGCGCGATCATCTTCTCCGGGCTGGAATTGTGCGAGCTTGCGGAACGTATATTCGCACACATATCCGTCATGAAGAGCATACACCTGTCCACGATGAGAGGTGATTCCATGTGCTGCGATTTCCCATTTTTTTATATCCTGGAGGATTTTTAAGCGGGACGTGCGCTCAACGTAGTCTGAGAGATTTTGTATGTGATGGAATTCTTGAAATGTGCACGTGTGTTCGCTTGGCGTTCGCATGAGTTTGCCTAAGTACTTTACTACACGCTGTTTGACGTTGCCTTTTATCCACATGTTTTTTACGAGGTACGCATATTCTTGTTTCTTTATACGTTTTACACGAATGAACATATATGCGGTTAGGCACTATGTGATTAATATACGTTTGCATACCAATACGGGCTATAAGCATAGAAAAAGGGGGTTATAGTATCACTTAAACGCTTTGTCAAATTCCTTGGACGTTTTTTCATTCGTCTTCTGAAGGCGTTTAATCGCATCTTCGATAGCGTCACGCGGAGATTTTTTCGTATCCGTCTCCACGATGAGCATAGGATGACCAACCAGTGGATGTTTTAATGAGTACGCGCTGATTTTTATATGCTCATCATTCCACAGCTCCTGCTTGAGAATGTTGCAGAATCCATGCCCTAACCCTTGAATTTCAAGGTGTAGCTTTGTTTTAGATTCCTCGAGAACTTTAAGCTCCATTATTTGAGGAAACTGCTAAATGTTTAAAAGCGTTGTGGTTTCCGTAATCGGAAGCAGTCCACGGAGATCCTCTTGATATTCTTGGCGTGGAACGGCATTGTCCTTTTGAGCGGAAACGCAAAACGCTGTGTTTTCTCGACGTTAAACCCTCTCTGCGTAGCGAGCTGATTGATAAACGCGCTTGTTGATGCCTTATGAAACGTGTAAATCACGGGAGCCAATGTGAATGCTTTCTCCAGAAACTCCCTGTCAGCGTGCTTTGTCTTTGTGCCGAAGGGCGGGTTCTCGACGACGACGTCTGCAGCCTCTTGGAATTTGTGGATATCCATCGCAACAAAGGCAGCTTTTCCTGAAATCTCACTTTTGAGCTTAGCATAGTTCTTTTCAGCGATGGCCAGAGCCGCTTGATCAGCGTCGATGAATGTCACTTTTCGAGCTCCCAAAAGGAGGCAGCCAAGGCCTAGGATGCCCGTTCCGGCTCCGAGGTCCAATATCGCCTTGTTTTCCATGTCCCCGGCAATATGGGCATCCCAGAGCACTTCAGCGGCAACTTCAGGGTCTGTGGGGTATTGCTCAACTCTCACTTTTGCTTCGGGAAAAACATCTAGTTTACTTAGAGCTATTGCCAAAGCCCCTTTTGACATGGTTTTTTGATCCATCACATTCACTTCTGCTAAATATTAGTATAACTCTCTGTGCCATATCGCTTAATGTTTCCATGGCTCTTCATTGCAAAGCACCCAGCATGTACTCTCACTTTTTGTACTCAAAGATATAACCTTTCTTGATCCCATTATATAATCATTAGTAGAATCGGTATTAAAAGCAATTATTGCGCTTCTGTCCTTCTCCTTTCTTATGGCTGTTGCACTCACTTTTCCACCACACACTCCTTAAAAACAGCCATATCCCCCTTTAAATAGTTTCGTATACTCAATGGATTAAAAGCATTCAAGAGTTCAATTTAGCTGATGACATTATGATCTACGTAACGCACATACTCTTAAAGTTTCAAAGCATAAATTTCACACGCGCGTCATCTTCCCACCGTTATTTTAGAAATAGTAAACAAATCCATATCTTGCACATTTTTGTGCATATATGTCTCTGGTTGATTAATCAGAAGGTTCCCCCTCGTATTTTTCCCTTCCTCGTGATTGCACATGCTTGCGCCATTAAAACTGATAAGCTCGTCGATACTTATCATTCCCAGTTTCATTCCCAACGCTGTTTACAGCGTGATTGCACGTAATTCCTCGTCGATAAGCCTCATTCCCAGCACATTCCCAATGGGATTAAGAACAAAGAACAAGGGATCTTACGTCGTCTAATCTCATTGGGAAAACCGTATTCACTGGCTCATTCCCATGATATTCCCAGGAATTTCCCATAACATTCCCAAAAAGTATATAAACAACCTTGATTTATTGACGTAAAAGACATTCCCAGAATAGTCCTAGAATAGTCCCATAATATTCCCAAAATGACACTGGGAATGAGAAAAAATGCTATTATTTTCAAAAAAAAGAGAGGCTCAGGAACTGCGCGCTATGCAGCAGTCTCTTCAACTCGCATTTGCGAATGTGAAGCAAGACGTTCAGAGCGTCGCTTCCTGGATGCAGCTGCTGTATGATAACCAAGGCATGCTGATAGAATCCGTTCAATCAAGCGCTTCAAAACTTTCATCACAGGAAGCGTTGATCAATCATGCAAAAATTCAGATCGGAGAGCATGCAAATGAAGTAAGAAAAGTCAGAAGTGAGATTGAGGATCTGCGCAAATTAGTTCGCGAAATTCCTCACATGCAATCTCAGCTAAAACAACTGGTTGATTATTATTATTCGAACGAAAAAGAGCTTAGGAAAATTAAGGAAATCGATTCTGAAGTAATTAGTATAAATGCTAAACTTGAAAAATTCGGCACACACAATCAATTTGGTATGGCAGCTCAGATTGGGTATCTGAGCGAGATCAAAGAGTTGCGGCAGAAAGTTGATCAAATTGAAAAAACCACAATACCTAAAAGAATGCCCCTGCGGGAGAGACTTATCAAAAAAATTACACAGAGGTCAAAGGAGTATGTCAAAAACCTCTTGGTTTCATATATCCGCAAGTATGAGCAAATTTCCGCCCTCAAATTAAGGGAAATGATCGTTGAGGAACAGGGAATAGCGTCTAAAAGCTCCTTTTATCGCATTCTAGATGAGCTTGAGGCCTTGGAAGAAATCGAGGTTGTTAAACAGGGGAAGGAAAAACTTTACTTCTATAAGCTCATTAAACATGCCCAATAGCCAGTATTAATGAAATTCCTCTTTATTTCAAAAACTATATAAACCAGCGAATTTTAGAAGCGCTTAGAGTGTTGGGGTGGTAAGATTTCATTGTTTAATATTTCAAGGAAAGAGGTTTTAGATCACGACGCCGTGAATGATGCTGCGCAGCAGCTGAAGCGTGCTCTTGAAAGTATTCAGGAACAATTTGATGATCATTTAAATGCCATTAATGAGAACACTAATGAAATACAGGCGAATTTTGAGCTTTTTTCTCAAATAGAGCAAAAATTAGATAAATTAGCTGAAAGAATTGATAAAATACAGATATTTCTTGAAAAGAATCATACTTTTGTCCCAGAAAATGCTCCCAGATACAATATTGAGCCGCTTTCCAAGCAGGAGAAGGAAATCTTCATGGTTTTGTACGCATTGGAAGAAGCAAAGGGAACTCTCACTTATCACGATCTTGCTCGTGGGCTGGGCGTTACGGATAAAACCGCTCAGGATTATATTGGCAACCTCATGCGAAAAGGAATCCCTATTTTGAAAAAATATACGCGTAATACGGTCTATTTCTGTCTGGATCGAGATTTTAAGACCGTCCAGGCAAAGTCTAATCTCTTACATATTGAGCAGCAGAACATTCAAAACTGGGGATAATATTATTAAAATATTTAAGCATTTATTATAATATGCATTTAGCTACTTTCTCTTAATTACTAGTAAGAAAACAGGATTACGATCTGTCAGACGTAAATTTTGAAAGCTTGTTATCTTCCTCAAGGCTCACTTTTTGGTGAAAGCGCATAGTCAGCTTTTCGTTGTACATATGCTGAGCGTCATTTATCGACGGTACTCCGTACATTTGCAGCGTTGTTCGCGCATCGGCGTGTCCAACAATTTTCTGCACAATGTTGAAGGGAATGCCCTCCATGAGGCTGAGCCGTGAGAAACTGTGCCTGAAGATATGGGGATTGAGATGCTTAAGCTTTGGATTAGGATTCCGGATTCCTGCCCGTTCAGCAGCCCCTTCGGTAATCCTGTTTATTGCGGATAAAGAGATGCCGTCATGCGCTTTTTTATTGCTCTGGATCAATATTCCGGCCCGGCGTCCTTCGAGATAAAACTTGATATCTTGAAGGGTGTCATCGTCGATAGGAACGATCCTCGATTTTGGATCCTCGTCAGTTCCTCCTTTTCCCTTGCTGATATAGATGCGCTTGCGGTCAAAATCGACGTCTTTTACGCGAAGATTTGCAAGCTCGAATCTTCGCATGCCTGTTCTCGCCAGAATCTTTAGAATTACCCGCTCTTTGAGGTTCTTGGCACAGGCTATGATCCTGTTAATCTCCTGCCATCCGAGATAATACTCATTATACGTTCTAGCCATGAAAACAACCCACATATATGCTGGAAACTATATCTTGCATAGCAACAATTTACGCAACACTTGTATATATATGTTGCGTTTCTGCCAAAAAACCCCCTAAAAACGCAACAAAAGTGGTAGTTATGTTGCGTTTTACCATATTTTTAATTTTTAACAAAAAACACAATATATGTTACTTCTTCTTCATGTTTGATGCGTGGAAGAATTTGTTTATGCTGAACAGGTTTGGATCCATTTGGTCACGCTGCGGCCTTCCCTGCATTTGGGCGCCTTCCGTTGTCTTTGGAGGGGGAGGCATAACAGTAACTGCTGATGCCGGAGCTGCTTGTGGAGGCGCTGCCGCGCTTATCTCAATCCTCTGAGGCTGGTCCTGGATATTCTGGACAGCCTGTAGCATTGTTTCCACTTCCCCTAGCTTTCTCTGAAACGCCTGTTCCTGCTGCTGCGCTTTCATGAGGATTTCCTGCATTTTCATCTCGAGAACGTTTATCCTCGTTACGAGGAGACCAATGTTCGGATTTTGCGCAGCATCCTTTGACGATCCCAGCGTATTTTGGGCGGATGGTTGTGCTGCACCTGAAACAGTTCCTACAGGGCTCAGGCGGGACATTTCCCTAGCTAGTGCACTTTGCGGCTCGAATGGATTAGTACTCATCAACTTAACTCACCTCATGGTTAATCACTCAAGAATACTTGTACTTACCAATGCCTGCTGATTCTTTCTCCTATTTAAGCTTTTTGGGCAGTGCCTTTTGTCGACGATAAACCACATTTTGAAGCCAAGTGACTCTGGACATGGATGTGCATACAATGTGCCTTAAAAAAGGGAATTTTCAAAAATATAATAGTCTAAATATTTTAATCATAACTTAAATAATCTATTACTAATTCTTCTACAAATAATTTAATAAATTACAATAATGAAAACAATTGTTTGAATTTGCTGTTTACGCATAAAAAGTGAGAGCAAAAACTAGTTTAAAGCAGAATCAAATTAGAAGCACAATATCGAATATATCAAGAACAATTCCTATAACAATTAGTGGAAAAGTTTATTGGGTATCTTATACTAATAACTAGTGATATTATGCCCGATGCCAAAATCATGTTTTACTAATAACTAGCGTAAAAAAATATTTGAAGACAAACAATCTGCGATTCTCAGCATACGCAGCAGTCTTGCATATCCCAATATGAAAAGTGAGCCAATATGCGAAGTTAGGCACCATGAATAAATAATAAGAAACTTGCTAATAGCCATTATTAAAACAAAAAATAAGCTTAATAGAAAATTAACCTACATAGCTCATCTTCTTTTTTTCGCTAATTTCCTCAACTTGCTTGCTTTGTGAGAGTATTCCCTTAAGCTTCGCCTCAAACTGCTCTGCCTGTTTCAACAATGGCCCAGTATCTATCTTAAGTCCAAGATACTTGTCAAGAAGCCCTATAATGCGTGCAGCTGCCTTGCTGTCAGGCATCTCTGCCGTAGTTTCGGCGAAAAGGCAGCTTATGGGCACTTTATCCACATGGAGCAAAACAGCTCCTGTTACGCCCATAATAATCCCTTCCCTCAAAGGCTGCGTAATCGCTTTGAGCTTCTTCTCCAACTCAGGATTCTTCGTAAAATAGAAAGTTCTCTCACCTGTCGCATTTGCTGTGCCTACACCCTCAATGCTGATGATTTCTTTCGCGCTGACTTTTTTTGCGAGCTCCGCAATAGACTCAGCCATTACCCATTCGCTGCCCTGGGCAGCGTGAATGCTGTGCACAAGCACGAGATTATGATCGCTGTTATAGAAGATTCCCATGGGCTCCACAAGCTTGCCCTCATGCACGGCCGCTATCGCAGGCATGTTGTCAAACGTGATCTTTCCAATCTTTTCGACTTTAAGATGATCCATGAGAAATTCCGTCGTGATCGTGCCAACAAGGCCAAATCCCGGGAATCCTTCGATAATAATCGGGTTTTTCGGTATTTTCTTCAGTTGCAATGCCATATCCTCACCTGAGAAAATTCTAAGAGCGTTGTATATATATGTTTCGGATACTGTGAAAACAGCCATAGCAAAACCTGCGATTTTCTTATTGCACTTTCGAATAAATTCAAAAATATCATTATATTTCCGAAGTATCCGGTGATTCTTCAATTCCATTGGAGATTTTTCTGTACTACAGAGTTAAGCAATTTTAGCAAGGGGTTTTTCAGAATAATACATGCCTTTCAGGATATATACCGATAAGCATGTCCAGCGTCAGATGGAAGCAATCTCAAGAAGTGCGACAGTCAAAGAGATCATCGGCAAACACCTCTTGCGGATACATGCACTCGGTCCGCGAGCTGGAAAACTTCTTGATGCTCATAATCAGCTCTATGAGTCAAAGTGCAAACGGCCTCCTCTCAGAATATATTTTCAAGTGGAGGGGGATTCTATCTATCTGCTAGAGATTCGTATGAAACATTCCTCAAAGGCACAGAATAAACTTATCGATGCTTTACGAGAACGCATTCGCCATGCTTAAGCTCATACATTTCATCCTGCGCGTTCCTTTTGAATTCCTCAAGGCGTTTATAGAGCCACTTTGCCGCTTTTGACTTTTGAAGAGCGACTTGTTCCATCCCTTCAAGAAGTTCCTCCTGCTATTTATAGTTTTCGACGGAAAAACCGGAGTTTTTTCGGATTGGGAGTGTCAGAGGGTAACCTAACTAAGATTAACAATACCTTTATAAACTCCTAGGCTTAACTTATTCATGAGGTGATTATTTCAATGGTCAAGAAGAAATCTGCTAAGTCTGAAGCGAAAATGGAAAAGATGCATGAATGTTGTCAGGATAAGAAGAAAGCCTGCTGGTGTCAGGCGATTCTCGGATTGCTTGTCATCATACTCGCTCTGTGGAATCCATCATGGTCTCAAGTAGCCTTAATTGTGTTAGGAGCAGTGGTCCTCGTAACTGCATTCACCGGCTGCTGCTGCAAGCCAAAGGGAGCATGCTGCCATTAAGCTCATAAAAGTTTGTTTGAATTTTTTTCATTATTTTTTCCGCGATAATCTGTAAGTTGACACAGTCTTCTTCATTATATTCCACAAGCAGGTGAAGATAGTACTCATCTCCTGTTGCCCTGAACATTTTCCAGAGGGTTAATGCGTCTCCCCCATATAAGCGCTCCACGATCGGATTCGTCCGTTTTATGCCGAGTTCTCTCTCTACCTGCTTCAAACCGCCTTTCAGGCCCATGCGCGCGCAGAGATGCCTCAAATCCATGTGTAATGCCTTTGGGAGCAGTTCAGGAAAACGCTTTTCAATGTACGGAAGATCAAACGCGCTGCCATTAAAACTTACAATCATTTTGTAGCGCTGCAACTCTTTTTTTAATATACCCGGATCCAAGTTGACACCTTTAATCATCGTCTTCGTACGCTCGCCGTCATATAGGCCGATAACGGTGATATATGCATCTCCCTCAACTCCGGAAGTTTCTATATCTAAGAACACTGCTTCTGTTTTAAAGAAGGGATAGAGCCTCCAGTGCTCAACCGCTGGCAAACGCCCCGTGAAGTACTCAATGTTCCCGGAATATAAGTTATGTTTCGCCTCTTTGATGCATGCGTTAAATGCTTGTTTTCGCTTTTGAGAAATCCCGGGAATTGTGCGTGCAGCAAGGAAACACTCCCAATCCTGAATGCCAAGGCTCCAGAGCTTCTCCTCCGTACTCGCGCTGATGCCTTTGAGGAAGAGAAACGTGTTGAAAATCATGGTAGCTTGTGAAAAACGCGAGAATATAAATGAAGCGCAGGAGGATGTCCAGTGGTTAAACCTTGAATTTGTTCTTTACAAACTTCTGTAAATCCTTGAAATCGTATTTCCCCACTACACGTTGATCGAATCTTAATTTGGAATTCACAATCTCTTTAAGTCTTTTTAATCTCTTTCTCTGATCTGATTTGATTTTCTGAGCTGCTCTGAAATCTTCCTCTGATAGGGGCAAAGCTTGCGGATTTCCACCGTTTACCTCTTGAATAGCTTTCGACACATAGTTTTCATAAGCCTGCTGATCTTGTCTTATCTGCGGAATTAATTGTTGCACAGTATTTAAGGAAGCAACGATTTGTCTTTGCCAGCTTTCCGCTTCCTTATTAACGTCATCTTCAATCATTTTAATTGCTTGAGCCAGCAATGATTCAACTTTTTTCTTATCTTCCATAATAGCTTTCATGTCCTTCTCAGGTATTTTACCCTCGCTTTTCATAATTTCGTCTTTACGCTTTTCAATCTTCTTTAATTCAATATTCGCCAGCTTCGTTACTTGGTCTCGCAAGTTTTTCCGAGCCCATCTCACAATCAACATTGGTTTTTCTTCTGTTTTTTTAATGTGTCCTTCGATGTTTTCAAGAGTTTTAATGAGCTCTCTATCCTCAGCATCCCATCTTTTTAGAGTGCTAATTCTACGTTTCATATCAGTTACGATAGCCTCCTTTTTTTCTTGAGGTGCACCCGATAAACCCCCCAAATCTGCAGCTAATACCTCCAGCTCTTGTTCTTCTTCCCCCGCTATGTTATCTTCAGTAGTTGCCACCCGGCCTGCCTGAGTATCTTCCGCTTCTTCATCCTGGCGATTTTCTGCTATAGCTCTGTCAATCTGGGCTGTTGTCTGTCCAATTTGGGCAACATCTGTTGTTTCGAGAGCAGCATCCGCTTCCTGTTCGGGAGTCATTTTCCTCCTCCAAAACTGCCACCATCTTCTTTTTGGTCGAATCTCCCGCGGATCTCTCCTTCTTCCTCTCCACCAATCTCCTATTTTTCCCATAATCCTGCTGCCGCGTTCCCTGCTGCTCCCGAAAAAGCCGGATCCGGAGCCTGATGATGAGATATCTCCTCTAACGGCTTCTCCGGATCCTTTTATCAAGGACCATATGCCCAGGATAATAAACGCAGTCATCGCCAGCTGTACTCCGTCTGAAAACTCGAAATTGCCCATGCTCCACTGCATGTCGTACATCGTGAGCCCTGTGGACAATAACCATGCGAGCATGAAGAAGATAAACGCGCGAATGACATGACCATACGCTCCGCCCGTATTGAGTTTATGGGCCACATACAACCCTGCAAAAACAGGCGCTAAGAGGAAAAGAACATTCCCGAGCAACCCATATGTTGTGGCAATCGACATAAGCATGTCTGGTGGAGCCGTAAGTGACCCGAGCAGCCCGAGCACAATTGAAACCGTGATCGCGATGTTTTGATGCCCCTGAAACACTTTGCTCGCGCCGAAGTAAATAATGGCGTAAAGAAGAATGAAGAGCATAAACCTCACAACCCAAACTTGATCGAGACCTAGACCGGATCCAAACCAGACGCGGAGGTTATCTGTTACAATGGCAGGGATGAGGGCGGCGAATGCGAAAGGAAGTGAAATAAGGAATGCCAGAACAACAGATGTTAATTTCCAGAAGCCGGGTCTAACTGCCATCCATTAAAACGTGAACAAAGAGTATATAAATTTAGCTCTACGGTTTGTCGACTTTCGCCAACCAGGCTAAGATCCGGTGGTTATTGAGGTTCGTATTTGATCTAAACTTCTCAAGATCGTGCACCGCATGGTTTGTCCAGTCTCGTGCCATCTTAGTGACCCCGCCTAGATCTTTGAGGATTTTTTGCTGCTCTTTTTTCTCCTCACGCGCATTCACAAAGGCCTGAACAGCGATTCTATCCCTTGCCTGGTAGCGTTCAACACCTTCATTGATCAACGTTTCGTAGTTTTGTTGATGTTGTTTGAGTAGATCCACTTCTGTACGAATTGCATTGCCAACATCATCACGGACCTTTTTCAGGTCATCAAAAAGCGCTTTCAGAGGTGCAGTAGCAGCTAACGGAGCACCTCCAAAGGGTCCTCCAAGTGCTTGCCTAATCTTAGCTAGCCTACCTGGTTCAGGGGTATGCCATCCATATGATGCCTGATTTGCATCCATAACCTCCTTGAGTTTAACCGCAATCGCATCAAACTGTGTTGCGTCACCAAGTTTTTTCAAGATGGAGAAATCTTTGTTAACGATATTTTGAAATTCAGCGGAGCGTTGAATAAACTGTCGCTCAAATTCATCCTCCCTGCTGATCTCTTCTTTCAGGCTCGCTATCGCTTTGTTGACTTTCTTCTTCGTATCATCTGGAATGATGCCCTGCTGCAGCGCGGTAATAATCAGGTTAAGATCAGCTATCTGTTTGTCCACTTCATGGACATCGCGCTGTCGTATCTTCTCAATATCCTTGAGCAGCTTTTTCTCGGCCTGCTTTTCCTTTTTCTCTTCCGCTTCTAACTCCTTTTCCTCCGCATCAGCCTCGGCAACCTGTTTCTGCGCTTTTTGCGATTCCGCTTTTTGTTCGGCTTGCGCAGCAGGGGTGGAAGTTACTGAACTTGAAGAACCGCTTCCCTTAAACGCCATCACCAAATTAGCAATCGCAAGCACAAACAATATTGTTGTGGAAAGGTCAAAGAGATCTCGCCAGGACCATTGTCCTACGCCTGTTTGTTGCACATAAATAGCCGCGCTGCCTATCATCCATGCGGCGATCGCAAATATCATTGCTCGCATTCCTCTGCCCCACCCAGTAGACTTATCGAAGGTGTGCGCAAGGTACAAACCGCCAGCAACGGGAATTAGGAGGAGTATAGCATTTGAGAGGAATCCGTAACTTTTCGCGATGCTGCGGAGCATATCTGCAGGTGCCATGACAGCGCTTAAAGTTGCTATTACAAAAGCGAACGTGATAACGATGTTCTTGTGGTCTGCGAATGCAGGGATCTTGATTGCCCCAACGTACATGATACAGAAGATGAGCACCCAGAGTAAAACCTTCAAGAACCAATCTTGGACACCCAGTGTAAACCAATTGCGAATATTATCTGTGATAAATCTCGGAATGATATCAGCATGCACAACCTGCAAGCTCGCAACAGTCGCCAACACGCCGAGAATGGTGAATCGCTTCAGTGCTTTCAATCTATCCCTCTTTGAGCTGTTCGAGCCAAAACAGTATTTAAACTTTTCTATGGCCTATCTTCGGAAGTACGCCACTTTCAGCCATATCTTCCCGCATACGGTTTGACCAGCTACTTCTCTTATCTCCTGAGGAATGTTGCCGCCGTAATGCCTCTTTAACCCAATGAGATGTTCATATGCTGCAATATTCTCCCTGCAGAGCCACATGAATTCCTCTCGGAAAGGTTGTGACTCAAAATCGCCAATTTCAAAATAACGGACGAAGGGGAATGCTTTATAACACACAACCCCTAAGGGGGTACAAACATTAACAAGAATCTTTTCAAGCGTGTTTGCCCTAAATCCTCCCTCTCCTCCAAATCCTTCTATTTCTACGATCCCCATGGATTCTTTTTCTTCCATAATCAGAGAAGTATAAGAGCAAATAAAAACATTCCGGTGGGAAATCTTTTTAAACAAGATGCGCTCAATCCTTGAAAACGAGGTGTGGTATGGCAGCCCTGTCAATCCTATCAAGCGATATTGACCTTTCAAAAAAAATTCTGGAAACAGCACAGATCCTCATCCAGTCTGAGCAGCACCGGCATTATACAACGGATATTGTGCAGCGCGTTAACCGCATGAAGCAGGAGGTTGAGTTATTGCACGCGCTCGCTTCGATTATCGCCATAAAAAACATGAAGCTCGCCGCATCCATTCGAACCTTGGAGTCCGATCTCAGAGGGCGTATAAGGGATATTGATCATAAAAAACACGCAACTCCCAAAGACGCTAAGCAGCGTGACTTATTATTGCGCGAGCTTGACCAGAGCAGAAGGTTCCATGCGAATCTCCATGGTGATGTCACGACGTTAAGAAGAACTCATAAGAACCGCATAAGGAATTCTGTTGAGCATATCGCGACAGCATATCATAGAAGTTAATGTATGCAACACCACTGGCGAGGCCGCGGGTGGGGACGCGCCCTCCGGGCTCCCGCGGAGGCCGAAGGCCGTCCGAAGCCAGTTGGGGTGTTGCAATCGAAATCGTAATCACATCATAACTCTAAAAATATATCGAGAACTCAACTAATCTCAACATGCTGCGTGATGCTCTGTCCCGGCATGCCTTTCTCAAAGATGACGCGGACTGCGCCTTTATTCCCATGAGGAGCAGCGACTTTTCCCTTGATTTCTTTTCCTTTTGGACTTTTCCACACTACGGTTTTTCCAAGGAGGTCAGAAGCTTTTTTTCGATCTTCTACACCGTCTACCCTCACGATCATGTGATTCCCAACGGTCCTATGCCGGTTTTGCCTGAAGTGCGCGATGACGGCTTTCATAAGGTAAAAGAGGTTTCCGTTCGTTTATAAAGGTTTCGTGCATCCATTCCGGCATCCAAATGTATAAATAGGGGATCACCACTTACAATGCATGCGCATCACATGCCCTGACTGTAAGCATACGCAGGACATTAAGGCTCCGGACAGGGGGGTATTGCCATTTTATAGCTGCAGAGGCTGCGGCATGATCATCCCATGCCCACGAGACGCGCATTGTGTCATTTGCGCGTACGCGGATCAGCCCTGCAAGAGCGTGAAGAAATGAGAATAGCAGCAATCCTTGTGTGCATTGTGCTTCTCGTAGCATGCGCTCCAGCATTTCCCCAGCAAGTCGTTGTTCAAGAGCCTGAAGTCCCCATTGAAGAAATTCCTGTAGAAGAAACGCCTGAGCCCATTGTTGAGGGGCCAGAAGCTGAGGAGGAAGAACCAATCGAAGAACCTCCCGTTGTTGAGGAGCCGAAGAATCCCCAAATCCTAATCGATGAGCTTGGTTTTCTACCCAACAATATTACCATCCCCAGAGGAGAAACGCTTGAATTCATAAACAATGATCTCACGCAGCAGGGGCATTCGCTCATCGGCTGGAATCGTAAAAACACGAAGGACAGATTCTCTTCCGCAGCAGTCCGTTCCGGAGCTAATTGGTCATACACGTTTGAAACCAAAGGAACGTATGAGGTCATAGATGTCAGCATTGAAGATGAGCAATTACGGGAAGATTTTAATTTGATTATTAGGGTTATTTAGAATTTTACACAAACTCAACGCGCTTTGCCCTGAATCCTTTTTTCTGCGTATGCTGCTTCTTGCACACCTTGCATTCATACCGAAGATCTGTCTTCTTCGTTGATTTTTTTCCGGCGCGCTTGAATTTCGTGACTGCGGGCTTAGAATATCTTCCGAGATTGCCAAGGCCGCGGGCTTTCCCTCGAAGACGTGCTCGATACTTGCTTCCGTATGTCAAAGAGCTCGCCTGCCTTTTCTTCGATTGAGAAACTTTATGCGAAGTATGTTTCTTGCAAAAAGGACAATATCGGTTAACCTCTTTAGGTTTCTTCATAAGAATCAGGGATCACGGTGTATTTAAAAAGCTTGCTGTCAAGGCCTCGGAGAGGTATTTGCATCCAGCCATTCGGGAAGAACCGCTTTCAAGCCTGCAGAATATGGACCATTAAGATACTGCGAGCCTTCAAGGTGCATGAGCAAATCTGCGGTTTCATATACTCCATTGCCGTTATGCAAGGCTCCCTCCGCAGCGAGGTGTTCTAGTGCACTCGCGATCCTAGATGGATCAGAAAAACACTCGAGATAATCCGGGACATCCCCGGGTAGAACATATCTCACCCGATCAATCAAGTCATGCAGGGAAGCAGCGGACACGGTGAGTTTAGGCGCATCAAGACCGGACTTCGCAAGCTGAAGAATGCGCAACAGTAAAGCTTCTTCTTCGGTAAGCGCGGATTGAACCGCACCCGGAACACTCATAATAGGGCAAATATCTAATCCTTATATAAACTTTTTCTCCGCATCGCCTTCCCTGATCTCCTCAACAGAGCCTTTCTTGATGAGAATGTCCGCGATTTTCAGGGGAAGATTCGCGATATCATCTTCTTGAAATGGGCCATAGCTTTCGAGTTCTTTGCCCACAAACTTTGGCACAGGATTGAGGAATCGAACTATTTTGGTATCCGTTTTTTGCTCCGTCGCTAAAGGATATTTGCCAAGCAGGATATTGTGGAGGAGTTTGCTCCGGTATTGTGTAAAGAGATGCACGGCATCCTCGAACAGCTCCCGTTCTTCAGGAAGCAGCGCGGTAACGTCAATGAGCGGGCTTTGGGTGATGGACTTCGCGAGCGCGAGCTCCATGATCTTCTTCTCACGCCGTTCATAAATCTCCTTCAGGATTCTATGGATGTTCTTGAGCTGCTGCTGCACGTTCTCGCGCTCCGTAGCAGAGAAAAGATCAAGCTTATGCTGGCCCTGCTCAATAATCATCATCTTCTCCTGGATATAATGCGCAACGTCAGTGTAGAATGAGGGAGAAACTTTATGAATATCCGCGCTGCTTTTCTCTTTTCTAAGCAGCTCAAACAGCGTCTCATACGTAATTTTAATGTGATCGTCCATTATTCCCCCTTCCGAAGGCAGCACTGCTATTATTTAAGCTTAATTGTGCCCGAGGAATACCAAATCCGAGCGTGCTATTGGATTACGCTTTGGTTTTTGCACTATTAAAACATGAGATATGCCAAGGTGGTGAAAACGCCGCTCCAGATTATGAAAGAAGAATTGTAGTATTTGACCAAGGGCTTTCGAATGTCTTGACAGTTTATCAAATCCAGGGTAAACATGCTTATGAAGAATAACCTTGCCGCCAAGAAAAAGAGACCGTAATTGCTTATTGGTGTAATTTCTTACATGGGGCGTGAGTCTTCGGGTCATCCATTTTGGAAGCCATGGGATCAGAGGGATATTTCCAAAAATATATTTCTTGCCGACATAAATCCCATGAGTTTCGAACGGCCACGCTCTATTCGGCGCAAACACAATGAGATACCCTCCGGGCTTAAGCACTCTAAACGATTCCACTGCCGCTTTCTTATCATCATCGACGTGTTCAAGAACTTCATGCGACCATACGATATCGAAGATTTCGTCTTTAAAAGGGAGCTGCTCGGCATTGCCATAAACTGCAAATGGCACTTTTCGAATCTTCTTTCTGTCGATATCCACACCATATGCACGAGCGCCAAGCTTTTTGAAGCTTTTGAGAAAGATGCCTGTTCCGCATCCGATGTCCAGCACGCGCTTACCCCGAAAAGAAACATATGGCTGAACAACTGCAATTCTTCGCCTTAATCCTGAAGTCAAATGCAACGAAGGACTTCCCCAGTGAATGTGCTGCCCTCCTCGTTTCTGCCAATTCATGAAACACCGTTCTGTGGATCCTTTATTAAGATTTACATTTGCCAAACTTGGGATTACACAAAAAACTCTCCTAATTAATTAGAATCGAAACCATGCTCTAACATAACCTTTAAAAGACCGCTGTGCTTCTCGTAAATAATGGTTACACTCTCCTTTCAGGACTTTACGTTCGATGCAAAGCCAGAATATGTGCGGTTTAACTTCCTCACGCTGTACTATTTTGATGTGCCTCAGGATGAAATTGAGGCTTCAGGCATCGTTGAAGTGAGGAAAAAAGAGCTCGTGTTCAAAACCGAAAAGCAGTATGTGGCTGAGCATGCGCTCAATACCCTTCTGCAAAAGCATTTTCCCCACTTAATAAACAGGATCAAGAAAAATGAGACAACATACATCCATAAAAACTCGGGGATTCCGCTTCTGGGCACGCTCTACTTTGGCATTGTGGACAGAAACACGAATGTCATCGACCTCAAGCCTATAACCGGTTGCAATATCGATTGCATCTTCTGTTCGGTGGATATGGGAAGGCGCGAGCGTGATTTCATTGTTGAAAAAGACTATCTTGTTCAGGAGACTGAAAAGGTTGTCGCGTTCAAGAATACGGAGAATATTCATATCGTGATTAATCCGCATGGGGATCCGACATTGTACCATGATCTTGCCCCGCTCGTGCGTGACCTTAAAAAAATAAAAGGGGTAAAAACCGTCGCGATATACACGAATGCCGTGCTCTTAAGCAAAAAGCTCGTCGATGAATTAGCAGTGGCAGGATTAGACCAGTGCAGCGTTTCCCTGCATGCCATGAATCCAGAGAAGGCAAAAAAAGTTGAAGGCGCTCCTATTAACATTGAGCATATTAAAGACAATGTCCGCTACGCCGCTAAGTATTTTGAGATTGTCATTGCCCCGGTTCTCATGATGGGCATTAATGACGCAGAAATCCCGTTGATTATAGACTTTGCGAAGTCCGTTCAGGGAAAATTTCCAGTGAAAATCGGGATTCAGAATTTCTTATCGTATGAGTATGGAAAAAAGCCGGCTAAAGAACTCCCGTGGAACGCTTTCTATAACTACCTCGATGAACTCGAGCGCGAGAAGGGATTTGACCTGCATCCAAAATTTGACATTGTGCCAAGCGCGAAGCTTCCTAAGCCTTTTCAGAAAGGGGATATTGTTGAAGCAGACGTGAAATGTCCAGGGAGACTGCCCGGGGAGGTCATTGCGGTTGCGAAGGATCGCTGCATTACCGTGCTGAAATGTCCTCAGGGTAAGCAAAAAGTCAAAGTGAAGATCACGCGGAGCAAGCACAACATCTTCTATGGTTTTGCCGTTTAAGCATGTCTGTGAGTAACAATGAGCGCTCCGGCCATGCTCACGAAGAATACGACCATGACTAACGTTCCCGGGCCGAGAGACGATGGCACATTCAGAATGACATTTCCCGTGACAGCATCCAGAGCCTTCTCGGAAACGACAACCGTTCCTTCCATTTGTTTTGTGAAGATTGTATCTATGTAGCGGTATTCCCCGACCTCAGTGAACGTGTAGCTGTAACTTTGGTTGAGTTCAAGGCGTTCGCTTCTGAATCCGGCGAATCCTTTTATCATGTGTGTTCTTGCCCTTCCCGGGCTTCCCGGAAGCTCGTCCTTGTTAATCCAGGTTACGGTTGTCCCGGGCAGTATGGTTATGACCTTAGGCTGGAATTGAAGGTTTTTTATCTCGACAAAGACCTCTTGCTGAGAATCTTCTGGAATAAATACCTCTTCCGGCACGGGCGGCGCTAAAGGGACTTCAGGAATCACAGAGTCGAGAGGAGTTGTCTGCGGCTCTGGGGGCGGCCTGTCCGTCAACGCATTCTGAAAAATAAGAAATGAAGCAATAAGAATAAGAAGCCCTGTGATCAGGGCAAAATGTTGGAGTCCGTTCATTGGCGCAGCGTAAAGCTTGAAGGCACCTTCACGTCATCGTCGTTGAGGCTGTTTATGGCTACATCATAGAACGTTATCGTTGTTTTCTTGTCGTTTTTTGTCAGCTCGATCTGGAACGGGAAGCCATAAAACTCGTCCAGCCACATCGTTCCTGTGCTGCCATCCTTCATCTCGACAAGGACTTCCTGTGTTTTTCTATTCTCAAGAAGCTGCGTGTTCTTGCCCAGCTCCGCATATGCGATATCTCCCAAGTAATCCAATGGCAGCTTTTCTAGGTCATGCGCTCCATAGACGGCCTCGACATACGTTTTGTAATAATTCGGCTCACAGATGCTCGCTTCGCACGTTCCCTTCGCTGTTTTCGCCTTCACGTCGAGGAAAACAACATCATAGCGCTCCTCATCATTCTTGCCTCTGCGCTCGCTGAGATCAATGCGTATGAAGTCACCTTTTACGTTAATCTTGTCACGCTGGTTGAGCTCGCCGAATCCGTAGCTATAACTCGTCACTTTATCATGTTTGGCAAGGAATTCCCGTGTTGGGGAGTCGATCTCCTTAGTAGGTTCCGGGGCGGGTGTTACAGGCTCTGTAACCTGTTCCTGTGGAGCCGCGGGTTCTGGAGCGGGCGGCGCTTCAGGCGGTGTTGGCGCGCATGCCACAATAAACAATGTAAGTACACACAGTATCCATAGTCCTGTTTTCATATGAGAAACCTCCTTTTTAGGGGTTTTGAGCACGTTTTCTATTTAAATGTTGTTGATAAAATCACAGTCAGGCGGCAGGTATTTAGGATGAGCCAGCCAATCATGGCGGGCGACGGTCATTTTGCTGCACAAAATGCCCTGCTCGGGATTCCCGTATGGAGCACGGAAAATCATGGATTTTCCTAGTTGCGCTCGCTTCGCTCGGCAACCATCCCCTCCCTCGCCGCCGCCATGGCTGGCTCGCAAAGACAGGGATTGCATGGAGTTCGCAAAGGGCCTTATTTGGATACTTTACTCCCAATCAATCTCCCAGAATTCGCATCAAAGTTAAATAAAAAAAATAAAAAGAAAAAAAGGCGTTAGCCTTATTCAGCTGCTTCGTCTTCAGCAGGGGCTTCTTCTTCTTCCATCACTGGGGAAGGTGCTCCTACGGAGATGTCAGACAAGCTCGTTCCAGTCACTTCGACTTCCATGCCACTGAGTGCATAGTCCTCGTAATTTGCAAGGACTCTCGATGCTCTCTGTGTGTCTTCAGCAGTCCAACCTGCGATGACCATGGAAACCTTCTCACCGTTCTCGAACAGCTTGATCAAAGCCTTGTTTTGCGGGATTCCTGAGGCCGCGCCACAGGTTCCTGCTTCAAGACCCATGATCTCTGCGCTGATAGCGTTGACGCAAGATCCACCGATGGATAGCACGTTGTTCGCCGCGAGATCCGCTGAGCTGACGTCCTTGTCGAGCTTTGCAGCGCCAACTTCAATCTTATTGATGTTGACGTTTTCAGAGCCCGCTCCTACGCCACCTGAACTCGAGGATGCTCCCGAGGTGATGTACACCTGAGGCAGTCTCTGCGCTTCTGGATAGTCGATGATGAGCTCATCGGGGTCGCTTGATGGGTTTGTGTATTTAATGAACGCACCAAGTGAGTTGTATCCGTACTGCACGTTGTCCTCGTCGTCTGGTGTCACAAGGCTATAGACATCCAACTTTGTCAGGTCAACTTCTGTATCAGACGTTGCTGAGATGTTGTATTGGATGTTTGCTGGTGTCAGGTCCTCGTAGTCGTCCGAATCAGGTGTGCTGATCGTTACCGTTAGCTTATCGGCAAGATCAATTGTCGCGGCTCCACCTGTCTGGTTGCCCGCTATCGCTATTTGGGCACCTGCACGTGTGGTTATTGAGACCGCGTTCGACTCGTTAATGGTTCCGTCTCCATCAAGGTCGACCTTGATTGAGAAGTCGTTGCTTGTAATGGCTTCGTGGTTCTCAACCTTATATGAGCCTCCTCCAATATTGAAGGTAGCCGTAGCTGATCCGCCAGCTGCTGTGTACGTCTTTTCTAGAGTCTCTTTTGAACCGACGTTCTCGATTTTAAACTTCGGGTTTTCGTCCGTTGACTTGTCAGCTCCCTTGTAGCGCAGCAGGTACGTTGGTCGCTCTCCAGCATCTTTCGTCGCGTCCGTTATGATGAAGTAGTCATCTTTGCTGACGTTTCGGCTTTCGTTGATGATAAAGTCGTCATCATCGTCTCCCATCTTCAGGACACTTGCTGCGGATGCGTACGCTAATGGTGCTTGGACAAGATTTCCGCCCCAGTCCATAAAGCTGAGCCTATACTTGTCTTTGCCGCTCGTCTTGATGCTGATCTCTTCTGCCTCTGCTTCCTCTAAGCCAAGGTACTCGATGTCCCAGTTGTTCGTGAAGAGAACTTCTTTCTCATCACCCTCTGCTGCAATGACTTCACTGAGTTTCTTGCCTGCAGGGACATAGTAGTCATCATCAGCATCCATGTTCACGAGGATGTTGTTGACCTGGCTCTCAGTTGCTGTTGGTGTACCCTTAATGGTTACAAGAGATCCATCAATGCTTTCATCATTCACCTTGATCGCGGTGTCTCCTGTTCCAACAACGCTGATGTTTGTATCCTTCAACACGACCTTTTGGGCTCCGATGAAGAACTCAACGAGATCCTGCGTGACGTCTCCTGCCTCGTTCGGAATAAGATCGGTTACGCCAATCTCTGTTCCGTCTGCAAGTTTGTCCGAGTCACCATCCGAAATGGATTTTGTCGACTCGCCGTTCACGGTGAACTTGGCAATGATTGTGCCTTGGTCCGTGATCGCGTCAACAGTAACCTCGTACGGCTTGCCAGCGATAGTATACGTCTTTGTCTCGCCTTCCTGGAGGATGTCCTTTACGGCTCCACCCATCAACGTGAGCTCCATGCCATGCCAAGCTCCAGCGGTAGGTACTCGTGCTTTCACGATTGTGTACTCCTTGCCCAAGAGGGTGATCGTCTCATCTTCGTAATCAGACAGATACGTTCCCGTTGAAGTAACTGCTCCACCGGAATCTTCAACGTCTGAGTCAAATGAAGACGTAAACTCCATCTCATATTGCGCTATTTCTTGGCCGCTCTTAAAGAAGAGGAAGTCTCCGACATTGTTGTCGCTATCTTCCTTGTACACGACATATCCTGTGTCTTTCGCGCCGCCGGTTGTTGAGTTGCGGAATCGCAAGTATTGGTTGTACTGCGCGTTTCCTTTCGTGTTGTCAACACTTCCCGACTTCAATGCGTCCAAATCACCATCATCGATGAAATCAATTTGGCTCTTGAAGTTTTCTCGGCTTCCAGAACTGTTCGTCCATTCGTTGCTTATCTCAAGCTTCTTCGTTGCGGTTCCTACTTTCCACGAGTCTCCCTGTACCGTTACTGATTTCTTCGCACCGGTTCCAGGTGTCGTGCTTGCGAACTGCAGGCTGCTGATGATGTCGGTCACGCCGATAATATCGGCTGCGAGTCCGGCCGCATCCGTTCCTCCAGTTCCTACAACGAGAATGCCGTTAAACTTACCGTCCATGACGAACGGCGACGGATACTCGCTTAGGTTTGCTGCTGCTGCACCGAATAGTGTAGCGCCGATCATTGATGCACCAATGCCGACTGCAGCGACCTTCTTAATCGCTTTACTTAGTCTCAATCTACACACCTCCTTGTGGTTGGGTGATTGTTACACCCCTCTCATTGAGTTTTATGCCAGTGAAAGGTTTTTCGTATTTAAGCCTTTCTGCGTACTCTAGACACTCCAATATACCCATTGGAGAACCTATATTTGATAGTTCTAACTGGCTATTTAGGCATAGAGAAAAAACTGGCTTATAAACATTTCGCAAAAAATGGCTTTTTTATGCAGTACAAGGCAACCTTGATCGCTATTAATGCCAGAAAGGCAGTTTATAGACCGTTGTTACTTTTTGATGGTGTTTGACCAAGACCCCCCTTTTCTTGCGGGAACCGCGCTTATTTTGCTCTTCCTTTTATAAGGATCCCTTTAGAGTATAAAATGTTTCGGATTATATTCGATACCCAGCAATTCTTACTAGTAATTAGTAAATCGCTTCATATAATATTTATATAACCTAACTTTTAGTTACTGTGTGAGGCTTTCAATCGTTATTCCCGCATATAATGAAGAGAAACGAATTCGAAAGACATTGACAGATATCATAGCATACTGCAGGAAGCGAAATATCGTTTACGAGATAATTGTAGTTGATGACGGAAGCGCGGATAGCACGGCGTCTGTTGCTCGTAACGCCGCAACCCAAAGCAAGGCACCTATACGAGTCATTCGTGGAAGCAGTAATGAGGGTAAAGGCAGCGCAGTAAAAAAAGGAATTCTTGCTGCAAAAATGCCTCACGTACTGTTCTGCGACGCGGACCATTCCACACCCATACATACCCTTGATGTGTTTTCCCAGTATCTTAAATATGATATTGTGGTCGGCTCAAGGAACCTTCCAGAATCGAAAATCACGAAGCCGCAACCTTTCCTGAGAAGCTCAATGGGAAAACTCTTCCCATTACTCGTTCGCATGCTGGGAGTAAAGGGAATACAGGATACTCAATGCGGATTTAAACTGTTCAAAACAGCTATTGCAAAGAAGCTTGTCAAACAGCAGCGTTTGCATGGCTGGGCGTTTGACGTCGAATTACTCTACCTTGCACAAAAACATGGCTATTCCATCAAAGAGGTTCCGGTGTCATGGAGAAATGATCCGAACTCTAAAGTGCGAATTTTAAGAGATCCCATGAAGATGATGCTTGATCTTTTGAGGATACGGTGGAATGATGTGATGGGGAGATACGGTAAATGAAGAAAAACAGTGCTGAAATTTTGCTTGAGCGGTGGAGGCATGATGAATCTGCACCTATGCACGGTTGGGATTTTTCTTACATTCGGAACCGAATGGCATCTGAATCACCTCCTTGGGATTACACCGATATTGTGCGCGAGTATTTGGCAAATGCTGAGTCAGCAATTGATTTGGAAACGGGGGGAGGCGAATTTCTCAGCTCTCTCAAGCCGCTTCCAACGAAAATGTATGCGACAGAGGGATACGCACCAAATTATGAATTGGCAAAGAGAAGGCTTTCACCGCTCGGCATACACGTTATTCATTGTATGGGGGACGCCCCTCTTTCATTTCCAGAGGGGTATTTTGATGTCATTCTGAACAGACATGGCACCTTTAACGCTGTCGAAATAAGGCGTCTCCTAAAGCCTAACGGAGTCTTTTGTACGCAGCAAGTCGGAGGTAAAAACCTCCATGATTTGATTTCACTCTTCAGAGTTAAGAAAAAATCGGACTGGGGAGCAGCGAAAGTTCAGAAAAATCTGACTTCAGATGGTCTCACCATTGTGAAGTCGGAGGAATGGTCCGGCAAACGGGTCTTCCATGATGTTGGCGCAATCGTGTATTTTCTCAAGGCGATCCCGTGGATTGTGCCTGGATTTACAGTAGACAAATATAAGTCAGTACTGTACAACCTCCAAACTCGTCTAGATCAAGGTGAGCTCCTAGCGTTTACGGATGAACGCTTTCTTGTGATCGCCAAAAAAGTAAGTAAATAACACCTCAAGCCCTCAAAAAACACTCAGAGGGCTTGCTCGTGAGAGCAACCCTCTTTTTTCGGTCAAGCCTTTTTTTAAAAGGATTGCGGGGAGGAGGATTCCCACCAGCGGAAGCCCGCTGGCGTCTGTGGGTCTCGCTACCGCTCGAGCCCACGAATTAAACTTAGGGAGCTTGAACGTGAGTTCAACTCCCTTCTTTTTGGCCAGACTTTTTTGTAAAAAGGCTGCGGGGAGGAGGATTCGAACCCCCGTAAGCACTAAGCTACTACGCCCTGAACGTAGCCCGTTTGACCTCTCCGGCATCCCCGCTTACTAAAATCATAAATTGCACAGCCCTTATAAACATTTCTTAGAAGCATCTCAAAGAATTTTATCCTTCATTAGTCTTGGCAAGAGTTGAGAAGATATCCTTTTGGATACTTTGGTCTTTCCAGTCAAAATATCCTGAGATGAACACCACATGCTTTTTGTCAGCTCCGCTTTTTGGGAAGGAGTTCCTTTAATCTCAACAAGATAACAGTGAACTTTTTGAGGTTGTCCGGTTGTCTCGTTCGTTGCCTTGTACGCACAATATGGGCGCATCTCAACGAGTTTGACGGATATCTCCTCTTTAAGTTCCCTCTTCATCGCCTCTTGGTGCGATTCTCCTGGTTCCACTTTCCCTCCCGGCGTCCAATAAAAGGATTCATCATATCCTGTGACGAGGAGGATCTTTTTGTCTTTGATGATGATGGCAGAAATTCTTTCTCTCATTGCGTCTTCGCCTTCAGACGCTGCAATGATTCCAGGTTCTTCTGCGCTGCTTCATAGCGCGGGTTGATTTTGAGCGCTTGCTGAAACGCGAGTTCAGCGCGGTCCATTTCTCCTGTATACACTAATGCTGTTCCCAGGTCATTGTATGCTTTGTAAAGTCCCGGTTCAAGTTGGATCGCGGTTGCGAATGCCGCTATGGCCTTGTCCGTATCATTCAATCGCAGATATGCAAGCCCCAGATGGTCATACGCCCGAGCGTAATTAGGCTCAAGCTCAATAGCGATGAGAAACTCAGCGATGGAATAATTATAGAGGCCTTTTTCTGCAAATACAATGCCAAGGTTGTTATGCGCGAATGCGTTATTCTCGTCTATTGTTAACGACGTATCAATCGCCTCAAGCGCGTCATCAAACCTGCCGAGTGCTTCGTAACTCTGCCCAAGGTTGTCCCAAGCCCGTGCGCTGTTCGGCGAGGTGATTACCGTGCGTTCCCAGAGCGTGATGTCGTCTCTCCATTCCGCGTTACGCTGCATCGTTCCCACCGTGTAGAGGATCAAAACCAATGCGAAAACGACAAGCGTAGGGATTTTCCACTCCTTTTTTTGATATGCAAGCGTGAATGCGTATGCGATAAGCAAACAAAAACCGATGCTTGCAACGTATGTATACCGTTCTTCCATGAGCGAGAAGTTTGGGAGGATATTCATGAAGGGGACTAGCGTGAGAAAAAACCATCCGATCGCGAAGAAGATGATGGGCCGTCGCGTTCGCGACCAAAATGCGACAGCAATCAATGCAAGAAGTAGTAGGAGAGAGATAAACACAAGAGGATCAAAGAGCGATGTTGCCACGGGAACTACGCGCTGAAGCGACAGATTGATGGGAAGGATGAGCAGGCCGAGGTAATGAGCGAGGATTTTGATCGTGATGACTATCGTTGCTGAGAATGTTCCGGCAGGATATTGGGCAGCACGTCCAAGACTTCCTGTGACGGCGATGCGAATGATCAAGTAAAGAACAAGAAGCGCGGGAAACACATAGAGCGCCTTATGCTTGGCAAGTTCACGGGCTCTTTCCATGAGCGTTGTTTTCGCAAACGCTAACTCATAGAGCAAGATGAGGAATGGCAGCATGAACGCCTCCTCGCTTGAGAAAAGCCCGAGAACGAATAACACAATGCTGATTACTAGTGGAATCTTCTTTCGGGATTCCTTATAGAGAAGATATGCGAGAAACGCGGCAAGCATGAGTACAATTCCAAGCAGATCAAATCCCGCAGTCATATTTGTGACTCTGTCTGTGTGGATAGGATGCACGGCGAATAAAATTCCGGTGAAGAGCGCCAGTTTTCTTTTTTGAAATAGCTTGAGCACAATAACGTAAACGAGAACGCTCGCTATCATGTGTAAAAGCAACGCATTAAGGTGGTATCCGAACACATCAAACTCCCATATGGAAAAAACGAACGCCTGCAGGACACTGCGCAGTGGTCTGTAGAGATTCCCGTGTGTAGGAGTTACAAAAAAGGTGGGCGTGTTCGCTAAAGACCTTATGACAAGATTCTCCTCAAGATAAATCCGATCATCCCAAACGAATTCGTTCGAAAAAATATTCCCGTACGCGATGAGCGTTAGGACGAGGATGAGAATGATGGACAGAATGTGCTTTTTCATGCATTCACGGCGATTCTTCCGTATTTAAGCTTTTACGTTTTTCTAGAAGGATACGCAAATTGTTTTGATACATGGGTTCATAAGGATTAATCGCGATCGCGGTTCGCATTTCCTGCTCCGCTTCCTCGAGTAATCCGTTCTGCGCGTATGCGAGCCCCATGTCATGATGTGCTTTTGCGAAATCTGGCCGAATTGCAATGGCTTTTTTCAGGGTGAATATGGCCTCATCAATCTTTCCCCAGCGCAGATAGAGCACTCCGAGGTCGTTGTACCCTTTGTAATACCCGCGATCGTCCTCTTGGTAGGCATCAATAGCTTCTATAAGGTATTGTTCCGCGAGGTCATAGCGCTGCTGCTCGGCGTAGAGTGTTCCTAACTCATCCCGCGCCCGGAAATTATTCCGTGACAATTCTGCGGCTCTAAGCAAATGCTCCTCCGCTTTTTCAAAATCTCCTGCGCGTTTGTAGAATTCCCCAATGTCGGAGTGCGCGCTCGTGCTGAGTGGGGAGGTTTCGAGCGTTTTCACGAGCAGTGTTTCCTCGTCACGCCAGTCCATGTTTCGCGCATACGTACGGGCACTGAACGCAATGACGATCAAAAGAATGAGCGCAAATCCCAGGAACTTAGACTTCTTCTGTGAAGTTAGTTGATGTAATCCATAGGCAACCGCCAGGCAAAACCCGAATGACGCGAGATACGCATACCGTTCAGCAAAGATCGTTGGCTTAGGCAGGAAGTTCATGAACAGGAGCATCGTGATGAAAAACCACGCGATCGAGAAAAAGATAATTTTGTTTTTCTTATACGATGCCCATACGAGAACGAAGAGCGCGAGCAGCACAATGGTGGAGATGAGCAGTGGAATGCTGAGCAATGACGTGGTAGCCGCGAGTTCATGGTGGATCGTCAGCTTGAATGGGAGAAAGAAATATCCAACATAGAGTGCCAGCGCTTTAATGCTCGTGAGTTGTGTGGCTAAAAAGCTATTGTAAAAATAATGTGATGCGCGTCCGACTCTGCCCACGATCATGATGTGCGCAAAAACAAAGAGCAGCGTGATAAGGATGAACGGGACATATGATCTCCATGATGCAACAGTTTTTCTGAGGCTCCAACCATACGTATACACAAAATCAAAGAGCAGCAGCAGAAGAACGAACACGACTGCTTCCTCCGACGCCAACAACGCAAGTATGAGCATGATGAGGCTTGCTCCATACAACGAAATTTTTGCAGACTCGCGATATCTAATGAACACATAGAATGCAAGGAGCATAAACAATATCCCCCAGAGGTCAAATCCCGCGGTCATGTTCGTGACTCTGTCTGTGTGGAGGGGATGCACTGCAAACAATAACCCAGTAAATAATGCAAGCATAGGTTTTTTGGAAAGTCTTAGCGTAATACCGTAACATAACAAAGAAATGAACGCATGTAACACAATGCCATTTATATGATAACCAACAGGATTCAATTTCCATATAGCATACGTCAATGCGTATACCGTTTCGCGCAGTGGCCTCCAAAGCCCATGGCTTGACTCTGTAACGTAGAAGCTGGGGACATTTGAGAGCGACGTAATCTGCGGATTCTCAAAAATAAAGTCGCGGTCATCCCATGCAAACTCATTTGGGATCGTGTTGACATACATAAGCACCGCGGCAAGAAAGACAACTATTCCAAATGTGAATATGGGCGAGATCTTCATGCGCGTCTTTGAATCGGAAATATATATAAATGTTCCATAACTTTTATAAACTCGTTTTTTTCCGCAGCTGTATGCGGTTACTATTACTCTTTGGGATGCTCGCGCTCCTTGTAGCGTGCACACCTGATCCGTGCAAACAATTCTCTTCAGACACGGATAGGCAGAACTGTTATGCTGACACCGCGGTCTCGGCACACTCCCTTGAGCTCTGTGCGCAAGTGACGGATCAAAAATTCAGGGATCAGTGCACTGCGGAGATAGGCGTTCAGACGATGAACAAGTCGATATGTGCATCTGTTGTGGATGACAAGCGCAGGAATTTTTGCTTCGCCGGGGTTGCTCAGGAGCAGCTTGCAGGGAATGATTGTTATGACCTCACGAACTCATACTGGTCGGATGTATGCTTTAAGAATATTGGCATTGCGACAAATAACATAGAGCTCTGCCATGAGGTCGATGAAGGCGTAGACCGCAATGAATGTTATAACAAAGTTGCAGTCAACACGACAACGGATTCCATCTGCTCATTCATCGATAATTCATATGAGGCACAAGGCTGTAAATTTCGTGTTTATACAAAGACGCAGAATACGTCAGGATGCCTCACGATTGAGGATTTCGGCTTGCGGGTGACATGCATCTCGAGAATCGCCCGGCTCCAGCAGAATGAATCAGCCTGTGATCTCATCAAGGAATCCGAGCCAAAATCGTTTTGCGTAGAACGCGCTAATGCTTCTTCTTAGCCCACGTGTATGCTCTGATTCGGGCACTCTTTCCATACCCGCAGCTTGAGCAGCGCTTTCGAGTAAGGTGATACGTCTTTCTCCCACAGCGTCTGCAATAGATATGATTCTTCTTGCCAGACTTAACACCCATGGACGCTGTTCCTTTGCTCATGGATCATCTACTCTGCAGAAATCATAATGATCGTGTCGCCCCTGATGAACGTGACGCCGAGCTTGCGCTTAACCTCGCCGTCAACGCGCTCCTCCGCTTCATGCAGGACAACGTTGATGTGGATGTCGAATGCGTGCAGCTTTCCAACGTACTGCCTGCCGTTCTTAAGCTCTACAATGACGCGTTTGTCTCGTGCTTTATTGAGCGCGTCCAATGGCCGTGATAATTCGTTCATGGTAACCCCCGAAAATCGTATACAAGAGAAAATCCAGTGTCTATATAAAGGTTGCGCTGGCGCAGCATGAAATCTCCGCTTTGCAAACATGATTCCCGGTTCATTCTAATGCAGTCGAATAATGCTTATATCTTGCTGTAGTATTCCATCGCGCATGGAAGACATCCCTTCATGGCCCGTTGACGAGCTGATGGATCAACTGAGGAATATCTTTGTGAGAGGGCATTGCATTGCAGCGGATGCCGCAGAGCGCCTCGAGGACCTTTTTCTCGAGGACACGGACAAAGCGATCGCTTCCCTGCATGGCTTCCTTGAGGAGGTTCGCGACATTAATACAGATCGGGCGTTTGTAGAGGCGGCTGCAGGGGGTCCGAATCATGACTGGACGGTTCCTGTGCTCAATGTTGTTGGGCTCATGTATCCCTCACTGCAAAAACCTGTGCGGGAACGTGCTCTACTCAGTGTACTTGATTATCTTGATGGACTCAATTATTTCTACAGTCAGAATCATGTGGAACGCATGAAAGAGCCGTGGCTTGTGGGAGATATTATTGTCAACCGACGGCTGTATTGGTGTGGATTCTCTGAATATCATACATTATTTGCGGAACATAACTCCTGGAAAGAGCTGCAGGAATCATTGAATACGCATCCTCCATTAAGCCCCTTTTGGCTCGCCATGGCAATTCTCTGGTGGCCAAATCCTAGTCCTGAAATCAGAAGAGAGTTTTATGAGGCGTATCCTCACCTAGTAGACAGAACGCTTGATGCGATTGCCGGAATGACTGTGACATCTGCAATGAAAGGTCACGTGATGGAAGGCAAGGACGTTGAAGCAGGTATTCAATACCGCTTGAGCGAGCGTTATGATCCTGATATGCATGCCCGTATCCGCGAGAAAATCGCGCAAGAGAATTGGATTCTATTGCCAAGTACGGAGCGGGATTGGATACAATGGAAAGAAATAAGAGAACGAAGAGAAGCTAAACCGGTATCCTAACCGTATCCACAACGTTGTTTCCATCCGAGAGCGTGACTACAATCGTATCCTCGCTGTCCGTGCCTTGATGTGTGAGCTTTCCATATACTCTGCGTGATTCAAACGGCTCAAGCGTTACCGCCTGTTTGTACAGCTCAACGTCATATTGCTGATGCGCTGCCTTGGCACTCAGGTAATACGTCTGAGGCTTTGCTCCCGTGTTTTCAACAAAGAACGAGAATCTTCTTCCATAATCATATGCGGCGCTGAGTGATCCTCCTGCGCGTTGTTCGATGCTGACGCGCGCGAATTCTGTGCGTGATCCCTCATACACTTTTCTCCTGAAAACATCCTCGACGGTGATTTTGAGCCTTCCCTGGAACAATGTGGATGTGCCTTTGCTCAATGTGACGTACGAGCTTCCCCCGTCATTGATGCGAAAGCGCAGCTTCGCGGTTCCATATCGATGATCCGCGTCTACAAGTTTCACTGCGATATCTCCAATCCAGAGCTGGTCGTTGCGCATGAGCAATACTTCATGCTGCCCTTTGTAGATGCGCTCCTCCGCAACCACAAATGGCATCAAGAGGACAACAACGGCAAATATGAGCGGAGCGTATTTCAAGCTATCACCATATACTGGCCATGAGAGCATCGTATAAAAGATTTTGGCTGATGCAAAACACAAGAACAACTATCGTTATCCAAATATAATCATTCGATTATCGCGTTTCTTTATGGTTTCGAGCGTGACGAATGCATGCTCAAGCTTATCCCTCGGGACTTCTTCTTCCCCGATGATCGGATCGATGCAGTGAAAGATCTTGTCTTTGTATGCGGTGACAATGATATAGTTGGAAACGCTTTTCGTATCGCGGAGCACGCCCGCGTTGAGCCGCAGCAGGATGATTTTTCCCTGCCGCAAATAATATTTTACATCATCCAAGGTAAACTCCTTCTCCTCCACTTCAACACCGCGTTTGAGCAGCCCGTCATAATGGATTTTTGCGGAAAACTCAGCATCCTGAATCTCTTGCTTCGTGTAGCCCTGAAACCGGTAATCCGGGAATTTATAGTCGAGATCTCCTACAACGACGTGCACTTTAATCCCGGCGTCATGTGCCAGGGACGCAAGCGCAAATATCGATGATGTGAGCACAGGGAGGCTTGCTGAGCGCTGCCACATTGAGAATTCAAGCTCCCGCGTGAGCGGAATCCCGGGCTTATAGTGGTGCATGACCGTGAGAAGTGCTGACGTGGCTCTTGAAAAAGGAGTCGTTGCTTTGTACACCTTCATATCGGCAATTGAAATGAGCTCTCTTTATTAATATTGCTTAGAAAATCTCATACTGAGCGCTGGGCTCTCGCATGGTACACAGGGACAATGGGCGTTTCACGGCTGCGCAATTCACTGGGATTAATGAAGCCGTCATTCACGAGTCTGAGCTGTTGTGACGCGATATCAAAACTGTATTTGCGCACGCGCATTACAGCCTTTCGTCCTTCATTGATGTATGCTTTCTTGTTGGGGAGTTCTACTCCCTCTTGGATAAATGCCTGTACGAGCTCGTATGAGATTAAATTACCGGCGCCGTCTTTCCGCCCTTCCATGCGCACGACTGCTCCCGTGTGCGCCCCGTCATATATAGTCTGACGCAGCAGGTATGAAGTTCCTCCTAAAAGCGCGAACGCGAGCGCGGTTTTCGTTCTGCCGCTAAGTTCGGTCGGATCAAGAGTTTCTGCTCCAAGATGTTGGTAGTCGGGGGGCAAGTAGCGTTCAAGCAGCGCTTCAAATCCCGTGCCATTTGTAGGAGATGCACGAGTGATGCGGTGGGCGGCGCGCTTATACCAAGGCAGGGCAGTGTGTTTTAATTCATCATAAGCGTCAAGAATCGCTCCATCGAAGTGCAGTGGAGCGCTTATGCTGCGTTCTCCGACAATGCGTGCGCCGTCCTTTGTCTCGATAATGCGCTGTTCTAAAGCTTGCGACATATCTTCGTGAAGGGGGATATGTTCGAATTGTATTCTATCCCTTGTGTATTTGTGATGGGGCCCCGGAAAGCGATTGCCGTTTGCGATGAGTAGTGCGCCGACTAAGTCCCTGTTTTCTTCCCCTTCTTTTTTCAAGCCAGCCGCTTCGGGATGTCCGAGATAGTTGTGCTCAAGGTTGACTCTGAGCAAGGCAAACAGAATGGGATCATCCACATAATCTGTGATTTCGGCTCCTTGCGGACGTGTGGGAATCATAATGGTTAGAAAGTATAGATAATATATAAATTTTGTTATTGCTGTGACTAATTTAGCCATTTATTGCCAGCAAGGAATCATTATATCTTATTTGTTTTGTTAGAAAGATGAAATCCTTACTTATTATACTAATAGATAGTAGGTTATTCTACATGAAGTGTATACTAGATTAACTATTTTTCTTGATATTTTTTCAAAGTACTGCACAACAACATTTATAAAAGAACAAAAACTCCTTGTATGCATGGTCGTTACACAAAACAGATCGCGCTTGAAGCCGTCGGGATCTCGCTATATCGCCGCTAGGAAAAAGCGCAGATATGAAAAAGGAAGCCTTCCCGCGAATACCCTCACGGCATCGCGCAACGTTCGCAACATTCGCGGCATGGGCGGCAACCGCAAAGTGAAGCTCCTCGCGACAGACGTTGCAAACGTGTTTAATGCGAAATCCAAGAAATATACGAAGGCGAAAATCATCAGCGTCGTCGAAAATCCGGCGAACTCATTTTTCGTGCGAAGAAACATCATGACTCGTGGCGCGATTATTAATACTGAGCTTGGCAAAGCCAGAGTGACTTCCCGTCCGGGCCAGCATGGAACGATTAACGCAGTTCTCGTTGAATAGAGTATTGTTACTATATAGTGGTTAAAATAAGAATATTTATATACTTCTCGACATTCCTAGCACGCATGGGATCGCTTAATACACGCATTCAAAGTGCTCCGCCGGAGCTCAAAGACAGCGTTGTGCGTGCGCTGATTCGAGGCTCAGCTCTCAATGTAGGTCGATTTGAACATGTGTACAGAGATGAAGATCTTGCGCAGTTTGTGCATGATCACTTCGCTGAGCACCACGTGCACTCCCCGCGATTGTTATCAATGTACAACAAGCTGCATCTCTTCGCGATTGTGGCAGGAATGAACGGATACGAAACTCATTTGCCCGACGGCTTCTATGAACATTTTTCTGATCATGTACACCCTCTCATCGCATTCTTTGCAGGGCTCGATGATACTTCATTCACGAGAGCGCGTCATACCGTCGGCAGGCTAGCGTCGATTTCACTTCCTGAAATCATCGCAGAGACAATGCACTCAGGAGTTGCGCATCTTGACACAATTACAGCAGAAAATAGAGAAAAGGGAATCTATCATACTCCGGAGCGCTACCCGAGCGAGTCAATTCTTTCAGAGACTGCTTCTTTGCTTCCTCCCCTACTCGGGCATTTTGTATTTAATCCAGGGACAGATCCTTCTTGCAGACCTCGTATAGGAATCATGGCGAAACCAGGATCAAGATCTGCATTGGCTCCTCGATTTCAGTATTTGCTGAGCCAATTGCGACTTGCTGAGGAAGTTGGCGACAAAAGGCATCAGTGCGAAGTTACAGATGTTCTTCAAAAAGAGTATGCTGCGCTGACACAGCCTGAGCTGAGAATGCTTGAGCGTGAGATCAAGTCATTACAAGATTACCTGCCTGCAGATCCCCAAGTATCGCTTCTTTAATTTGCAAAATTTAGTGCACCAACGTAAGACCTAATTGTCCTTCTTCTGCAAATTTCCTCTTTGGTTTCCATCTGCTCATCTCTTTGTAGCGCTCATTGAGATGTGTTCTCCATCGGTCATAATCTATGTCGAGAGCAAACAGAGGAGCTATGAATGTTGAACGAATCGCAACACCCTCTTCATTGTTCTCAGTGTACATCAAAAGCCCCGATGTGGCATCTTTGCTGACACCAGAATACGTTGAAATCTCAGTCATGTTAATCTCATGAATTCTCGCGAACTCTTCAGGCTCGAAAAACATGAATTTTTCCTCCTGATTTTTCACGTATGTCCAAAATGTGTTGCGCGATTTAATTTTTCCCACAAGCTCGTGCGGATCTGTGTTGTGCGGAAATGCGAGCAGCTCCCTTTGTATGTGTGATTCCGCTTGTTGCACTTCTCCGCGGCAGAGTTCGCGAATATAGTCGCCAAACACGCGCATTTCAAACAAAGACGCATTATATGCTGGATCATCGCTCTGTGGCAGTCCTGAAATCCATCTTCCTTTTGGATAATATATTTTGTCTGCGACAACAACTGACTCAAGAGTATCAGCAACGATGAGTGGGGAGTCTACTCCTTCTGGAAATTTGATGAAATAAAAGAAATGGGAACTTCGGCCTATGGGTTCAATACCATGTCTCTGCATAAATACATTGACCTGGAACTGGAGCTGTTTGAGAAATGCGGGAACAACATCAGGGTCTATGTTATGTCTTCCCATGACGAGCCCCTTGCCCGTCATCATCCTGCCGCGGATGTTCAAGATTTCTTTAGCCTCGTCTTCATCAAGCCCGTACGTATCCGCAAAATCATGATACGCTTCGAGCTTTTTGTACGCTTTCTTCGTGATTCTTCCTTGTCGAAGCGACTGAAGATCCCGCTCGAAGAGTTCATCTGTAATCCGATGCCATTGCTGCGCGAACGCTCCCGTCGTGATTTCATACGTCTTCAGTTTTTCCTCGAACTGCCTGCGCGGCCGGTCATAATGCGCGAAATCAACCAAGATTTCATTTGCCCATGTCAGAAGATATTCCTCAAGGAACATGCGAGATCGCACGTCGTGCTGCTCCCCGATATACGTCTCGAATTCAGTGACCCGTGCCAAAAGATCCGGATCATCAGCAATGCCTTGTTTGATTAAGGGGAGAAAAAGCTGGCCAAGTGCGAGCTGTACCTTTGCCACATGATGATGAATGCCCTGTTGCGGTTTTACGGGAAAATGCTCTTCTAAAAGCTTTTCCACATGAGCCTTTAGACCCTCTTGGAAGTCAATCGTCGCGCTCGTGATCGGGAAAACGGTCTCGGGATCAACATGATATTTTTTCCAGAAATAATGGTCAAGCACGTTGCGCATAGTCATGGGACCGTACGCGGCGCGCGTCGGCTCAAGCTCAAAAATGCTCGAGATTGCGTGTACATGCCTGAAGAACGGTGTTTCTTCAAGGAAGCGTGGCATCGCCTCAACGTCGTCAACTAGATATTCCAGAATCATGCATGCTGCATCCTGCCGATCCTGCACGGATTGCCCCGGCAGCCTACCAAACCGTTTTTGAAATTTCTCACGGGCGGAGTCTGTGAGGTTTCCTCGCCCCATTGCGAAACGCTCGAGGCTTTCCTGTTCAGGATAGGTGATGCTCTTGTGCAATCCGTCGTCCCCGAGCGCCATTTGCGAGACCATTTCGAATTTTCTGTTCGGTAGGTCCTTGTATCCAGTGCGCGCGAGCAGCCATTCACAGATGACTTGCCTTCCCGTAATTCCAACGCGCTCAAACATTTGGATTGCGACATCTTTTGTTGGAGGACTCTGCCGGTTTGAAACACCATAGCACTCGCCAGAAAGATTTTCACGCAATTGGATGAGATCAAATTTTGCGTTGAATGCAGAGAACCAGAAAGGGTCATGGGTTTGAACGGATTCAACGACTGCGTTAATGAGCGCTGCCTCGTTTTCGTGGACAGGCACGCTGTAACCCTTAATATGTTTGCGGCCTGGGTTGCGCAGCGTGTGAATGACCTTGACATGCTTGCCCTGCTCAATGTAATGCATCCCGACATGCGAAATTTCTCTATCTTCGTCTGTGAATCTTGGGATTTCAATATCCTTGAAGAGGAAGGTGAGGCCCAGCCATTCCTCAAAGGTCATGGGTCGCTTGCTTTGAATCACATCCTCTCTGAGATGTGCCTGGAATTCGTATGCTCTCTGCGTGGTCGCGTTCTGTCGATTCCGATCCCTGAATGTGATGACTCTTTTGCCATACGCTTCATGTTGTTTGTTGAAACAGATGACCTCTTCAAAGAGTTTTTGCGTTATGCGCATGAGTTCTTGTTGTTGATCAGTGTCAAGTTTTCTGAAAAAAGAAGTATTCAACGCAGCTTCCTCAAGGGTGGATTCGCCAGCATATGCGTGCGTTACGGTGTCATACCAATCTCCCTTTGCTTTAGTCATAGTAGCCTGCCCCTTATAGTGAGGAGCGAGCGCTGTACTGAGAAGATGATCAACTGCTTCTTTTTTTCGTTCAAATTCTGCTCTCTTCTTGAGAATTTCAACGGCGCGTTCATCCAGCGCGGCAACCATTCCCGGAGTGATCGTCCTGTACTTGAGCTGTTTTTTGTAATGTGCAGTGGCTCTTCCTTGAGCTCTGAATTCGTCAGGGAGTTGACTGCTTTGGGAGCGCGGGAGCTGTACGACAATCGTGTTGTAGAAGTTATTCCTCACGTCCCATTCTGCGCTCTCTGGAAAAATGACACGGCTTCCAAACTTCTGCTTGAGTCGTTTATAGAGCTGCTTTGCTTCTCGGCGCGTCAGCCGTTTTGAGGAAAACCAATGCTCATATCCTTCAACATAGAATCCGCCAAGCCCTCTTAACGAGATCCACGGTCGATCATACCGATACCCGACTTCTTCAACAATCGCCTCAAGGTGCTGCAGCGTCATCGTGGTATGCTGTAATCATAGTCTTTGATGCCGCCGTCGCGGTCTTGGTACCAGATAGCGCGCTCAGCGCCAACGCGCGCGATGTAGATTCCGATGAGCCTGCTGATTTCATCGAGATGCAAGGGTCTGAGATGTTCCGGCGCTTTTACTTGGGCATCGTAAATGAGCGTATTGTTAAGGAGCCTGCGATAAAACTCAGCGTGCTCTTTTGACGGCATCGCAAATGGTGAAGTATGCCTTGGAATGAGATTTGCCTTGCGTGGCCGCGCAAGCGTTGCGGCTATAAGAAAGTATGCCGCAATGGTTTGCGGATAGAACATGTAAAAGTCGCTTCCCCTCTGGTCCTGCATGAGCCGGTATCCAAACTGGTGCAGCTCGTGTTCTGACACGTCGCTTCGTTGGGTTGTTCCAAGCAGCCAGACGGACGCTTTTCGTGCCGGATCATCATGTATTGGCACATGTGCGAGTTGTATCGTGTACTGTTGTTTTTTCTCTGTTCTAGATGGAATCGTGACGATGAATACCGCTCCTTCACGCTGGACTCTTTGGGCAGCAGAATAATCCTTCACCCTTCCGGGCGCCTGGTGCATGTATGCGTGCAATCGCGCTGCCTCATCGATAAATGCGAATGGCGCCATCCTTGGCCTGTTATCAACTCCTCGTCCGAGGGGAGCTGTCCATTGGTATCCGAGAAAATGGAGGTTTTCAGGTTGGACGAAGTGTAAGCTATCTATCTCGCGTGCGACAAGTTCCAGCGGGGATTCCTTCATTGCAATCGCTTGTTCCCATGTTTTTGGTACGGGGAGCCTTAGATAATGTCCATGCCTGAGGTTCTTCCGCGATGCAATGGCAGATGGCAAATGCTGCAATGTCGGGGGAAGCAATTGCGCCCTGACTTCAAGGCAGTCTGTTGTTGGATCAATCTCTTGGAGTACTCTTTCAACAATATTCTTTACTCCATAGACGCGCCTTCTGCGGAGATGCCTTCGCTCAGCGATACTTCTTGTCCTGAAGAACGTTTTTTCCACCATAGGCGCTGCTAAGTGTTCCCTCTTTTTAAATATTTGTATAGTAGTCACTCTAAAGTAATCACATAATGCTTTAATTGCGGTTTACATTTCATGACTGATGCATATGCAAACCCTTTTCAAAATGCTTCTCAAGAACCATCATCCTCAAGGCTGGTGGCCCATCGCGGGAAAATATCATCCGCGTGATTATTCGTGTCCGAGGAATCAACAACAACGCGAGGAAATTATCATAGGCGCGATCCTCACGCAAAACACATCTTGGAAGAATGTGGAGAAGGCGCTTGAGCAATTAAGAAAAAATAAACTGCTCTCGTTTTCTGCTCTGCTGAAATGTCCAAAGTCAACACTCGCAACATGCATTCGCTCTTCGGGTTATTTTAATCAGAAAGCGATAAAATTGAAGGAAATCGCATCATTTTTCAAGCGGAATCCTTATTTTCGCATGCTCTCTCTTGAGAAACAGAGGGAAAAACTTCTTCATGTGCATGGCATTGGCCCTGAAACCGCGGATTCAATCCTTTTGTATGCGTTCAGGCGTCCAATTTTCGTTGTCGACGCGTATACAAAGCGATTATTTGCCCTCCATGGCTTCAAGGAAAAAACATATGATGAGATTCAACAGCGCTGTATGCGTGAGCTTCCACACGATTTCAAAGTTTATAACGAGTTTCACGCGTTGATTGTCGCATGGGGGAAAACGCAAAGATTAAATAACCGCAAGGGTAGAAAGCGCGTATGAATCCATTGCTCATCACGATTATCATCTATGTTGCGGTCATTCTTGTCGTTTGGTGGTTTGTGAAGAAGATCATCACTGCATTTTTTGTAGCTGGAATCCTGCTCGTTCTTGCTGTGCTCGCCCTGGGTTATATGACATATCAGGATGTTCGGGACCTCCGCGAGAATATGCCAACGCAGAATAAGCTCGTGATCCTCATGGATCAGGGCAGAGTGCTTTCTGGATTTACAGTAACGCCCGCGGAAGCATTGCCGCTTACTTCTGGCGAACTCCATGCTTTCGAAGCTCTGTGGAGTCAAGACCGCAAAGAGGAAGCTCAGGGAGAGGTGTATAAACTCATTATTTATGAAAAAGCGATGTTTGAGGGCATGGACGATCTCAAAATCATCGTGGCCGGGCAGTCGTTTGAGAAACAGCATATACTTCAATTGCTCTCCGATGACGCGATTTTAAACGCAACATCTCAAGAGTTGTTTTTTGAAAAACCGCATGAATTAAGGGCGTATGTGTTCAATGAGCTTATTCGCATCTATGTTGTGGGTTCAGGGGATCCAACGCTCTTCGCTTCGCAGTTTAGGAAGGGCATGATCCAAATTTATCCGGAAACAATAATCTTCAAGATTATGAAGTATATGCCGTTGAACGTGAATCCGTTCTCGAATTAGTTCTGCAGCAACAATGGCGAGGATGACTTCTTTTCCAAAGTACATGCTAGATCTCCAGGCTATTCTCCAGCATCTTCTTAATGTGATCCGGCTCCTGATAAATCCATTGTACTCCGCGTGGCCCATAAATGATTTTTCCGCTTGCCCAAAGGTACTCAAGAATTATTTTTAAGGTTTGGTTCATGACCTGTCTCGGTAATACGGTTCTTAACTCAGCAAGTGTGATGGGAATATCCCTATGACTATTGAGATAATCTTCGACCATTAAGACAGTATTGAGGTTAGGGTAGCGTCCGGTAAAACTATTTTTCTTTTTGGTGAGTTTTTGCATATTGATCCCTCAAAGTATCAATTGATACTATTAAAATATCAACTGATATATAAATGTTTCTCTAATAAACAAATAGTTTAGGACAAGGGTATGGATGTTTATACCGCGTGAATCGCTTGTGCCGTTGGACTCAGCGCGATCATCGCTGATTTCTCATTGTTTTCAGAATGGAGTGTAAGCAAAACCAAGAATGCGGCTCCGTTTTTTACAACTTTTAGTTCAGCTCCGGTTAAATGATCAAGCATCTTCTGAGGGATGTCAAATTCCTTGAGGATATCCGAGGCGTTCAGGATCTCAACACCGATAGCTTTTCCGGATTTTGTGAATTCGATGTGAATATCTCCGATAGCCTCGTTGTAGTCAACTTTTGTGTCTTTTTTATAGACATAGAGTAAGTCATTTATTGCATCATAGCTGAATTCCATTTCCTTACTCGTATTTTCGCGCTTCATCATCAATCCTCCTCATTCCGATTATTGTGATAAGATATAAAGATTTCGCTTTCATGCTCGTCGGTATTTTTATGATTCTGTTTTTGCCAATTTTGAAGTAAAGATCATGGACATACTCAAACCGTGGATTTTTCGATTTTGAGACCCCGACGAATATTAGGTTTTCTGGGTTTAATAGGTTTCTTATCACATCCTGCTTGTTGACACCTTCTCTCTTTAGTTTGTGGTTAAAGTGGTCATTAACCTCATTATACTCAATATCCTGCTCTTTGTATGTTCTCAGAATGCTTTTGATTTTCTCAGGATTTTCTGCTCTGATCCTTGTCTGCATGCCTTAGATTTAAATTATGGGGTTTACATAGGCTTCTTAGAATTTGTCGGAATAATTCCGAGTTAGAATGTGGAGTTACGCATTATTTTCGTCTATGTATACACAATACTGGCAGTCTTCCGCTTTATACGGAATTTCTTCTTTTAAGGTTTGTATTGCTTCTTTAAAGAGCTTTTCCGCATCTTCTATTGAGACGTCCATCTTGACTAAGTCTGTGTGGAATTGCTGGAGTATCAAATTGTTAACACCGCACTCGTTTGCTCGTTATTTGCTGCATCATCTGCTATCGTAAAGAGGACATTGTGGTTTCCCTTGCTAAAGGTCGTTCGTGCTACGCAGAGGTTGTTCTTTAAGCCGGATTAACTTTCATCCCTTCATCCCCAAGTACTTCGAGCGCGGCCATAGTAATTAATATGGCCAAATTCGAAAGATTTATATATAACATTAGTTTGTTAATGTTATAACATTATCATGCTAATATAAAATGGAAAACAGCACGTTTTACGATAGGAAGCAGGAGTTCAAACTGCTAAAAGAAGAGTTTGCTAATTTGCAGTCTGGCAAAATGTTCGTTGTCTATGGAAGGCGAAGAGTAGGTAAAACAGAGTTAATACGGCAGTTTATTAAATCACTGCCGGAAAATAAACTGTATTTCTATGTAGATCTGGTGGAAAAGCAAGGAATACTAGACTCTTTATCGAAAACAGTTCAAGAGCAACTAGGCGAAGTGAGAGCGTTTGCAGATTTTAGCGATTTTTTGGATTTTATAGCGGGAAAGTCGGATACGGTTTTTGTCTTAGTCATTGATGAATTCCAAAGGTTTCTGGAAATTTCACCCCAGTTTATAACAGAATTACAGAATTATTGGGATCAAAAGTTAAAGAATAAAAAACTTATGCTCCTCCTTGTTGGCTCATCAATTGGCATGATACAAAAGATAACGAATAGCAAAGCAGGAGCGTTATATGGGCGAGCAGCAAGGATAAAAATAGCTCCTTTTAAATATTCTGATTTCAGATTAATGTTTAAAGAGTTAAATGAAGAAGAAAAAATAACTACCTATGCGGTCTTTGGCGGTACACCTTATTATCTTGAAAAAGTCAAAAGAGTAGGGGGAGACATCCACAAAAAAATATATGAGCTATTACTAAAGAAAGGAGCAGAATTATTTGAAGAGCCAAAAAACTTGCTTGAATACGAGAATGTGCGAATACATGCTAAATATAACTCGATATTGCAGGCAGCTTCTGCAGGTAAGGAAACGATCAAAGAAATCCATGATTTTACAGGAATTGATGTAAATACTATGCCTGCATACATAAAAAGACTTGATGAATTGCTAGATCTGCTGGGAAGAAAAGACCCTGTACTGGGCAAGGAACGGCTTGGAAGGTACGGATTAAAAGATAATTTCTTTAGTTTTTGGTATCGGTTTGTATTTCCAAATCAGACTGCCCTTAATATCGGCAATAGTAAACTTGTAGAAGATGAAATTAAAGAAAACCTTAATGCATACGTTGGGAGGGTATTCGAGGGAATATGCAAAGAGCTGCTTATCACCTACATAAACAAAGAGGTAGATGAGTATGTTCTCGATTTTGAAAATATTGGCGCTTGGTGGAACAGGACCGGCGAAGAAATAGATATTGTCGCATATAATCACAAATCCAGAAAGATACTTGTCGGAGAGGTAAAATGGACCAATGCGCCAGTCGATATAGACGTTGTCGATAGCTTGATGAAAAAATCCAAGCTCATCCCATTTTTGGGAGAATACAAATTTATATTTATATCAAAAAACGGATTCACGGAAAAGGCCATAACAAGAATCAAAGAGATACACGGCATATTCCTCAGCCTGAAAGAGATTGAGAGAATGTTTGATGATCATTCATATTTCTCCCCTAAATCCCGGCAGCAAAAAAGGCAGAGTCTATTATAAAAATTAAAGAACCCTTCCCTTAAAAAGATCAACGGCTTCCGTGCTGGGCTTAAAAAAAGACCTGATTTTATCAAAAAGAGAAGGATGCAGAACCTTCCTGACCCGTTCGTACTCCTCCATGCTCACGGTGGATTTGCCGCAGGAAACGCATTTCAGTGCTCTTTGCGGAATAGTTCTTCCACTATGGATAATCAAATCTACGCTCTTTTTCATTTGTCCACCGCAATGATGGCATTGTGTCATTTTACTCCACTTAAAGATTTATTTGTCGGTAATCATGGGATTATGAGATACTGAGGGTATGACATTCCCATTCTTTAACTACATAGATATTATATCGTTTAAGAATTAAATCCGCATAACCCCAAAAATGTTCGTCTTCAGTAATGAGATATTTGTCTCCAGCGCATTCAAACTTGCAGTATCCTTGAATAATCTTTAAGTCGTCATCCTGAGGCATAGAATCCTGTTTACTGAGTTCTCTTATACTTTGTTTAAACATTTGTTTAATCTCAGCAATATCCTCCCCTTTATTGATCTTCAGGAATTCTTCGTTAATCCGGCCATTAAACTCCTTTAATTGACCTATAACTTCGTATTTGAATACGGGGGAAAGCATACGAATATTGTATCCTTCTAAGAGCTGGTTCGCAACTTTTATTATGTTCCCATCCATATTCTCAGAAGGGACAAATCTATACTTGGGATATCCCGCCGCTGCCAGCTTATCAATGAGTGCTTTCACGTTATTACCGTTTTTTGCAGTCACGCTGGTTTTATGGAAGAATGCCTGAAATGCTACCGGGATATGTATTGAACACAATTTTAAGATTGAGCAATCATCGAAGGCATACGTATTTGGCATGGTCAGCAAGTGATCAATTCTTTCAGATGCTTATTATCAATCGAGAAGGGATACTCCTCTCTTACGGAATTTACAAAATATTGATAAAACTTATTTATTTTTATAGCATCTTTCTCCTGACTCGAGATTTGTTCATTTAAAAAAGGTATTATTTTGGATACGTTCTCCAAGAAATAATAGTCAAACATGTGAGCATCAAAATCATATTCCTCCTCTGGAAGGTGTTTAAACCTTTTTTCCTTCAAATACTTGATGAGGTGATAACAGTATTCTATCAATGCTTTTAACCCTATTTCTGCAATGGTGTTCTCTTGTATCGTGTTTATCTTCTGGTAAATCTCAGACAGTTCTACAAATGTTGAGTTGATCTTTTGTGCGAGCTTAAACCGGTCATCAATATCAACAAGAAGTTTTTTGTGTTCATTATCAGAAATTTCAGCTGCGCGTAATGAGCTAAGATGTTGAATCGTTTCTTTCAGTTCCTCGAATTCTTCTGGTTTAAGTATCTTATCAATCTTTGGCTTGATGGTCTGTGCAAAAAGTACGCTTCCTTCCGGTTTTAACACGAATTTCCTGGTGATTTTTCCCATATACTCATAGGGCACCACGCCAAAATAATCGTTGTCCTGCAAATCAGATACGTCAGCGCTAAAGGAACCAAACTTATTCAATGAAAATTTAAATTCAATGGGAATAAAGAAGAGGTTTAATCTTGCCAGCAGCTTGTTTAATTTAGTTGGAGACGAGACTTCTCCGTTTTTTGACAGTTTCAATATGAGGCATATAGCCTCATCTTTTGTTAGCAACACACCCCTCACCATCCTCTGTGGTTATTAGAACGTTTAAAAAGATTGCTGGTGGGAGCTTTAATTGTCATAAAAGCCATGAGTTATCTTTCAAAAGTTTATCTATTTAAACCTTTGGGAGAGCGTCGGAATAGTTCCGGGGGTTTCCAGAAAAGCTATGTTATCGTAAACACCGCACTCGTTTGCTCTTCATTCCCCGCATAATCTGCTATTGTAAAGATGACGTTATGACTTCCTTTACTAAATGTTTTCCTAGCTTCACATATCCCATTCTTTAATCGTGTGCAGAGTGTGCCTGTTTTTGGCTTTCCGTTGCTCCAATCTTCATATTTGATGGAATCGAAGTTCTGTTCAGTTACGTTGAATGTAAATGTGACGCTTCTTCCATCAGGTGGCGGGAAGCCAAATGAATTGATGACTGGCGGTGTTATATCCACATCAATACTACGCGGTCGCGAAGAGTCCATACTTCCAGCAATGTCTTTAAGGCCAAACCAATAGCTCAAAGAGCTTCCATCATACTGGGATACATCCACTTCTGGCGCGCAGGCGTATGTATCCTTCTCCAACGTGCATTCATCTTCTATGTTAACCAGTCTTGGATCTTCGCTGCCATAATGGAGCATGAGCTCTGCAGGGTTTTCTTCTTTAAACTCCACCTCAAAAATTCCCGTTCCAAATCCTGATGTTGGGCTTGTTTTGGTTATTTTTGGTTTTTTGCTGTCTACCCTAAAAGTTACGATCTCTTCGTCTATAACCTGTCCTGTTGGGTTGTATGCTTTAAAGCTGACTTCATGCTCCCCGTCATTAAAGGTGATGGTTTTCTTCTTGTCATTGCCGTAGCCTTCGCATCCTCTACTACATAGTGTTCTTTCTCTGCCTCGGGCATCTCGTAAATCCCGGTATGTTATTTCATCAATGGCTTCATTCGTGGAGATATTTACGGGAATACGTTTTACACCGAATACTGCATCCGCAGGAGAGTTGATAACTAGAGGACTAAGTTTGTTTGAGCAATTGCTTTGGAATGTTGCAGGGTTAATACAAGTGTCTGCTGTTAGGCTATTGTTGTCATTACAATCAGCGTTTTCATTGCATCGAATGCATGAGCCTTCGAGGCAGGCGTAATCGCAAATATTATTGGTTAACGGTGTTGTACTCGATGTGCAGGAGCTATCGGATGTTGCTGGATCTAAGCATGTAAATGATCTGTACTCTTGTTGGATATTATCTCCGCTACAAAACTCATCTCCTTCGTAACCGTTAATTCCGCAATCTATATCAGTGAAGCATCTGATGGGTAGACTTCTGCAAATGGCATTTGACGTTCCCTCATTTTGACAAGTGTCCTCTGTTGCAGCATTGTTGTCATTACAGTCCGCATCTTCATCGCACTCCTTGCACACTCCTTCAAAGCATGCAAAATCGCACGTTTGGATGTATTCTGGAGAGAGTGTTACGGAACAATTGCTTTGTGACGTTCCCGGATTGGAACAAGTGGCGGTTTGATAATTCTGTTGAATATCATTACCCCCGCAGAACAAAGAGCCAATAAATCCAGTCTCGCCACATTCAGAGTCTGTGAAGCAGTTGATAGTGGAATATGTACAGTTAGAGATTATCGTTGAGGCGTTAATGCAGCTATCCTCTGTGCTTTGATTCCCATCATTGCAATCAGAATTCGTTGAGCACTCGATGGGGCACATGTTCGTTGGGAATTCTGAATAATTGCCCGGGTAATTATCATTATTTAGATGGGTCTGGGCGAAACAGGAGTTTGCATCGAGTGCGGCATTGCACCTCTGAGTTCCATTCATCTGACAAGCGCCGTATCCTGAGCAACTCCACGAGGGAGTGCAGAAGTCGCACGTCTTGTTTGTGAAATTCCAATAAGTCTTATTAATGCCATTATTCCATCGATCAGTGGATAAATTAGTCACTGCATAACAACTTTGATAATTAGCATCGTACTCTGTCTTGGAGGAATTCTGGACATACTTATCATTGGGCATACACTGAGTCGCGTTTTGCCATGGACTCCAGCTCGTGTTTATAGGATTTGGTTTGCAGAAGTCGCATTTTTCTATTTGTTGGTATTCAATAATTGTTCTGTTTTGGACCGTACCGCAACTATTAGAATCATACTCTATCTTGAACCGAGTTTGATTCATAGTATCATTGATTAGGCAGGAGACGTTTGTCCACTGACTGGGCGATGTATTTGTAAGGATAGGATCACAACAGGGTATCGTTGTCTGCTGATAGTGCGTTTTGTTGTTCCCATTATTCCATTTATCTAATGGATTCTGTGTAAGAGCATAGCACATGCTGTAGGCGGAGTCAAACTCGGTTTTTTCCCTCTCCTGGACTTTAGTCTTATTCGCTCTACATACAGTGATATTGTACCAGTCGCCCCATGAGGAGTTCAGGGGTATTGGATAGCAGTAATCACAGGATGTTTGATTTGTTGTGTAATGGGTCTTATTCTGCCCATTGTTCCAAAGGTCGAATGAAATCCCCGTAATTTGATAGCAGGATGCGTAATTTGAATCGTATTCTTTTCTGCTCACATTGATAAGCTGAGTGTCGTTGGTGCGGCATAAGCTTACGTTAGCAAAAAAGGACCAGCTGGTGTTAGTTGGTGAGTAATTGCAGAAATTGCAAGCTTGCGATACTGGAGGTGGAGGTGTCTGCCCGCACATATTTGTGTCATAATAATTTTTGAATTGTGTATCTTGGACAGTGCATGCAGACCAAGTTGAATTTAATGTCCAATTTGGATTTAACGGACAGCCCCTACACGTTCCATATTGAAACTGGCAAACATCCTGATTATCATTGAACCCATCATTATCATCATCTGGGTCACAGTTATCTCCGGCAGAATCTCCATCATAATTGGCTTGATTTGGGTTATAACTATAAGGACAGTTATCGTTTACATCTTTTATTCCGTCGTTGTCAGAATCCAAGTTATTTATTGTTACATAAGTTGTACTGTCATAGTCTATATATGCATTTTGACCCGAATAAAAGAAACCCGACCCTTCATTATAGTAAATGTTGTAAGTCCCTACAGGAAGTTCAGTTGTAAACGAGTTAAAATTGAAATTTGGCGGAACTGGATTAAGATAAAACCACCGTTTGGTTCTTGAATTTTGGTATAAATTCTTCCATCCGGTAGTCGGGTTATAAATTTGAACTCCGGTCACCCGATTTTTGTCCGTGAATGAAATGGTAATACCTCCTAGTGCCAAATAATAATGGGAGCTTGGATCAATATAATACTCTCCTGAATAATATAAGTTGGATTTAATTTCATTTGTTCCTCGATTATTTAGAAAATCATCGATAACTCCGAGCACCTGCGGATTGTCCACGATTGTTGTGTGGACTCTATCTAGTGTAATATGTGGGACGTTATACCCTAATAAGTTGGAGCTGCTCATAGGCACAACGCCATCCTCTACCATATTACTATTATATAAGCAGGCAACATACTGATTAAATCCTCCGATCGTTAAGTAATCAACATTGCTGTTGAAAGATGCAGTATTCAAGTTCCATAAGTAATCACTACCAATTTCCATGTTCTTGGTAGCCTCTGATACTACATTGAGGTTGAAGAAAAAATCCAAAGCATCACAGGAACCTGGGAAGTTATATCCATCATTTATCAGATTTGCTAAATATGTTCCCTGGAGTGGACTACCAATAAATATCGCTTTCCTAATGTTAGATCCGTATGAAACAGAGTTCCCACTCGATGTTAATCCCATGTTTTGTATATACCCCCTGACAGCTAATCCGCCCATGCTATGAGCGGCAACATCTATTTTTTCAAAATTATAGCCGTAATTCTTTATTTGGGACAGGACTAAATTCAGCATTCCCGCATTTTTCCGATTGTCCAAATTTGCAGGGTTATAAACCACTTCAAGTATTTCATCTCCCAAATTCTCCAAGCCCCCCGGCAATGTCCCCCACTGTGTCCAGAGATTAGTCTGCGCTGGACCGAGATTATTATTAGACCAACCATGTATCAAAAGTAATGGTCTTTTTTGCGTATTGTACGTAACATATCCCCACCAGCTCCAAGATGGATAAATCTCAGAAAGTCCATAATCAGATAATGATAACGTCTGGAAACGCGAGTCCTTCATTACTTTCTTGGATTCTCCTGAAGTAATTCGAAGATTTTCCAAAGGGACAAACCCAGAAACCTCGTTGTATCGCCAAAGTATATTCGGAGATGAAGTACTATTGAGTATAAAATATTCTGCTCTTAGTTCGTGTTCTCCCGGAGTAAGTTTTATTCCCTCCCCCACCTTACCTTTGAATATCCCCTGTTGACCATCAATCCAAAAGTTTACACTTCCCATCCCCTCAAAACTAAAAAAATATTCCTCCTCCTCTGGGATAACTATTGTTCCATTCCAGGACACAAAATAAATAGATTCCTCCGAGGATTGTATTCCAATTAGGTCTTCAGCACTTATAAACGATGAATCCCAGGTTATCACGTCGTCATTAATCTCTTTGTTATCTAAAAATAAATTTATAAAAACGGGATTGATAGCATTGTATGACTGATTTATATTTGAATAAGGGATTAATAATGAACTTAGGGGCTCTTCCCCCTCATATACGCGAATTTCTTTTAGGGTGATTGCAGGGTAAATATTACACCCCTCCCAACAAAACAGGTCACCCGGATCGATCTCAAAAGAGCCATCTTCATTTAGTTGAGTTGAAATTTCCTCAGCGTTATCGAAGAAAAAATGAAGCGTTCCTGAAGAAAATGAAGAACTTGCGTAGTATCCTTCTGGTCCGTCTTTAACTTTATACACATATCCTTCTAAATCAGCATAAGCTACTTGGACAAGGATGAAGAGAAAAAAGACGGATATATTCAGCAACGCCATTAGTTTAGGTTTGGTCCGCATCCACATCCTCCATCAAAGCATTCACAATTTGAAGTTTCCAATACTCCAATTGGTAAAAAAGAGACTGTTCCAGAATCTATAAATGTGCATATGCACTCGCTGCCATCAACCGCACAGTTTACAAATTTGTTAGATACTTTTTCGCAGAGTTCCACCTGTTGAGCAGCGATATCGTGACAGATCCCTCCTGATTCGTATTTGCCATCTGGACATTCACAAAAATAATATTGGCCTTTGGTTTCAGAGAAACCAGAAGTATAATCTCCCCCGGATTGTTCACAATTGTTAACGTATTCTCTGCTTAGAGGGGCGCACGACAGCACAAAAAGAAGCACAATGATCAGGTATATCTTTCCCACTAAACCCCACATGACGCCCGTACTACCGAGATTATATAAATCTTGTTATAGTCCAACGTACATTGTGATCCCCTGTCTTTAGTTAACGCCTAGACCTCACTTTGGGCGAGGCCCATGTACATATTGGGTTTTGCCATCATGTAAATCTTTGCTAAGCAATCTCTGAAGAGATTATCATTTAGCATGGTAGAAAAACCACAAAAAGTCAGCAAGATTCTGTGCTAAAACGTATGGAACCAAAAAGAATTCAGTTGAGTAACTTCACGCTAACCAGCGTAGGGATAATAGATCATTACCGACACATATTGTCTCTTATGGCAACTAGAACTATTTCATCTTTGAATCAATCTTCTTTTCAATTCTCAAAAGTATCTCTTTAATATCAGATAGCTCTGCTCCATTCAGCTTTAGGTAGCATCCGCTACAGACAAAATAACCATTAAACTCTAATATCTGGGTATTTTCATCGTGTTCAACTGGATTTTTGCATACATTACAAATATAACTGCTCATTAGGATACTCACTTCCGGATTCTTTATAATGCTTGCGGGTAAACACACAGATATCCACCACAACCCTTCCAACTCCAGCACCATTTCAATAGTGCATGACCCTCCCCTCAACAGCCATCATTTCTATCTAGTCCCACGACTCATTGTGAATCACTTCCCCAACAGCACTTGCTTCAACCTTTTTGGAATCAGGGCGGGTGTAGTCACATACGGAATCTTCCACTGTTCAAAAAAACTTTTTAGCTTCTCGATCTCTCCATATGCGCAGAGTATGATATTGTCAGAATATCGCGCTGCCTGCAGGGTTTTAAGAAATCCGGGAGCAACACCTCTTCCCTGAAGCGCGTAGTAGAATCTCACGCGCGCAGATCCTTTAAGAGAACTCAAATTATAGCAAAGGAATGCGACACTGTAGAACCCAAGCCTCGAGCTCACAGGGGCATTCCGGAGAAGACTAAACCCTTCAAGGTAAACGCCCTCTTTGGCAATGAATCCGTCTCCCTCAAGTTCCTGGAGTGTGATCGAATTCAAGTCCAAGTTGTTCAAATGCAATGCCTTTTTCAACGCAGACTCAACAGGCTTATCCACCTGTTCCTTAAAAATGATGAGCACATCAATGTCCTCTGGATCTTCTTTTCCCTTCATGAATGACCCTAGGAGAATGATATCTTCTATTTTGTCTTTATACTCGTTGTAAACGGCCTTTGCCGCTTTATGCAATGTGGTGAGTAGTGATGGCATGTTCAATCATCTTTTTTATACGATTGCATGTCTCCTTGGAGGCAATTCTTGTGTATGTACTTCTGTACGTGTTGAATTCAGCGTCTAACTCGGCATAGAGTTCCGGAAACTCTTGTTGCAGGAGCCTGAATCGTTCTGTGTGATCTTTAGGAGCATATCCAATTTTCTCGAGCAAGAGATAATCATGGAGAGCAAAGAGCGTTTTAAAGTACAGAATCGTGGCGCTTGTAAAGTCCCCCATAGCGTATACTGCATCAGCAGAGCGCTTGAATGTGAGAATGTGCTGCTTTGAGGTCATGTTAGCTATAATAACCATGGGGTAATATTTAAGCTTTATGGTTAGTAGTGATAACGTGTTAATGATACTAACAAATAATGCTAAATACTCCTTATATGTTTGTAATACTAACACTCTCATTATCGATTTCATGGATTTGCTATCTATAGAGATGACTACAAAACCCTCTAAATGTGGTCACCGCGGCGCCGGTTGCAGGCGGCGGACTTCAACTCCAGTTCTGGCGCCGTAGGCGAGGCCGAGGGGAGGGTTGGCTCTTATGGAAACCTGAAGGGTTTCCAGAAGTTCTGGAAATTTGCGATTTCCATAACCTCCGGAGTCCCGAGGAGGCCGAATGCAATGAGGTCGTCCGAAGCCATTCTTGTTGTTGCCTTCTAACAAACGATTCATTCATCTTAACTTCGCTCGTAACCTTTAAATAGTGGTTTCCGTAGCTATATTGAAAAAGAGGTGTGGTCATGGGTTTCATGGACAAGCTGATGTTCTGGAAGAAGGATTCAGGGCTTCCTGAGCTTCCGACGGATTTGAATCCAACAGACACAAGTATTCCCGGCGTGAATGATCCGTTTGGCCAGCAGCGTTATGGCCAGAACACGCAGTCTGGTTTGGGTCTTGACCGCATTGAGCCATTCCAGGAGCCTAGGCCGTTCATGACGCCTCAATTGCAGCCTAGTTTCGCTCAGCCCGCTTATCAACAACAAGCATATCCTAATCAAGATACGGTCATCATTGGAAAAAACATTGAGATTCTATCCTCAAAGATGGATGCGCTGCAGGCAAGTTTGGAAAGCATTAATCAAAGGCTTATGAACATTGAAAGAATTGCGATGCGGGAGCAGCAGCCGAGTTATTCAAGACGGTGGTAATCTTACCCTGAGAAATTCAATAAACCTGCCCAAAATGGTCATCTAAAGTCCGCGCGCGGACTAGGGCGTCAGGACTGACATGTCTTCTGAACATATGCGTTAACATGCCATAGACGGGAGCGAGGCTGAGTGTGAAAAAAACAGGCGCATAATTCTGAACCCAGTGAAACGCTGGCTCAAATGATCCGAGCTCAGGAAGCATACCGTCCAGGCCTTTGAGCATCCCACAGCAAACGATCCATGCGATTCCAGCTGCTGTTACTGTTGTGCCTGTAAAATTGTCCATTGCGGTAAGGCCTCTGTGCTTAAAACCAGAGACTCCTCCGATGAGCTCATCCAGTGCGTCAACTTCTGTATTATGAGCATCGTCTCGATAGAAGGGGGCAGCCAGTCGTATGCCCTTGTGGCGTGCAGCAAGCTCGCAATACGCTTGTTCAACAATGCCCGGCCCGGTTTTCGGCTGGCCTTCTTCCTTCAAGCGTTGGATGTGGGGGTTATTCGGATAATCCTCAACAAGATCGAGAAGATCCTCGTTTGTAAATGGCCTAAAATAGTTACGAACCCATGAGGAACATTTGTCAGAGTCCATCATCGCTTGTCCTGTAGGCTCGGTAGCGGGTATGGTCGTGCATCCAAATTGTCCAAACAAAAAAAGTTTAGAGTACAAATTCATAAATCGTAAGCACATCCTCTTCGCATTTATAAATTCTTGTGTTGAGCAACGTGAGAGTGTGAGCTGCTATAACAGGGCAGAAGCTATGCTATGGAAGGCACTGACAAGAAACATATTTAAACCGCTGAGTTCTTTATAGGCTGATGAGAGACTATCGCGGCTTCCAATTCTTTGGAATTGCATTATTAATTTTGATCGTTGATCAGTGGACGAAGCATGTTGTCCGTGCTTCTCTGATTCCTGGGCAGACAATGCCTATTATTGACGGCTTTTTCTCATTATGGTATGTGCAGAATACGGGAGCAGGATTTGGCTTATTCAAGGAATGGACATTGATGCTCGCGTGGATCTCAGTAATAGTCCTGGGTTTTATCTTGTATTACTTTGATGAGGCGATAAAGGAAAGGACAACACTGCTCGCAACCGCACTTATTCTCGGAGGCACGATTGGCAACATGATTGATCGGTTTGCGTTTCAGCATGTGACCGATTTTTTTGATTTTTTCCTCATGAATGACCATTGGCCGACGTTTAATATCGCGGACAGCGCGATCGTCATAGGCGCGCTCGGTTTATTATGGCACTTCAGGAAAAGCGAGGCGGTTCAGGAGATCCCGCAAAGGATCAAAAGGATTCCCGGCCGTATCAAGAGCAGGCTGAAGAGAAATGCGCAGCGTGTTTTCATTATTCACGGATCCTATGGCAGTCCCGGGGAGAACTGGTATCCGTGGCTCCGCGGAGAGCTTGAGCGTTTAGGGTATCGTGTCTATGTCCCTAAACTTCCGAAGCCCCCAAAACAGTCGCTGCAGACGTGGAGAAGAAAGTTTAGAAAGTACGAGAAGAAGATAAAACCAGATTCGATTGTCATAGGCCATAGTTTAGGCTGCGCGTTTTTGCTTGACGTGCTTGAGCGTAAAAAAGTAAAGTCTGCGTATTTTGTTTCAGGGTTTACGGGATTGTTAAGAAACAAGTTTGACGCTGTAAACAGATCCTTTGTCACAAAGTCGTTCAACTGGGATAACATCAGAAAACACTGTGCTCATTTTACCATAATTCACTCGAATAATGATCCGTATGTTCCCCTGGCAAAAGCTGAGATGCTCGCTAAAAAGCTCGAAGCATCTGTTACCGTTATCAAAGGTGCAGGGCATTTCAATAAATTCTCAGGGTATCGGAAGTTTGGAAGATTGCTAAGGGAAATAACCCTAAGTAAAAAGTGATAATAAAAAGTATCAACTGATAACAAAAGATATCACATGATAAGAAAAATTATCAAATTGAAAAAAGCGCAAATCGAAGGCGAACAGTTCGCGTTTATTATTGTCTTAGTCATAGTTGGCTTGATCATTGTTTTTGGGTTTAAGATGTATTATGATTTCAAGAATGCCGGGTGTAAAACAGAATTGCAGGTGTTTTCCGGGGATTTGAAGCATGATACACGTGTTGTTGGTTTAAAGCGCGGTGATCAGCAGATTAAAACGTATACGGTGCCGTGCGGCGTGGATAAAGTGTATCTTATTGACGCTAAGAAAGAGATTTCATCTTCTTTTGCGCAGTATCCTCTTATTCAGGATAATATTGAGTCTGGCATGGGTGATGATGTGTTCATGATGAGGAAAGGCGCCATTGTGAGCAGTTTTGACATTGGCGAGATTGACATCTCCTGGCCATACTTTGAATGCTATGCCGTGCATGAAGGAAGGTTACAAGCTAAGATTGAAGGCAAAGGGCAGTTTGCCATATTTAGACAAACGGATGAGTCAGAGAATAGTCTCTATGACTGCACATTCATTGATGAGGTGAATGTTGAATTGACGAAAAAGGATTTTTGTGAAATAGTAAGGGAGATAATGGCAGCAAAGCGAGATGTTCCCCTTAGATTAATATCAGATTCTGAACTTGGACCGGAATGCGATAAGATCTTTGATGAACAGGACAGAGTTAAAATAGAGAGAACGTTTGAATACGATGAAACAACGGGAGAGACAACGGTGCGCGTGAAGATAGACCCTGAAGGAACCCTTACAAGACTCAAATATTGGGAAAAAATACCGAAATGTGCGTTGAGTGCGTTGAATGAGCAATTGAGTGATGAGATTGGAAGTGACCGGTTTTTCTTCTCAAATGATGCGGCTATTATTCCGACTGCTAGAAATAGTATTTATCTCGCCCCAGATAATAGAATCGTTGAAGGAACTTTTGCAGGAGAGAATGATCTGATAATTAAGCAAGACGATCCGCTTTTGGTTTGGAATTTTTACGGCAACGCAGGGCAGCTTCTTGATGCAGGAGAGGATATAGGATACAAAATTAAAAAAGAAATTTTGCACAATTGCAAGAAAGAGTTTCAGGGGATTATTGAAGGGGCGGTGGATACGGCAACTTGCTCTGGTGTCTGTTATAATCCTAGCAATCCAATATCCCCAACTAACAATCCTGATTGTGGGCTCTGCGGGGGAGTATCCTGCTATTACTACAGCGAATGTGCAAGCAATGATTGTGACACATTTGCCGGATTACCGGGCACCTGTAATTGATTAGCGTTGTTCTATTTGAACACTTTTGATTCTATAGACGTCCGTTCCTTGATATGAACAGTTAATAGACGGAACACAATCCAAGAACTGCAAAATATTACTTACGCCGTTGACACTATTCCAAGTATTACCTTCATTGTATTCTGCTGTCACTAATCCTTGATCATTTCTTATTAGGCGCAGTTGTAGATTAGAAACATCACTTATCGGCGTCCAATATATGGGACCCCCCGTTTCCTGAAAACGCAACTGAATCCCTTCAGTTGCCCTATTTTGAACGCCTACAATCACCCTTTTATTTTGATCAGTGTTAGCAAGTGCGATACCATAACCCCCGGAACCAGTTGGAACTGCACCTTCAAAACTGCAAGATACTCTAACTTGTCCATCATAAGGGAGGCCTATACCAATCAAATCATTCGCCGCCGGCAACCCACTCAAATTTAACACGCCGTTTGCTTCGGAATCCCCATGTACGCTCCCACTCAAATAAACAATTCCGGGATCCGGCCATATTCCATCATCAAACTCATTCTCATAGACCGTGTGCCATTCCGCCGGCATGCTCATTGCGCGAACAACGTCTGCCGCGTCTATTGTTCCATCATCGTTATGATCGTATTGGTTTATTACGGCCGTTGTGGGTTGTTCGGTTGCCGTGAGAAGATAATCCACAACTTCATCTGCAAGCGCTTGGTCTGCGCGTGCATGGCAAGGTGTGAAGGCTAAATACGCTCCAGCGATAATGGCTGCTCCCGTATTTCTTGCTTTTCTCAAGAAAGCGAATACTCGTTGCTCCAAATCATCATACACTCTAGATATTGTTGATGCAGGATCTATACAAGCATCACTCAGAGAAGCCGCGCATCCCTGTACATCTGAGGTTTTAGGATTTCCAGTAATAGAACATAATTCTCCGCCTGGCCCGAACATCAATCTTTCGCCTTGTATTCTTCGCGGTCCACCCGGAGGCCCTCGTCTTAGCATAATGGGTGCTTAAAGATAAACTCATATATAAATGTTTCGCTATTTACTACTAGTAAGTTACAATTATCACTTCTGCGCTTTCTTAAACGCCTTCCATTCCTTATTCTCAAGCGCAACTTTGTCCGCGACTTGGAAAATCTGACCATAGAGTATTTGAGGCGTTCCATGAGTGCGATGGTGAATGATGCAATCTTTCACGGTATCATAAATCCCACGGAATTGCGGATACTCTTGCATAAAGAGATCAAGATAATGCATGCTCTCAACGTGGTGGTTTTCCTTATCCCTTAATTTGCCCATATCATGAATCCAGGCAGCAACGATAAAAACCTCAGGATTCAAATCCGTATCCTGAATCATGCCCAAACAGGCCTTGAGGACAGCGCTACAATGAATATCGTGTTTTGGATCGTTCCAATGTTTCTCAAAAAAGCTGTAAGCTGGATGAACGTTCATACATGCAACCCCTCACACCACAAACTCCACATCTTCCACACCCTTGAACGCAGGATCCCCTGTCAGGAAGCGCGCCCGGCATCGCTTCGCAAGGACATAGCCAAGCGCATCCACATAAGAGGCCTTCTTTATTGTACGTCGCAAGTGGCACGCCTCCATGAGCTCATCATCTGAGAACGCGACACAAAATGCGCGCAAGTCTAAAAAGGCCTTTCTTCCTCTCGGCTCATTGCGTTCACGAAGAAAATAATAGTAGAGTTCCATCAGGTTTAATCTGCCCGTGATCAGGATTGCGCTGGTATATGCGTCATAATTCGGATTTCCCTTCAACATCTCTATTAGCGCATACGTGTCAAAAAAGAATGTGTTCATTATTTCCATCCTTTCCTTACAATTCTCTTCACATGCATCCCGGATGGAAGATCAGGATATTTTCCGAATAAGTCCTTCAAGTTTCCCACTTTAAAGACCTCAAGTGCAATGCGCTCTCCCTCACGCAATCGTTTTTCTGCAATGACTTCCCGGGGGATGACAACACCCAGGGAGTTCCCCCACTTTTTCACTTTCACTTCGAATGCCATAGTATAATTCATGTATAACACCTATTTATATCTTATGATCTTCCCCTTAATATATCTTTCCCAATAAAATTCGGATATTTTTCGAGGTATTTCGACACAATTTTGAATAAACAATTTGATGTCCGAAAAGTTTCCGTTCTGAATAGTGCGAATTTATAAATCCTCCAAAAACAACTCAAGCCATGCCCTCAATCCATAAAACCGTGTATTATTCCTATACGACAGGCAAACTCCCTAAAGGCTGCGAACTCTGCGTGCAGGGTAAGAAACTCGTGCTCTTCATCACAGGCGATTGTTTCAGGAAATGCTTTTACTGCCCGTTGTCAGAGATCAGAAGGACGGATAAAGTGTTCGCGAATGAGTGGGATACTGGCTTTACGAACAAACTCGAAAAAAAACATCTAGACATCATAATCAAAGAAGCGAAGCTTTGCGGTGCGGAAGGCGCAGGTATCACAGGTGGGGATCCTTTAATCCAATGGCAGCGCACTGTAAAGGCAATTAAAGCATTAAAAAAAGAGTTTGGAAAAAACTTCCACATCCACCTGTACACGGGCTTTGAGCATGTCGAACCAAAAAGGCTCAAAGCATTATGCAATGCCGGATTGGATGAAATCCGTTTTCATCCAGTGCTATGGAATGATACGTTATGGAACCGCATTGACATAGCAAGAAAATTCCCTTGGACAATTGGTGTTGAGATTCCCTCAATCCCCAGCTATGAAAAACAAACAAAGAAACTCTTACATTTTCTTGACCATAAAGTTGACTTCGTCAACATGAATGAGCTTGAGCTTTCTGACACGAACGCGTCCATGCTCAGAAAGCTAAAATATGAAGCGAAAGACAAAACATCATACGCGGTTAAGGGAAGCAAAGCACTCGCATTAAGGCTCATGCGTGATCCTCACTCGTATCCCATTCACTTCTGCACGTCAAAACTCAAAGACAAGGTGCAACTCACTCAAAGGATTAGGCGAAGAGCTAAACGCATAGCATTGCCTTTCGACACAATCACAAAGGACGGTTTACTCATTCGCGGAGTGGCATATTTACCAGATCTTGAGCCCGGATTCTCGTATCGGAAGCGCTTGCAGAGCTTAACACCTGTAGAGAAAAACAATGTTCTCAAGCGCCTCAGGGAAAAACAAGCGAAACTCCCGCTCCAAAGCATCATTGACCACGAAAAGCTCAGGCTTCTCTGCGATCCACAAGAGTTATTCAAGAAGCGTAAGGATGTAAAACGCCTTCGCCTCCTCCCCGCGATCGTTGAGGAGTATCCCACACGTGATGGAATGGAAGTGGATATTAGAATGCTCTAGCGCTTCTTGCGCTTTCTTTGATTCTTAGCCGGGGCTTTCTTGCCCCCAACGCCATACGGTAAAATCTTGTGCTCCGGTACAGGCTCGGGAACTTCCAATGGCTCTTTCTTCATATTTGCTATGCATATGATGAAGCCAATGAGTGCCGCAATCATCGCTATGGCAAAAACCGCGAGATTGTCCACGAGCATAAACTTCAGGACAAGCAGATTGACGAGCACAAGCAGGAACAGCATAAATCCAACAACATAGCCCCAGCGCTCTTCGACAAATAAGCCCAGCATGAACAAAAAGCTAACGAGGATAAACAGCAAAAACACGAAAAACTCAATCTTAAACAGCCATCCTGACGTTTTGAAGATAAGCAGGATCGTGCAGACGTATGTTATGAATAAGATGATCGAAAACTGTATGAATTTTTGTCCCCACATACAGTTTTTGAAGTTGAAAACTCGTATATAAGGATTTCTATGGTCGAGTAGTGATACGTTTTAAAACTCTGAGAACTCATCAAGCTGTTTCAGATAGCCCTTATTCTTCAAAAACTGCACTTGCGTGGGCGTATACTTGTACACGACATCGCCTTTCGCGTCTCCCCCAAACTCCCAGGGCTCCACAATCACGATATCGCCCTCACGCACCCATAACTTCCTCTTGAGCCTTCCTGGAATCCTGCAGATCCGAGTCTTGCCATCAAGGCAGCGCACTCTGATTCGCGAAGCGCCAAGCCTCTGCTCAAGAAGTCCGAATACCTGCTTATCACGCGGTAAAAATATGCGTGCAATCTGCGCCTCGGGCGCTTCAGGTTGCCTGAACGGTTTTCTTTGCATTGAGTTTATGGAACGGAACGCAGTTTATAAGGATTGTGGTCAATGATCTTCAGTTGTTAACAATATTTGCGCCGACAGTGGCGGTGCGACGTCCAGATTTACTTCGTAAATCTGTCCTGCTCGGGAGCCCGGACGGCGCATCCCCACCCTCGCCGCACGCCACGTCGGCGCTGGACGAGCCGGGGGATGCCCTCTGAAAAATTGCTCTGCAATTTTTAAGATCTCAGAAATCTTCGATTTCTTAGACATCCGGGGTGGCGAGTAGGCCATGCGATGCATGGCCGTAAGCCGCCGACATGGTGGCGTGCAAGAAATACAAATCAAATCTTACTAACTTATGTCACAATCTTTAAATAGCCCCTGCGCTCAACCCGAGTGATGCGATTAAACCTTCCCCGGCGGAAATCATTCCAGGCTCCCGCTAATCTTCTCAGGAGGGGGTTGGCGTTCCTTGTTGATCTTATCGTTCTGGACACGCTCATCCTTTTTCCCTTGCGGAATCTCATCATGGGCATTGTGCCTCTCGGCACGATGTCCGATAACCTCCAGCTCTTCACGCAGAATCCGTATGCCGCTAATCTTATTTTTCTCATCTTCCTCTACGCCAGCATCCTTTCCATCTGTTATTTCACATTTCTTGAGTATTGGTTTGGCCAGAGTATTGGGAAAATGCTGCTCGGCTTGCATGTCGTGTCCGAGAATGGAGACCTAGGGTTCTGGCGCGTGCTTGCCAGAAACCTTTTCTTGCTGCCCGTCATCCCATTCATCCTCCTTTGGCTCCTTGATCCCTTATGGATCGTGTTTTCAAAAGAAAACAAGCGCCTTTCAGATGTCATCGTGAAGGCGAATGTTGTTGAGCAGCACAATTTTGAACAATCTTTATAAAGAGAGGCACTTCCAAAACCATCATGAAAACAGAACCGCGCGCGAAACTTTGGATTGTGATAGTATTCCTTGCCGGGTTGTTCCTCGTGAGCAGTTTTTTTGCGGGCTGTATAGCCCTGCTCACGGCAACGGAGACACCGAGCGCATCAGGAAATGTCGCGCTCATCAAAATTCACGGGCCCATAGTCTCTGGGGAGCAAAGCGGTTTTTTCGCTGAGGATGTTGCTGCCTCCGACACGATCATTGATCTTCTGGAGACAGCGGAAGAAGACCCCTCTATTAAAGCGATTATGATCGAGATAAACTCCCCTGGAGGGAGCGCTGTAGCGAGTGATGAGATCGGAACCGCAATGAAGGCGCTCAATAAGCCAACCGTAAGTTATATCAGGGAAGTCGGAGCATCTGGAGGATATTGGATTGCCTCCTCAACAGATTACATCTTCGCAAACCGCATGTCTGTCACAGGATCTATTGGTGTCATTGGCTCATATCTTGAGTTTTCAGGCCTTCTCAGGGATTGGAATATCACGTATGAACAGCTCATCTCAGGAGAACATAAGGACATGGGCATTCCCTTCAAACCGCTAACCAAAGAAGAGCGCGCAATTCTTCAAGGCGAGCTTGATCGTATCCACATATTCTTCATCGAGGAGGTTGCGAGGAACCGAAACCTGACAAAGGAGCAGGTCAAAGAGCTCGCTACAGGCAGGATTTACCTTGGTATCGAGGCAGAAGAGCTTGGATTGATTGACGCGCTTGGCGGTAGGAGAGACGCAGAGGAGTATCTCAGGCAGCAGTTGAATGAGACGATAACGGTGGCGGAGCTCGAACCCCCCGTATCATTCCTAGACTTCTTAAGCTCCGTGGCCGAGCAATACTCGTTTAATATGGGATATGGATTGGGCGAATCATTGAAAACAACGGAGCAGAATCAGCTTTCAATTAGGACGTAGCGATCTACTCTCGCTTTTTATTCAGTTAAGCAGCGTTTATTTCTAATCAGAGAACGTTTCCGTTCCATACGGCATAATTAGAACGCTTTGGCGAAGCTCGGAAGATGCCCCGGATATTAAAATCATTCATATGTCCCCAAAAGCATATCAGATATTTATAAATCTTTTTCTAACTTCTTCTCGATCTCTCTTCTCAACGCATTGATATGCAACTCAAATTTCAGTTTAAACAGTTTCCAGTCCTCATGTTTAAGTAGTTGTCCTTTGTAATTAACCGCGTTTCTTCTCAGTCGTATTGTTTCGAGGAATTCCCAGTCGAGATCAAGCTCCGGATGTTTAAAGCACAGGTATGCGTTTTTGCATTGGTGATTATCCGCTTCAATTCCTTCAAATAGAAGATATGCTTCGATGAATCCTCTTAATGACTCGTAGTAATCCCGAAAAACAAATGTCCAGTCTGTGCTGTCCCTTGGAATGTCTTTTGACTTACGGTTTATGAACTCGAGGCATTTTTCCGCAACAGTCTTGAGTGATCGTATGAGCTCAACATCTGGATTTTTCTCTTTTATGCTGCCTGTGCTCATGCACAGCTGGTATGTTTTGTTCAGATCGTCAATTGTAATCTTCATTTATGCGACCTCTGCAAAATCCTGTATCTGCCCTTTTATGATATAACCATTCATGATATTTTTTATCAATCCGGTTTTGACTTCTTCAATCTCTTTTCTGTTTTGAAAGACATGTAATTCAATGTGCTTATGAAGTTTACGTTCATAAATGTTTTTATCAAAATCCGAAACATATCCGAAAATAAAGATATCAATATCAGAATCTCTGTACCAGTCCCCCTTCACAATACTGCCAAACAATATGACCGCTTTGGCCGTTTTGAGAGATAAAAGTTTAGGGATAAGCCCGCTTTTATGAAGCTGCTGTAATGCGTATACTCGTTTTAGAGAGTGATATACGGGATTATTCGTGCCTGCAGTGTAATAGGGAAACTTTCCTTTTTCTCTAATGTACTTCAATATTCCTTCAGACACATATTTTTTCAGCCACTTGTTTGCAACTGCTCTTGTAACCTTTGCTTCTCTTACGATCTCTTCAAAGTGCCATTCTTTCAAAGGGCTGTTTTCTAAAATTAATTTCAGTATATTCTCTTCTTTACTCAGACTTGCCATATAATAGTATAACTGAGATATACTATTTAAATCTTTCGACTGGCAATATGGGATAGGCTTCCGTTCAAAGCGCGATCAACACCTAGCGCTTGCTGTTTTCCGATTCAATCATCATCTTAATAAGCTCTTTGAACTTCGTCCTTGGCTGCCAGCCCAGCGTCATCTTGATCTTTGAAATATCCCCAACAAGAACTCCTTTTTCAGGAAGCCGTGCAAACCGCTCATCAAACTCATAATATTGCTCATAGCCCATGCCAAGTTCTTTGAAAACAGCGTCAACAAGTTCTCGTATGCTGTGCACTTCTCCCGTTGCGATGACAAACACGTCTGGTTTTTCATGTTGCAGGATCATCCACATCGCTTCAGCATAATCGCCCGCAAAGCCCTGATCGCGGTGCGTATCGAGTGTGCCCATTTTGAGCTTATTTTCCTCGCCGTGCTTGATCTTCACTGCGGTAGAGACAACCTTGCGCATGATCGCTTCCGGGCTTCTTCGAGGGCTTTCATGATTATAGAGAATGCCAATGCCGCAAAACATAGTGTAACGATCACGATAAAACTCCGTGAGCTCATGCGCAGCGAGTTTTGAGATCGCATACGGTGTTTTGGGATTGAACGGTGTCTTCTCATTCTGTGGGCTAGTAGTCACATCACCGTACATCGCCGAGCTTGACGGCTGAAAAAACCGTGTAGTAATGCCAGAAACACGGACTGCCTCAAGAAGGTTATACACTGCGATCGTATTGACTTGAAATGTATATGACGGAGGATTGCGAGGATCCTGTACAAGCGATTGCGCCGCGAGATTGTAGATCTCATCAGGCTTAACCTCGCGCATGCACGTTACAAGAGTTTGCATATCAAGCAAATCCGCCTGAACAAGCGTGATTTTGTTTTTAATCGCTTCGAGATATGGGGGAAGAACATCTCGTTTCCGATCAATAGCGTATACTTGATACCCTTTTTTTAAAAGGAATTCGGCAAGATAGCTTCCATCCTGTCCTGCGATGCCCGTGATCAGCGCGCGTTTCATATGGGAATAGAGCACAGAAACCTATTTAAATGCTTCTCTATTCAACAACATCATGCAAAAAATTGACCACCGTATCGGTTTTGGGGTCCCAAATATCGACGAGAAGGCGAAAGAGTATGTAATAGACGTCCTTATGAGGCAGCGCTTGAGTTATGGCCCCTATTCAAAACGCATGGAAGAATTCATCGCGAAATGGCACGGCGCGAAATATGGCATTATCTCCAACTCAGGAACAAGCGCGCTGAGGGTCGCGATCGCCTGCATGAAAGAACTACATGATTGGAACGACGGCGATGAAGTCATCACCCCCGCGTCTACATTCATCTCTACATCAAATGTCATTATAATGCATAACCTGAAGCCCGTTTTTGTCGATGTCGAAAAAGAGTACTATTGCATTGACCCTAAGAAAATCGAGGAAGCGATCACTCCAAGAACGAGGGCAATTATGGTCGTGCATCATTATGGACTCCCCGCGGACATGGATCCTATTCTAGCCATCGCGAAAAAACATAATCTCAAAGTGATTGAGGACACGTGCGAGACCATTTTCGCGACATACAATGGAAGGCCTGTTGGCACATTAAGCGATATCGGCTGTTTCTCCACATACGTCGCGCATATTATCACGACGGGTGTCGGCGGCATGTGCATTACGAACAATCCCGAGTATGCGGCTGTGCTGAGAAGCCTCTGCAATCATGGCAGGAATGAAGCATACATGAGCATAGATGATGACAAGGACAAAGATGATGGGGAGCTGCATGCGATCATATCAAAGCGATTCTCATTTGAGCGGCTCGGCTACAGCTATCGGATCACCGAGATGGAAGCAGCTTTGGGCTGCGCGCAGCTTGAGCGCTGGGAGGAAATCGTGAAAAAAAGGCAGGAAAACGCTGCGTTTTTTACAAATCGTCTTAAAAAATACGAAAAATATCTTCAGCTTCCTAAAATCAGGCCCGGAAGCACGCATGTGTTCATGATGTATCCTATTGTCATAAAATCCGGCGCCTTCAAAAAGCACGAACTTGTGTTTTTCCTTGAAGACCATAATGTCATAACAAGAAACATGAATCCGCTTATGCAGCAACCCGTTTACCTTAAGCTCTTCGGCGATTTATATAAGCAATTTCCGATAACGCAATGGATTGACGAGAATGGTTTTTACATTGGATGCCATCAGGAACTGTCAGAAGATGAAAAAGAATATATAGTTAAAGTGTTTGATGAATTCTTCAAGGGAAGGGGGTTAGCATGACACGAGCACTCATAACAGGGGTCACAGGATTTGTCGGATCGCACCTTGCGGAGTTTTTGCTCACAAAAGGCGAGGAAGTCTATGGAACGTACCGCTGGAGAAGTCCAAAGGATAATATTCGTCACATTCTCAACAAGATCATCCTCGTTCCTTGCGAACTGAGGGATGCGGAATCCTGTTATCAGGCGATCAAGGCGGTAAAGCCCGATGTTATATATCATCTTGCGGCCCAGAGCTATGTTCCCGTGAGTTTTACCCAACCAGCTGACACAATAGAAACAAACGTGATTGGAACGATCAATTTGCTCGAAGCGATTAGAAAACTCGATCTCGATCCAATCATCCACGTCTGCTCATCATCTGAAGTGTATGGAAATCCTACAGAAGATGAAGTGCCTATGAAGGAGACAAATCCGCTGAGGCCATATTCACCGTATGGAGTTTCGAAAGTGGGAGAGGATCTCGTTGCGTACCAGTATTGGTTGTGTTATGGGATGAAGACGATCAGGACAAGAATGTTCACGCATACGGGCCCGAGAAGGGGAGAGGTTTTCGTCATGTCGTGGTTTGCGAAGCAGATCGCGCTCATTGAAGCTGGGAAACAAGAGCCCATAGTTCGCGTAGGAAACTTGGAGAGTGTCCGCACATTTGCGGATGTCCGCGATACCGTGCGCGCGTATTGGATGCTCACGCAGAAATGTCCCGCGGGAGAGGTGTACAATATCGGCGGTGACCGCACGATGACGATTAAGGAGATGCTTGACCATCTCCTGGCCCGAACACCGATGAAAAACAAAATTTCTATCCGAGTGGATCCAGCGTTATTACGTCCCTCTGACGTCACATTACAGATTCCCGACTGCAAATTCCATTTGAAAAAACCGTTCAGGATATTCTTGATTATTGGCGCGCGAAAGTGAAAGCGGGAGAAACAGGATCGAATGAAATCAGCTCACTCTACCGGCTCGGAAAGTAAGCTTGATCTTACGGTTGTGCTGCCCACGTTGAACGAGGCGAAGAATCTTCCTATTCTCATCCCAAAAATCGAGCGGTTTTTCGTTAAGCATAAGCTCAATGCAGAGATTCTCATTGTTGATGACAAAGGACATGACAATACACCTGGAGTGGCGTATAAGCTCAATAAAAAATACAAAAACATCAGGGTGATTGAGCGCCCTGTGCGCGAAGGCGCGGGCGCTGCGCATTGGCAGGGCATTCGTGAGTCGCATGGCAATATCATCATCACGATGGAAGCAGACAATTCCTGTGATCCTAATGACATGAAAAAAATTCTTGACAGGATTCACGCCGGATATGATGTTGTTGTCGCATCAAGATACGCGAAAGGCGGCAAGAGCACGAAAGGCTTTGTTGCCGCGCTTCCGAGCAGAGCAGGGAATGAATTTGTCGCGTTGCTGCATGGCATTCCCGTGCATGATTTCACGTTCGCGTATCGCGGTTTTAAGAAAAGCGTTGTTTCACACATCAAACCAGTTGAGAAAGACGGTAATCCGTTCTTAATGGAGTTCGTTGTCAAGGCAAAAAGGGACGCAAACGCAAAGATTGCGGAAGTTCCTGTCATTTTCGCGAAGCGTTCTCACGGAGTTTCTAAAAATAGAGTGCTTAAGGCGATGAAGAGGACATTGTTTGCGACGGTTAGGATTAAGTTAAGTGGTAAATAAAAAGTTCAAGCAGTTTCCTATCGAGCCACATATTTAACGTTTATGTCTCCTGCGGAGGTTTCCAGGATCAATGTTCCTAATGGTTTTGCATTCGGCGGACTAAAAATTCCTCTCCCTTCGGAAATCATCCCTGTCACATCAAAATCTCCTGCGCTTGTATTGGCTTCCACGGTAAGAGGGGCGTAGAGTGAGAGTGTGATATCCCCAGCTGATGTTCTTAATCTGCCTTTATGAGCTACATCACCTGAGATATCACCCGCCGAGGTTCTTAAGTCTAACTCAAGTGTGGGATTTGCTTGGGGGACTGAAAGTCGGCCTTCTAAACCATCAATAAATAGGCGTCCACCTTGGATTCCGGGTTGAGCACTTGTGCTTCCTCGAACATATACTTTCTCATCTTGTGAAAAATCGATGCAGATTGAATTTGTGCTTTCCTTCAAGGTCACCTTAGAAAGATCGCTATATCCTTCATCTATTTCATATCCATATCCGCCACCCATTGAGGAGATGTGCAATCCTCCGGTGCTAATCTGGATTGATCCAGATGCAGAGACGCTGCCCATCTGCACAGATCCACCGGAAATATGAACTCTCCTCCCCGTTCTGTTGTAAGTAATCGATATTCCATCTACTGTAATCCTCCCATCGGGAGGTATCACTCCCGTCACAATGTCCCGAGACTTTGTAACAGCCGCATATCGAGTACCGTCGGGGGATATTGCAACATTATTAATAATGCTCCCTCCTGAAAAATCTTCAGGTATCTCAACACCGTCAATTACCATTCTTTTTTTCCTAAACATAGCTATCCCTCACTCAAAAACGTTTGAGACTATATAAATGTTACTCTATGTACTACTTAAGAAAGACAACAAAATGCATAATGGCAAGATTTAAATCGTCTAGCCAATAGAAAATATCAAAATACTCGTCCCCGCCCTCCCAATCGGTTGTTTATCTCTCAGCCACGCAAAACACTCAGGATTCTCAAGCGCGTCACCCTGCAAATACGTAACCGAGATTGCGACATATCCATTTACCGGACTGCACTCCATGTACTTTTTTCCGTCTTTGAGTGTGCTGCCAAAATGAGTAAGGGGCGTATACGAGATCCCATATGATGACGGATCCTCAATCGCGTAGAGCGCTATTGAAATATTCTCAATATGATTCTCCTGAACATACTCTCCAAGCGCTTTCACATCCTGGCCCCAGTCGATGTTAGCGTT
>JAGVYU010000003.1 GCA_018303105.1 Candidatus Woesearchaeota archaeon | reverse complement strand
AAAAAGAGCCCGAAGATGAGTAATCCTATGATAAACTTGATGAGCTCTGTAACATCTCCGTTTTTACGCATCTTGAGGCTGAAGTTGCGCGCAGTCTTCTTCCGTGGGAACGCAGCAACCTACCTCAGAATCTTTTTTTATGCCTGTAAACTTCCCTTTGAACGCTTCGTCTTTTATGACACAGCAATTCGGAAGCTTTTCGCCGCATTTCACCGCATCAGATTCTTGTGAATTCACACAGTACGATCCAAGACCAAGGGGCATCGCAATCTCGTTTTTCTTTAGGAACTCTGTGCAGACTTGATCATTGCCTTTGTTGCCGAAAAAACCGAATTGTCTTCCGACAATGCCAACAGCCCCAGTGCCCGCAACTAAAAAGAGTAGTAATAATATAGCTACGACGACAAACTCCCATTGCAGCGCTGCTGCCTGCCTGCCTATCCGTTTCTGCAGCATATTTGTCCCTCGGGGCACATCCATCCTCCGATAACACGATCGTCTGAGCACGAGGACGTCTCAACACATGAGCGATCCTGGCCCTGGCAGCTTATTCCAGACCGGAAGCCACCTGCCCCTTGCAGGAATATATAGGCTGCAACGGCAAGTACGATAAGGAGCAATACTGCGATGACAACCGTGCCTAATGCCAGTTCCATTCCCGTTTTATTATAGTTCATGGTGTTACCTCATTCGAGAGGGTATTTAAGCATTTCCCTCGCATATTGGGCGTATGGATTCTACAGGAATTGCAGAGCTGACAAAGCATACATGCCCTGCTGCTGGCCTGTATAATGTGATGCGCGGTGATGTCGCGCGATACGCTGCATACGGCCCTTCTTCATCGACGGGTATGATAAACTCTCTTTCAGGAACAAGATCAAGGTATGGACCTTCAAGCGATTCCTTTAAGCAGACCGCTGTTTCATTAAACTCCTGCTCTTTGAGCAAATCGCCTTGGTGATAAAATTTCATCATGAATCCGGCTTCCGTATTCACAAACGTGATGTGCATGCCTGACCCTAATTCATAAAATTGCAGGCCGCGATAACAACCTCCGGAAGGTACGGGCATCGCTAAGATTGCGTTCATCCGCTCCACAACATGATCAAATTCTGCGATTGCCGTTGTCTGTTCGATGGGTTCTTCAGAGCTAAAATCAAACGTGAGCAGTTGCCAAAGGCTTCTTCCCGTCCACCAGGATAAACCAGCAATAAGTAGCAGCATGAGAAGCAACGCTACAACTGTGTCTGGAATTCCCCATACACCCTTTTTTTTCATCATGGAAACAGTAGCCTCGTTATTACACGCCCAATTCCAGAAAGTATTTGTGGCCCGAGATTGTATCCAATAATGCCTAAGATGATGAGAAGGACAATACCCCAGAAGATTAAAGATCCAGGTACATCCGTGATGGATAATCCTTTCTTACTGCTTATCATGGGATAACCTGTACAGACTGCGTATAAAAACCTTACTCTTCAAGCGGTGACGTGAGTCTTCCCTCGAGATAATCACACGGCAATTCCTGGCTGAGGTGGTTATATTCTCCCAGGACAACGTGCGCCCCCCAGTCTGCGGACCTATCCGCCCCAATGAAATATCCAATGATGCCTCCTGCGGCCGCTCCTACCCCCACAATGGCCATACCAACGGGACATCCTATCCCTGTGAGGCATAACCCAACGCCAGAGTAAACTGTGATTGCTCCTCCTGCAAGCCCTCCGGTTCCCGCGCCATAAAATGCTGCCTGTTCATTCGTCGTCGATACAAGTCCTCCCGGATACGCGTTCTTGCGTTTTCATACTGTCCAACCATATTTTCATCAAATTGGATTCCGCTGAGGTACTCATAATAGGTAACTTTTTTTCCGGGCATGTTTTGGGTAATAAGGAATTGCGCGAATCCCTGAACCTGCTTATGCTCCTTGAACTCGAGCCTGTGGCATATCGCGCAGAAATTCCTGTCTTCTGTATTGAACACTTCCAAGGGGGGATTTTGTGACTGCCCGTACATATCCCAGCATTCGATAAGCGCGTTTGCAACTTCCCGCTTGATTTCTTCATCTTTGTACGCTTTGATTTCTCTATTAATAGTAAAGCATTTGAGATCAGTATACTCCAACTCCTGCCCGACTTTTCTCCATATTTCCCGCTGCGTGACGAAATGAATCACGGAATTCTTACATACAATTACGGGAAGTTGATCATTTGTCTTCGTGAGGAGTTGCGTTTGGGCATAGAGGCCAATGCCAAGGAATGCCATGATGATGACTACTGCGACAATGACTTTTTCCGTGGAGAGTCCTTTCGTGTTCATGTTAATAGAATTGGTCGCATTGCGTAACAACAGAGATGGGTGCGATTTCGACAACGGAAAGTGTAGGATCATTGCGGTTTACGACATCATACACCATGAATCCTATCTGTGCGAACCAAAGTGCTCTGCTCGTTTGGCGTAACACCCCTCCTGCTGCTCTGCTCCAGAGTGATGCTGTTCTCCCTTCGACAACAGCCGCGTGGATTGTTCCCTCTGCAAGTCTGAATCCATTTGTGTATTCCAGCGTCGCTGCTGTTTGCCCACCACGAATAATGCTTTGGCTACGGACTAAGGGTGCAAACTCATCTATTTCTCGTGCAACATCGTCAAGGCTTTGTGTGATGCTTGGAGGAGATCTCCATGCGCTTGGATTTTGATCAATGAGCTGTGGATTGGACGCAAAGCGCCCTGCCCATTCCGGGTTTTCGGCTATGATTTCCGTACGCACAAATCCATCTGTAACTTGCTGGTATCTGTAAATCTTAACAGAATCCCCCTCCCTGAAGATATACTGGAGTGTATCCTCCGCAGGATTGAATGTTGGAGCAACAGTGTTTGGTGTTGGCGGGGTGATTGCTCTATTCACGCCAGTGCGTGCCGCTAGAATTCCCGCAGGCGCTAATTGAACGACAGAAGGCATTCCTGGATGTCTATAGCCGGCCCCTTGCGTTGCAGTCTCAAATTCTTCTCCGCAGGACACGACGCCGCAGAGCCCAAGTGTCAGTGTCTGCCATACCTGGCTTGATTTGCTCGTTTCATAGAGGATGTAGAGGTCCTCACTTAAATCAACACCGGCATCATGATCGGGCTGCACTTCGCTAACCGCTCCATTCGTAAGATACTGGATGTACGTTTGCTCCGAGTTGGGGATGCGTGTTGACTCAAGATATCCGTACATGCTCGGCACTCCGGGCGCTCCAACCGCTGTTTGTAAGCGTTCCTTTGCCTCAGGAGTAATATGAACCCTTGAGCATGGCACACACCTGAGATTACTATTCCAATCCCCAAAGATATCCAATCCCTTAAACTGATACCAGCAATCGTACATCTCATTCGCGAGCGTTCTCTTTATAGCGGTAAGGGATGCCTCATTTTTCGCATTATCTCCCCAGGATAACGTTTCTATTCTCTTTCCTTGCTTTGTAATCGCCTTGTGTGTTATTTCGATCTCCTGCGTCTTGCATTGGAGATTTGTTGGAGATTCTGTATGGGCGAGATTCTTGCTCACAATCTGGGCCTTAACCACCGCGCTTGCCCTGCATTGCTCCCTATCACCCACCCCTTTAAGCTTGGCGAGGATTCCAGGACCAACAACAGCAACAAGTACTCCGCTTACAACTAACACGAGAATAATAGACACAAGCACATCAGCTACTCCTTTTTTCATGAGAGCAACCCCATGATTCGGGCAAATATAAATCCGATGACCGCTAAAGCCCCGAGTACTAGGAGAATGATCGCGAGATTTTTTATAGCTCCCTTCCGCATAGCGTTTTCCACAGAAATCTTGTATTTAAATGTTCGCTACAAACGGCGAGTCAATAAGGTAAGTTGAGTAACGGGGCAACAACAATGGCGAGGATGAGCCGGGGGTCGCCCCCTCCGGGGTGGCGAATAGTTCGAGCGAAGCGAGAACGTCCGAAGCCATTCTTGTTGTTGCCTAGTGGAAAAATCAGAAATAAACCGTCCTTAAGTACGCCTAACCGTCATAAACAACAGTATTCAACACCTTCATGATCTGAGAGGCAGTTTTGCCGTACGGCTGCTTTCCCAATGTCAGCGCATTCCTGCTGTGTCTCAACGCAGACTCCGCTGCACGCATCCACATTCTCCCTAAAAACGCTGATTTTTCCTGTAAAAATGAATACAAGAACGACAAGAACAATAATAACAAGCGCGGCAACGACAATCGTGCCGAGCGTTAAGGCTTCTGCTTTGCTCAATTTAATCCCTTAAGGCAACAGACCTCTCCCTGAGGACAGCTCACTGCTGAATACTCCTTATCCCCCTGTCCTTCGTCGCAGAACGTCTTGCAGACCCCGCCATTATTCTTGCAGGCTGCGCTCTCACTGCTGAAGATGCTGATGCGTCCCGAAAAGATTAATGCTAGGATAACGAATACGAGCAGCACTAAGGCAGCAACGACAATCGTGTTTAACGTCATACCTTGACCGCGTTTCACATGAATCACCTCTTTCTCGATTGATCGTTTTCTTATATTTAAATCTTCCTATGAGCACAGTTCCAGCTGCACAATGAGCACAGTTCCCCCTCCTAAGCCAATCTTTGCCTCTTTTAAGTCCCTACTGGAGTACACGGTTCCGACATGCTCTGCGGAGCATTTCTCATCTCCTGCGTCAGAGGCCACTTGACTGCCATCATTGAACGTGAGTGTGTAGGGGATCTTCCATACGCCGAGCGTTGGCTCAAGGATTTCATTGAATAGAAAGGAGTTTGCATTAGGTGGACCAAACAAAAATGAGCATGCGTCAGACCCATACGTGATGTGTGTACATTGGATAATTCTCGTTCCCTGCGCACAGTCCACAAACAGCCGCTCGATAGTGGCTTCATTGCATTCTTCTACATTCGTCTGGAGCATCGCGTTTAATGTATTCGCCGCGATCTGCGCTTGTGAAAACTCTTTTTTGGGGGCGTTTTGGTTCGGAATGAGTGTAAAGCGCACAACAAACACGAGCGCGAGCATTAACAGAATAATTATGATCGCAAGTCCCATGATTTCCATCTGCGATTTCCTATTAATAGACATATTCCACCACTAAGTATGCATATGCATACTTTTTTTGAATAGGATCGTAGAGAGCGACGGGCATTTGTGCTACTTTTGTGCTTTTGAAGCGAATAGGGTCGTCCTGAGGGGGTTCACGTTTATACAATAAGAAAGCGTCTGCTCCGGAAGTCCCGTCAGAATCATAATCAATGGTAGCAAGCCATTGAAGACCTGGATTTGGATACACCTGTTTGATATATATCGTATTATACCCAAACAATCCAAAGTAGAAGAGTCTTCCATCGCCCGCAAGGATGCCTTTAAACTTCTCCAGCTTTAGCGTGTCAAAACAGCTCTCCTTCACGAGCTGCGTTCCTGAGCTGCACTGCACTTCCGGCATATAATAGACAAGCTGTGCCAATTGGATCGCTCTCAATTCCTGTGCTTTTCCTATATCGACAGCGAGGCTGCTTTGCTGTATCTTCACATAAAAAGAGTACGCGATAACGATGAGGAAGAAAAACACGACCATAACTGCAATGCTCTCTCCCATGCGGATCTGCGCTTTCATCAATACATCTCCGGGCATGAGAATAACTGCGCCCTGCTGTTGAGGAATGCGAGGCCATTCGCATTCTGCTGAAATGCATTGTTGTACAGGTTTCCAAAATCGCCTTCATAATCCGCATTCGTTGTTAGGTCTGGAGGGGGGTTTAGATTTGTCATGAGAATTGTGAAGTAAGGATTGAGGGCCTGTGAGTACCAATTCTGGCACGGCGGGGGGCGTGTTCTTAACTGCGTTGTGCGCTGTTGATACAAGCTGCTCACATGTTGTAATCTTTGCAGCGCACTGTTCATTGGACAAACGTAATTATCTGGATCATCTGAAAATATTGCTGCGTATAATCCGGCAATGCCAATATAATAAGACTTTTTTTGCAGTAAAAATCTTTCTTTGTTCTTTGTGAGCGTATAAAACTGCACCGTGCCGTAATCCAGTTTTGATCCTTCCATTATGTTGATGGCAGTAATATCCCGATAGTCAAGGTAATCAAGATGGTCAATAAGGGGATTCATATTAGTGATAGATGCGATATTTGGCTCTTCATATCCTACGAAAATGAGCCGTGCTTTATACGAGTTTTTAGACGGAATCCCCAGCGGTGCCATAGTATCAAGATCGTATTCATAAGCATTTTCGTCCTTAATGTTTGTGAAGGCATCGGGCAAGTTATACTGTATGTCTCCTGCAAATTGTTGTGCAGCAGATACATCCTGATTGTACAAAATAGTATACCTATACTCAGGGCTCGTCAAATACAGAAAATTCGTGACTTTATAAGGAAGATTCCAGTCTAAACTCCATGCGAGGTATTGCTCTCCTTTCAATTCAGTTGGCGCAAACACGGTTTTCCCATCGTAGCTTATAGACCCTGAGCCGAAGAGATTGCTGATTTTATACGAGCATGAGCAGTCTGTGCAGTCAAAGAAGATCTCATTCCGCGCGCTTTCAATCCGCGTTGCTGTGCTCGTGCTCACCTGCGCCCCAGTCAATATACTCTCAAGATCGTTTAAAACCCGAGCAGCTAATCTTTGGTCCGCGATATTCCTCTGCTTATAGATAACCGTAACGAAAAACAGGAGAATCATCGCTCCGATAATAAGTATGAAGAGCCAGTTGAACTGCAGTTCAATGACTGCCTTTTTTGAGGATTTCATGAGAATTATATGGGAATGACTTTTGTTGCGTCTCCTATCCCTTCGAGGCGGACGGTGATTTTTTGGTTGTCGATGGTTATGCATACGAAGGCCTGCGGTGCATTATTCGTATCATATGTTTTTATAGGCCCAACATCAAACGAGTCTGCGCCATCAGGATAGAGGAAGAGATTATTTTTTGAGCCGGATTCTACACTGTCTTTTATCAATGGATATGGGAGTTTCCTGATTTGGTCTGAATCACCATACGTCGCTTCATCCACAAAACACACCTCCTCATAAGCACCCGGAATCTTGAACTGCCGAACTTCCGTATCTCCATATTCAATATTGTCTGCAAGCGCGTCTTTAAGCTCAAGCTTAAACCGCTCCTTATCAATTTTATCGCCCTGCTGCATGAGCCGCTGTATTTGATGAGCGCCGTAAATAAGAATAGCTGCAAAAACAACAATCATGAGAATGTACACGAACACTTGCCCATAGATTTCGGCCTTCTTCATGAGAAGTCACCGCGTGAGGCATACCCTGCACGGTTTGTAGCCTTTTTTGACAGCTTCTTTGCGATCTTTAAACGTGATAAGCTGGGTTTTAGGAATGTTTTTCGCGGCGAGGCAGCCTGCGTTGTGGAATTTCTTTCCTGCTTTGCTCGCGATGAGCGTTTCAACCTTAGACTCAAGCTTTTCAGCCACCTTGTCGACCTTCGTTGCGAGATGTTCGTGGCTTTCCTTCAGGTCTGTGAGTTGTGATTTGATCTCCTTAGACGTTTTATCATCAATATTTTTCTGGCTGATGATGCTGAACGATTTGAGAATATCCTCCTTCGCTGCCGGGCTCTCAGCGATTTGCTTGACGTGCGTGGGTTTGATTTCTTCACCGCTCATGATCTTCAGCCGATGAAAGATATTCTCGCGCTCTCCCTTCTTTTTTGTCGCGAGGAGTGCAAGCTCATCAAAGATGTTTTCGCTTTTCCTCCTCCCTTCCGCTCCGACAGAAACCCACTCCTCTGTTTTTTCCGTGGATACGGATGCTTTGTGGGGCTCCTCAGCTCTTGGAGGTGGCCTTGAAAGTGGTGGTAATGTTCGAGGTGGCATAAAGCGCTGTGGAGGCATCCGCGGCTCAGGCCTGCGATTTGCATACTGTTCATACGCGTAGTAGCCTCCTCCCGCGAGGAGTAATATAACTAATACAATGAGCAGCCACAGCCACCAGAGGTTTTGGGGATGATCGTCTGGATCGAGAGGATCTGTTCCCGCATCGGACTCAGCGCCATCATTGTATCCATCGCCGTCCGTATCCGCCTTCCGTGGATTCGTTCCTAACTGGCATTCCTCGCTGTTCGTAAGCCCATCATCATCAACATCCCCTGAAGCGTCACTTGCATCTTCTGGATTAAAGCCGTTTGCGATTTCACAGCTGTCGTCCATGCCGTCATTATCGCTATCTGGATTCTTTGTGCATTTTCCATTTAAGCACGTGTCTGATGCGCAGTCTGTGTCTTGCGTGCATGATGTTCCGAGAGGACATTTCTCATCGCATGTCCCCCCGCAATCAACTCCTTTCTCAAAGCCATTCTTAATATTGTCTGTGCAGCTTGCCGCTTTGCAAGTGCCATCGCAGACTAAGCTCTTGCAGTCTGAATCAACGTCGCATGTGCTTCCATCATCGCACTGGGCGTCGCATAATCCGCCGCAGTCAACATCTGCTTCTCCCTCATCGAGCTTCTGGTTTGTGCACGTATCAAGTTTATCCACGCAGATATCCTGTGAGGGATCGCATCTTCCGCTCTTGCAATCGCTATTCTCTTCACAATCATCCCCGTCATCGCACTTTCCGCAGGCTCCTCCGCAATCAACATCGGTCTCATCGCCATTCTTAATATCGTCACGGCAGCTCGACTTCGCGCATTTTTTAACACCATCATCATCTTCGCAATAACCCGTGCGGCAGTCGCTGTTATCCTCGCAGAACTCTCCCTCAAGGCATTTTTCAGGGCATGTGCCTCCGCAGTCTACGTCCGTCTCATCGCCATTCTTCCTTAGATCATCGCAATTCTCTGGAGCGAGGGTGACGTCAACGGTGAGCGCGTTTGTTGACTTTGTCTGAAGCGTCCCAAGACCGACTCTGTCTGTTGCATTCACATCCACATGATACGTGTTTGTATTGTTCAGGTCTGCGTCAATGCAGCCATCAAAGATATACGTGATATTGTCCTGCCTGCTCGGATTGACCCTGCCCCGTTCAACAATGCTTGAGGACGACGCTCGTGATTCATCCACTACAGTATAGGAAAAGAAGTCTATTCCGGAATCCCTGTCTTCTGCCTTGAACACGCCGCAGAGTCTGTCGTCATAATACGTTTTGGAAGAGTTCGCAAGAGGGCTTGTTAACATCGCGGAGATCATTTCAGGCCGCGCAGTGTCTATGGAAAACGTCGTGGATACCGTAACAATCTGGTTTGATGATCCAAAGGGACATCGTACATACAGTGTATGCGTTCCTGGTCCAATGGAGACAAGCTGCGTACGATAGCGCACTCCGAGCGAGTCATACGGAAGAATAGATGATCGATTAGCGGCTGCAAAGCCAGAATCCTTCGAATATTGGCATGCCCCCGCTGCTGGGGCGTTGATCGTGAAGTTCAGCCAGGGCTGTGATTCCTTCGTGTATGACGGCGGGCTAAGAATCGTAATAGTATACTCTGTGGGCAACCTCACGTCAACAGCAACAGTTCCCCGCGATGAGAGGTTCGCCAGCGACACACACTCCGCAGCGTATGTGTACGTTCCCTGATCAGGAAAGCCGAGTGTAACGCTTTGCGTTTCTGCATACGTTCCAGATTTCGTGACATCATTAAAGGGAAATGGCAGCATTTCTGAGAATATGGAGTTTGTGTTGTTGCTATACCTGCATGAAACGTCTTTGTCTGCCTCGGCGATAAGTGTTGATTCAAATCCCCTCGACGTAAGGAATGTTACGGGATTTGGTTCTGCGCGATACGTCACTTGCGGAGGGGCCGTATCAAGAGTGAGGTAGAAAGTTAAGATAGTTGTCTTGTGATAGAAGAGATCCTCACATGACACGACAATAGGGTACGCATTGTTCGCGTACACGGATATTCCCGTTTTTTTGAACCAGTACGGGGTTCGGATAATCTCTGGATCATATCCACTCTCAGCGAATGTGAAGTTTTGGCTTCCAAGGTTGTATCTGCAGTTCGCCTGTCTGTTTACGCCAACAGTAAAATCAACGGGAGAGTATGAGCTTACGCCAAACCTTGGATTCAGCAGCTCGATTACCAAGGGCGGGTAAATGACTGTGAACTCTTGGATTTTGGGTGTCGTAAATAGAAGTTTTCCCGTAAGGTCTCTGCCATTAATACTGAACACATAATCGCCTTCCGCAAGATCTTCAAGCGTTGTGAACAAGAATCGTGTCTTATTCGCATCATACGAGACAAGTCGTATAGAGATGTTCGTGCCCGGTGCGGCTTTAGGATCGAGTGCTGCCATAATGCTGTCTGGATCCACGGCCGTGTTAAAGATAACAGTAATATTTGGTCTGAGCGAATTCGTTATGACTGATGTATCCGCTGCAACAAAGGGTATAAGTAGGAAAACTGTGAATAGGATTCCTATACATAGTGTTTTTTTCATGGTGTTGGGTACTTCTGGAGATAATTTTTCAGCACGACATTCCTGTCATTATAGTCGCTTGGCTGATAGGGCAGGAACACCGCAACGTAATGATTGCCTGAAACCCATACATACGCATCCGTGTCCCCCGTGCTTACGTACGTAACCCCATATCCGCGGCCATCAATGATAAGGGTTTTGTTCGCTTGTGTGAGGATTTGTGTAAATGGATTGCCAAAGAGGTCAAGAATCGCGAGGTCATTCTCGTAGGCTAATCGTGCATAATCGGAGCGCTGGTACACCTCAACATATACGGACGCGTGCGCCTCTACACTGGCGTTATAGTTGGCGACATAGTAATAGTTGCGTGTTTCATCAGGGGCGTAATAATGATCTGCAAGGGGGGTTTGTGAGAGGCTGTAGCTCAATATCGGCTCTGTGATAATGCAATCCTCAGTGCACAACTCCCCGAACGCGCACATGCCGTCTCCGCAATCGCAGTTTCCAATGGTGTCAATAATTATGCACGCTTCTGGCCCCGGTTGGTAGCTTGAGTTAAAGTAAACAGTCCTAACGCGTGAGAAGTTGCTATTGCCTGCTATGTCAATGCATTCTACCGTAAAGTTCCTATTACCATTTTGTCCAGCTATCCTGTATCCGATGCTAAACCTATCGGAGACTGATGTGCCCACACTGAATGATTTTTCTTGTGATTGGCTCGCGTTGTAGAGTGCCACTGTGTATGTTATTGTCTCTCCAGCCTGCGTTACATACTGGGCCGTTTGGCCATTTCCGAGCGTGTATGAGAACTGATCTGCAACAACGGTAACTGGAACTCCATACCGGTTTTCAAACGTAATAGTTGCTCCGGGATCTACAGATGTGAAGCTCTGATTTACAGTAAGGAGGCTATCTTGATTCGTGAATGTTATTGTCCTATTCGTTGGCGTTGATGTTATGTTGTATGGCGGCACGTTCGCAAGCTTTTGATTGCTCATATACAAATACACGGTGCTTCCCACTTCACAGCGTCCCGTAACGGTTATTGGCCCATTTGTTGGGTTTGGAGTTATGGGATCAAGCTCTGGGCTTGGCTTAACCGTGTCCCGGACAATAGTTATTGCAGTTGGAGCATTGACGTTGCCCGCGTCATCTCTACAGCTTATGTTGAAATGATATGTGTTATCACCTGGCAAGGATATGTTTGCCTCATAATAATTCGTCGCGACATTGTATGTGAAATAGAATAAAGGATTGTCAAGATTTGTTCCTGAATCCGCGGACCACGCGCATGTGACGCTCTCATTCACCCTGAGCTTAACGAGCGCCATGCTCTTATTCGTCGCGAACCATGTTCCCGGAAGTATCTCGCTAATCACGGGAGGAGTAAGGTCAAGCGTGAAGTAGGATGTGTTTACATACTCTGGGCTTGTTGTTGGTACATGTTTTACGGCGCTGTAATCAAGTCGGTAGAGCCCTTCCTGAGTCAGAAGTTGTCCCGCTTGAAGTTCATATTCAAATCGCTCTCCGCTTTGTCTTCCCGCATTCATCTGATCAGTGATGTCCGCAGAGTACCCGGATCCGGTAATGGCTGCGCTCGTAATCTGTATGTCAATGTCAGAATCGTTAAAGTCGAGGACAATTGTAGGTGTTGTATCGCTGATCTTTCCCGTCGGCTGCACTTCCGTGAGCCTCGGCACGTTTCTATCGATAGTGAATGTCCACGACGTGCTGTTCGTTAATCCTACAGAATCTACTACGGATGCGATTACATCATAGTCTCCTTCTGCGGGGCTGAACACTTTGCATCCGAAGCCATACGCGTACTGCCCATACTCCTGCTGTGCTGGGAACGCGAACATTTCAAGAGCGGTGCATGTATACCCATTATAAGAGAGGTTTGCAGAGCTTACAGGAGAGTTTGTCCCATCTGCGATAACACGTATTTCCAATATCCCTTGCGGATTGATTCTGCTTTCCGGAGCTGGAGTTCTGGTTTCCTCATAAAAGATTGGGATTTGATTGTCGTAGTTGACACGGAACGCGATCTCATCTCCGGGATTTCCAAGCTCATCTTCTCCATACACGGTAAACACATTCCATCCGAGATCTAAATCAATTCCAGTGAACATAAACGCTCCTTTCGCTAATGCTTTATTGAACACGTAGATCGTGGCCGGCTTTGGCTCTGTGATTGTTCTGTCTACAGTGATCTTATACACATAAGCGCCAAGATCATCAACCGCAATAATTCTATAGTTCATATTGCTGGAGTTGTTGAATGAGAGATAATTGCCCGGCACGATATTGATGCCGCCGAGATGCAGGGGAATATTTTTTGAGAGAACATGGAGCGTAGTACCACTCATATTGATGATATTCTGTATCTGCGTGTTCATATTGAGCGGGAATCTTCCTAAGAGCGTTGGAGCTGATGCTGACACGCTCTCCGCGATGATATTTCCTCCCTTGACAAGCACAACGTTCTGCCCGGCTGTGCGATTGTACGTGTTTCCGATAAACGTTGCTGGGATGACATAAATTGAGCTGCTGTTTTGAGGCGATGTTATGCTCACCGCTCTTGGTCCGAGTGTATCCACTTTAAATGAAAAGACATCCCTCCCGGAGTTATTGTCCGCGTCGTAGCCCACGATGGAACCATTGACAACGTTAGATTCAATAGAGTAAAAGTTCGCGTCATCGATCGTGTTAAAGTAGTATGCATAATGGCCAACAAGGGTCGTATCTACATTATTGAATGGCAATGTAACGTCCATAAGATAGAATGGCAATGTAATATTTTGTCCATTGTTAAGGAAGTATCCTGCTACTTCTGGAGGATTAATGAGATCTTCTGTCGCATCGAACTCGAGCAGATATGTTCCTAATCCCACCGTGTATTCTCCTAACGTCTCGTTGTGAAGCAATCCTGAACCGGGATCAAGCGTACGTATAGTGATATTCACAAACTCCGGCCCTGTTGTGTCATTGCCGAGGATGTCCTCAATAATTCTCGTGTTGCTGTTTCCGTATCTGTCATAAACTGTTGCGACAAGCCTGTACTGTGTAGTCCGTGATGGCGCTGTGAACGTGAAATTTGCATGCTGGATTTGGGTGTTATTGAGTTCATTATGGTAAATGACGGCGTCAGTTGAAGTCTTTATGAGATCCACGGTTACGTTATACGGCTCATTTCCTTCTAAAGTTGTAAACTTCGTATCATTATACTTAACTTCAATCTTGTACGAGAGCGAGCTGTTAATCCTAATATTACTGCTGCTCCCGTTGATCGTGAGGTTTGAGATGTCTGGACCGAACGTGTCTACGTAGACATTGCGCTGCGCGAATCCCTCGTTACCCGCCGCGTCCGTTGCAAGCGCAAGGATCGTGTTGTTTCCTTCATGCAGTGTAATTGTGGCATTCCATCCCGATCTCCCCGGCAAGATGTCAATGGGCCTTGATTCGAAAGCCGTGCCATTATGCCACAGGAGTTGAACAGTGTCCACAAGTGTCAGAGGATCATACGTCAATGTTCCATTAACGAGTATTAAACGCTCAGCAGGTCCAAAGATGGCTGATGCGACCGGTTTGTCTATGATGACCCTGGGACTTTGCTCAACAATGCGAACCAAAGCGCACTTGGCGAGACCATTGTCGCGCACTTCCATGTTTCCTGCATCATCCGACGATGCATAACACAGAGTCCTGCGTTGTTGGAATGGAATCGGGCCTATTGCGGCGCTGCTCGGCGTGCAGTAATCTGAAGTTGAGATGCAATACTGTGTAGCATTGCAATCATTGCCTCCATCATTGAAATGGTCTGTTCCCTCACATGAGAGTGAGATATTAATGTCTGCTCGATAATACGCTTCTGGATCAAATGACGCAGCGAGCCTTCCCGTGCCGACGGTTAGTGTCGTCGCTGGGGGCTGTGAGTCTAATACAAATTGCGCTGTTTCCTGATCGATGGGTTGATTGAGCACAGCCCCATTTGGATAGCAAGCGGATGTTAACGGGATCGGAATATCAGAACTCTGATTAAGACTGCTGATAATCAGGGGATTATTTGCAATTGTCAATGTGACATTGTATCCGTAGAAATACTTAGTGTCACGAGTTACGTTTCTGGACTGTTCGTAAATTCCGCTTGCGTAGAACGGACCATCAAAGGTGTACGCACAAATATACGGCGGCTCTGCACGATTCGGATCCTGGGTTTCAATATCCATTCCCAAATCGAGTGATAGCGCGTCTGCAAAGTCGTCGTAATTCATGACTGTGTTCGGCGCAGGTAGCAAATTCTCTATCTTGTGATTGCAGTCTACTAAAACATTCGGCTGATTTCTATTGATGTCACGCAGGTAAATCGTTTGAACATTGCTCACGTCCTGCGCAATATTCTCAGTGCAGTTTACTTGATACGTGTAGAGCCCATCTGTGAGATTCGTGAATCGGACTTCCAGTGGCTCTGTGGATATTCTCGTGTTTTGAAGCTGTCCCTCATTTTTCTGTATGAGAAGATCAGAGCAATACGTCGTTTCGGGAGCGCTCACATTAACAACAAGCGCACATCCGTCCGTGTCATCGATGGCATACTCAAGGATCGCTTGCGGTGGTGTCGTGTCTACATAGAGTTCAACAGTATTAATCGGTTCTACATTAAAGAACCCATCTTCGGAGAAAAACCTTAGTACGGCTGGACCTTCGTAATTGGGGATATCGCTTGGATAGATGGTCAGTGAGAATGTATCCTCAACTTGCTGTGGAAGTTGCTGAGGTACACAAGTATCATTAGCTGGCGAAATGCAGTAGTAAAAGTCAAATGCCCGGGATACTCCGGGATAATCACCCCATCCAAAGTCGTCTATGGAAAAGTTAAACGTCGTGTTTGAGGCATTCATGACGAGGCGCTGGGTTATAATACTGGTCTGAGGAGCTCTCGTATCTTTCTCACAAGCTGCTTTTATTCCACTCTCCGTGAAGATGTTACAATCAGGAACTGCATTATCATCACCATCCTTGAAGCACTTGCTGATCGAGGCATCCCATTTGCAGACTCCCAACGTGCATGCGTCCCCGCTATAGACAAACGATTCGGCACTCATGTCATCTCCGGGAATATCAAACTCGTGCTCATTAATGCAGCTGTACTCGTCACCAAACTGCTCGCATATGGAAAGCGGATCAAACAAGTCTTTATCCGGCCCGGGAATGTTACACTGCTCGCACTCCGTCCTGTCTGCATTCGCTATGCATGCTCCTAAAACATCGCATGCTTGCGGCGTGCAGGCAACGTCCTTAAACAATGGCTGGTCTGCCCCGCACAGATTGCATTTGTCTGTTCCGTTGTACTCTGGCTCATAGCACCATCCTCTTCCGAGCTCTCCAAAGTTCTCTATGGTTTCATACCACTCGCACGAAATCCCCTGAGTGCTTTTTGGAACTCTGCAATTATCTCCTTCATATTGACTATCCCCCTCGCACGCGAATTGGGATTGATAACCATAGCAACTCGAAACATTAGTGGGCTGTGTGATACAGCTCTTGCATTCATCCGTCGGTGTTTTTGTAACATCATAATAGCAGCTGAAGTCATAATTGTTGAGGCACTGCGCTTGATAGTCCCAGTAATATAAGCCAAGGACGTTTGTTGTTTTCCCGAAAGCTCCAGCAATTCCGACGTGTTTACATTGTGTGCCGTCGCCTTGACAGTATCCGCGTAAGTTTGAGTCTTCAATACATTTTGCAGCGCCACAGCCCTCCGCTTGGGTTTTATGATTATTAGTGTCGCAAACGAATGTCGCGCGCGCGTCCCCAGAGCAGAATGGATTTCTTCCATTTTCGCAAAACTTCTCAATGCAATCCTGATCGCTGCTGCGAATGACTTCTGAGTCTGAGTTATTTTCCGCGCCGTCAATAAGTGCCGTGATGGTGTAGTTATACGAATCAACATCATACTGTGCTGTGGGATCCACAAATGAATTGGCTTGAGGGGAGATGAAGAACATCGCTGGCTCTTCGCTGACGAGCTGATTAGTTGCGCTTCTTGTAATAATATAGCCTGGATTTGCGAGCAGATCATCGCAAGGATACTGCCAGTCTAAGAATATGCCTTCCTGGCATTGCTGCAATCTTGCGCGTAGTTGAATGTTTGGCCAGTTTCCCTGAGTGCATTCTCCAGATCCTCCAATAGGATCAATAGTAAAGTTATGCTGTGTAAAACTTCCAGAAGGGATGATCAAATTCGTATCAGATGTCGTGCGATATCCAAATTTTGTAACCGTCGCCGTGTATACGCTCGATGCGCCTTCAACAAGCAGCCCATCAACGCTGTATGAACCATCCGCCCCTGATGTTGCGCTTTTTGAGAATGTGAATGTGTTCGCACTGAAGCTCAGTGTTGCTCCAGCTACGGGATTATCCTGACTGTCCTTGACATAGCCGAAGAGTGTAGCGGTTGCTCCGCATGCCGTTGTTCCAACAACGCCATTGCAGCAATATCTGCTTCCGGATTCATTTGTGAGATTAACCGCTGTTGATCCGCATTGACAGTTTGTTACATCCCAACCTCGTGGCTGACCAAGGAGATCAGCAAGCCCGGGATATAACCGTGTATTTCCGCATGCCGGAATTCCTCGCACAGGTTCCGTACAGCAGCCAAATTGGCCTCCAGTAGTGTAATCTGCAGGGTCAAGAATCTTGCCGCCAACATCCGTGCATTGAGCAGGCTCATATTGTATTTTTTTGTCTGCAGGGTCTGCAGGACATGCGCATGTGTCTCGCTCATTCTGGACTGATCCTGGATAACAGCATGCTTCCTCGCTATCAATTAATTGGTCATCATCATTATCGGCTCCATCTGTACATTGTGTCTGCTGCTGTGCTGATGTGCACTCCTGAGTGTCCGAATCATAATTTCTCCTGTCTCCACAATAGGCACATGTAGATACGCATTGTCCATTTCCTATGCCACACCATGCGCATCCTGATTGCGCTTTGCAGTCTCCTGAAGTCTGAAAGTCCGAGCATACTTGGTATCCGGGAAGTTCACAATTATCAACGGCAACTCTCTCAACGCTATCCCAACAGGGGGTGTCTCCTCCGTATCCGGGATAGGACCAAACATTATGATCCTCTTGAGGCACTCCATTGGGGGGAACATCCGTATAATAACACGCGTCTTGTGTTGATGCTCCACACGCCTCTTCTGGCCCTAATGGAGCGCTTCCCGCGTTGAAGCAACATCCCGTGTCGCATTTGCTTCCCATTAAATAGGATTGGGAGCAGACATTTGAATCATCATAAAAATTAGTTAGGCAGTCCTGCTGGTTCTTGGGCACATAGGGATTTGTGGAAGAGTATCCGGGATCCGTTGCCGGACAGCAGAGTTGCTCAGGAAGAGAAGTCCCTCCAATATTCGAGCAGTAATATCCTTCGTTGTTCTTATCAATGATGAGCGGATTCGCACAGCACGATCCGGGAGTAGAGGATTGCAATAACTCTGTTTTTTCCGATACGGCAAATATCTCTTCACTGATCGGTATCTCTCCAACCGCTCCAAATATCCCCGTAGTTATGAATAAACTTTGAGTGCTGGCGCTTTGAACACTTGAGGTTGGTGTGGCGCCAGCGAGGGGAGTAATGACTAATGAAATAATCATAAAGTACATTGCTGCGATCTGCATTTTCGTTTTCATGCTTCTTTCCTGTACACTTGCATCATGAGGTATTTGATCGAGTATCCATCAAAGAATCTGACAATGTCCTCACGGAATTCCGCGGGTAGCAATAATCCTCCTTTACCTACTTTGAGGCCTTTCATTGATTTGATAATGCCTCCAAACTCGTAGCGCTTCCCATTCTTCATCTGCGCATGCCCGTAGAGCTTATGGCTCACTTCAATCTTTTTTATGGGCTTGAGATTCTTGAGTTCGTAAGATACGAGAATGTATGTTTTGAATCCAGGGGGTGTTTCAACCTCTTTTTGCTCTTCCATTCTCTCTCTATATTATAGGGGTATATATGATTAAATTATTATCTTAAAAAAGCCAATATATAAACCTTTCTACTAATAAGTTAAGTTATTTAGCACTAATTAATGATATAAAAGGACTTTAAAAATGCCTTTTAGTGCTAATTATTTGTAGAAAATGCTGTAATAACTAGTAGAACTTATGGTATTGTTGCTGGCTCAACCTTAATTTTGATAACTTGATAGTCGCAGAAGTTTTCTGGGTCGCAGACTTGCAGCTTAACAATCTCGCTTCCAACAGGTTCAGTAGAAATATTAGAAATATAATACACAAAATCTTTGTTTGCTTCAGTTCGTAGGGAAGGCAACCCAAAGAAATATGAATTTGATGAATAAGCATACGCGACGGAATCTTCGTCAGGATCAATCGCCCGGGGATAAATTTCCAAATAATCTTCTTTCCGAGTTATTATATCAAAATTAGTATCAGCTAGGCCATATTCATCATAAATTACTTTTGCATTGCGTCCCAATCCAGCAAACGCATAGGTAGGAAGATAAACCGATGAATATGCACTGTTGGGGGGAACTTTCCAGCTTATCCAGTCCAGCGCCGGGGGCCTGTTCTCAATCGCGATGAGGAAGGAGTAGTCCTGCCCATTCAGCTTTGATTCTGAATCTGTGATGTTGAGAATGGTTGCCTGCTCGCAATGCAAATTCGCATTGCATGCTGACCTTGTGGGCGCAGTGAAAATAATGCGCATCCCGGGTTTAATGCAGCTAGTTGGAGTTCCTCGTCTCCTATCAAAATCAACATTGAAAATTAGCAGGTATTCCAGGCATTTTGTTGATAACCACTGATGCATATTATTCTGATCGGACATATTGAAGAAGATATTTTTTGCCTCTTGCTTCGCTATTTGGTCAGCGAGTTCATAGAGTTGTTTGTACCTAACTTTTTGCCGAGAAGTATAAACTTGAAACGTAGCAACGGGGGTTTCATTGCGCAGCTGAATAGAGTAGCTATAGTTCAGAAATGTGAGGGTATCATTGTCTCCAAACAAAACAAGAGCATCCACAAATGAAGCATTTATTACGTAATGATATTCTTCCGTAAAATTTATTGTAGCCTGTTCTACACAGGACTTGGTCTTATTGATGATGTAGCGTTGCAAGCTTTCCTGAACGGTGTTATACACTTCATTCTGAAGGCATGTATAGCTCGAATTATCCTGTAAATAGTAGTTAGGTGTGAAGAGTTTGCGGTCGCACAATGGTGGAAATGCGTACTGTTTAGCGGGTTGTGCACTAAACCCAAAGTATCCTAGAGGATATCCCTATATCCTCCCGAAATGTTTTTCGGACGTTCAAGTGCGTATGTTATATTGTAAGGTATTCCATTTACAACATACGGCACAACATGATCACCATACTCACACCCTCCAAGCGGATTAATATTGCAGAAATGGACTTCACTCGTATCCATTTTATACTTGTGCAGTCCCCCTTGATATTCATAAATATACCCGCTCTGCAATCCGGCAAGATAGAGTCCGTCAATCGTCGCCTTGTCAAGGCAGCTTTGCACGTAAAACTTAAAGGAAGTTGCTTCAAGAAAATCATTAATGATCTGGTCTGCTTGATCCCTAAAATAGGGGTATTGCACGCGGAACTTCAAATATACGATAAAAGCAAAGATAAACACAAAAATCAGTCCCATGATGATAAATAATGTTACTTGTCCTTCCTTTACGGGAAAGGCGATAAATGCGACAGCCAGCAATATGAGGTATAACACATAGAGCGGCAAAAAGCTTACAATTGCGCCTGGAGCTTCTCCTTGCATGGGAATTATTTTGTCAAATACCCCCGATTCTTCTGCAATAATCTGCTCGCTGCCTGATTGCTCAACCGGCTCTTGCGCGATCCCAAACGGAATCATGAGAAGATTCATCATAATCCAAAACAGCATAACGTGCTTAGGAAAACCGCGCATATGCATTCCGAGCCCATTGGGTTTTTATATTTAATGGTTATTATATGCAATTACTGATTTATCCAAAGAGATAAGCAAAATTTCGCGATTCATGCATCATCCAAGATGTCGTCCTTATTTATATTTAATGGATTGGGCGGCCACTCTCACAATCCTACGCAGATCTTCAGGGCTGATAAGCTTCATGACGACCATAAGCGGGATGATGAAGAATGGAAGCAACAATGCATACAGCTTGAGGAATAAAGCAAGACCTACTGAGATAACAACGATAAAAACAACAGAGATGAGTTTGTCGTAGCCTTGAGCGTGCCCGATGAGAAGCAATGCTACTAGCTGCGCGATAAAAGTCGAGACAATCACCCCATAGATTCCGAAGGTTGGAGCAAGGATAAAGTCAAGGGCTATGTTGATTGTGCATGCCGTTATGATTTTTGGCAGGACCATATGCGGTTTCATGATCGACATCGCGTGCGATATGTGCATGATGTATACTGAAAAGAACAGCATACCTGTGCTCAAGAGCCCAATGAATAATCCGATAGGGTATTTAGGGAAAAATACTGCAAGCAAAGGCTCTCGGACAGCTATCAATATAATCGCCAAATTCAAGGATATTAAAAATGAAAGCTTAGACGCGGTGAAGAGGGTCTTTTCGTCTTTGCGTGTCAAGACAACAAATGACAGTGCGGTCGGAATGAGCACAAGAAGACTGCAGATTTGGCTTGCCACGGTATAATACGCCACTTCTTCGCTTGCCCGAAAAAGCCCAAGTACAAATGTGTCAAGCCAGTTAAGGACACCTAAAGAGAGATATACAAGGCTTGTGACGAGAGCTGGCGTGAGATAGCGTGAGAGCGTTGGCACATGGAATCTGAAATCTCTAAACGCATCCTGAAGATGTTTGCGCAAGTACAAAAACGAGACTGCAACCTGAACAATATACCCCAAAACATACGCTGATGCCAAACCCATGAGTCCTTGGGCAGATGCAGCAAACGCAATTGCTAGCGTAACCGCTCCATCGACAACGCAAAAAAACCTATCGATCCCATACTTGCTCTGCGCCCAAAGAAGCGAGCTTCCAAGTCCGTTAAGAGTCCAAAGAGGAAGTAATAAAGCTAGGACTACGATCCAGTCGGTTTTCCAGGCAGACGTAATAATGAGCGCACTAAAGAGTATGCTCAAAGCTACAAGAATAAAGACAACTGGCCCGGTCTTCTTTTTGCTCTGGATCCACGGGACGAGATAATAGGGCATTCCAAGCGCCGAAAAAAATGAGAGCAGCACAAGCAGTGAGAATATGAAAGAGAACTTGCCATAATCCGCGACCGAATACTTATTTGCGATAACGAGCAGAAGCAGATACGTCAGACCCTTACTGAGAAGCATCCATACTGCCGCATACGCACTTTGTCTGCTCATGGTTTGGACTCTGTATGATCGGTATTATAACCTTTTGTGTTGCTTAATGACGCTGAGCACACAAAACAGCCCGTTGCGAGGAAGCAGATAAGCAAAATAGCTCTGATAGAATACGGGAGCGACATTAATAAGGAAACTCATTGGCCTAAGAAGCGGATTTTATGAGAAGTTTATCCTTCTTTTCAATATGCGAAGTCGTGCTTGAGAATAAATAGGGGATCGTATGGTATAATTTAGACTAGATTTATAAGGAATAAATACGCCATAACAATATGTTCGTACTCATTATTGGCACAAGAGCTGAATTCATTAAAACGTTTCCTGTGCTCCATGCACTCTCAAAGAGAAAGATTCCGCATTGCTGGATTCATACCGGGCAGCATAACCTCAATGACTTGATCAAGAAATTTCACGTCGAATATCCCAGAGATGTGCTAACCCCGCCTCCAAAAAAGTCAAGTGTTTTCATGGGGAATATAGGAAAAAGTATTTTCTGGAGTCTTAAATCAATCAATGAAATACGAGAAAAAGTAAATGGGTTACATGATGTAAAATACGTCGCATATCATGGAGACACAATGTCGACCCTGTGCGCGGCAGTTGGCACTTCGCGCCTGCTCAATCCCGGTAAGAAATATAAGAACGTCCATATTGAAGCCTGTCTGAGATCGCATAGTTTATTTGAACCTTTTCCGGAGGAGATTTTCCGCATTATTGTTGATAACCTGTCAGATATATTGTTATCCCCAATAAAAAAAGGGAAAAGAGACATCTGTATTGGTAACACGATCTATGATGCAGCATATTATGCATTAAAACTTTCAAAAATATCTATCTCCGGTGAGTATGCTCTCGCAAGTGTCCACCGACATGAAAACATCAGATCAAAAAACCGCATGAAAAAAACAATTTCTATCATCGAAGAGAGCCCCTATCCTGTGATATTTCCGCTGCATGACAACACAAAAAAGGCGCTAATGAAGCAAGGGCTCTTCCAAAGACTCCTGAATAACCCGAAGGTCAAAGTAACTAGATTATATGGCTATCCTGAATTCATTAGGATACTTTCCCATGCCAAACTCGTTTTTACAGATGGTGGTTCTATTCAAGAGGAATGTCTTGAATTCCGAATCCCCTGTGTTTTGCTGAGATATGCAACAGAGAGGCAGGACGGCTTGATCAAAGGGCAAATCCTGCTCTCTAAACTTGATAGCAATACTGTAAAAAAGTGGATGCATAACCGAAAAAGCCATTCATACATAAATCCATACGGATCAAGGGGGGCTTCTGAAAAATTAATTAAGGTGCTCTATGGATTCTAAAATATCCATAATCATAGTCACCCACAATTCTGAAAAATTTATCGATGAATGCCTAGCATCGTTGATAACTCAG
>JAGVYU010000002.1 GCA_018303105.1 Candidatus Woesearchaeota archaeon | reverse complement strand
TGCCCTTTGCGTCAATGAAAAAGACACGGTAGTAATGATCCTTGAAATACGAAAAGACAGGGAGTAATGCGCGGTCATAACTTGCGGCGACAAGCTGCACTCTCCGAATCAGGATTCGGATGCCTGACTCGTGCATGCTCGCAGTGTAAAGTGGCTCAGCCCAGTATTTTCTCCTGCACGCCACAGGAAATGTCCCTGCGAGCGCACCTAAATCAGTGGCCGTGACCGCAAGAATACCGCCCCTCTTGAGTTTTTTAATCGCTGCGTCAAGAAATGGCGTAGGAGAGCCAAACGGATCAATGTCAATATAATCTCCAGAAGGGATATGCTGAAAGAATTGATCCGCGTCTAGGTTAAAGACGGTTATCTTATTGCCGTTGATTATGTTCAAATTTAGGTTTTTCTTCATTAATACGGCTGCTTTGGGATTGCCATCGTTCATGAAGACGTGCTTAACGCCCGGAACCTCTTTTATGATTCTAATGCCCCGGATGCCAGATGCCTCCAAAGGGAGCGCTGCGATAAGGTTTTTTCTTTTCATCGCCTTGAGCACAAGAACGGTGATGTCACGATTATGCTTCATCACCGGATTATAGAAGACCTCAAGTCTTCTCGATATTTTCCCGAGATGGACGTATGCTTTGGCCTTGCCTTCTGTGATAAGGGATTGCATGGATAAATAAAGTGCAGTAAAGTATATTAAAGTATCTAGTTAAAAATTATGAGGCTGCCCCGGTAATTTCCTGATAATATTGCGCATGAGTAATTGTCCTTAATCCGTATTTTCGTGCGAGGCTGAGAATTGCCCTGAATTCAGTCTCAGAGGCGGCGAGCCTGGGTCCCGCAATATAGTATTTATCCTTATGTGGTTCAAGGTTTATAGAAGGATCTACAGTTAATGTTGTCTGCGTGTGTGCGATTACTCTAAAGCAAGAAGTTATTGAGAAACACAGGTAAATCGGGGTCGAGAAGTCCTGAGCGTTGAAATTCTTTGTGGTGTCGGTCATGACATTTCCCTGAACCCCTCTCGCATATCCCTTATTAAAATACCGGTCGGGAAGAACTTGATGCCCATACATAAAATAGTAGCCATTGTTTCTTGAGGCCTCGTCCATACGCCAATGATTTATGCTATCCTCAAAGTGGGTACCATAAATTGTGCCAAACGCTCCTCCCGCAAAAGATTTTGCTTGCGTTGCGGATACTTGTCCGCATTTTGGAACAACAATGGCCCCCTTATGTCCTATCGTCTCAAAATGAGGCGATAAGTAAGAGTCAGCATAGCCGAAAAGATAGTCACCAGTGGGATAGGCAAAGGTTTTCACATTCTTCCCCGAGGGCAATTTCTGTTGAATAAAATCTTTGCTCGGAATAATTTCCATTTCAATGTACCTCGCCATTGCAAGATCCAGAACGGGTTTGGGAATTGATTCAACCCAAGTTTTAGTGTATGTTGGTGTTGGCCCTGTTACATCTTCGATATAATTTCTTATGCTTTTGTGGTTGTAAGTATGAGACCCTATCTCCCAATGAGGAGAATCCATGACTTTCTGTGATTTTTCCTGTGTGAAATATGACTTGCCAATACGGATGGGTGCAATATACCCTGTTGCGACCGCATTATACTCCTCTAATATTGGGGTGATATAATCTGCCCAATCGTTATATCCATCATCAAAAGATATAATGAGTGCCCTCCCACATAATTGCTCGCCTACACAGACGCCCCCAGAACATATTTTTCCGGCAGGACATGTATATCTCTCATGGGTCACAGCTCCGTCAGGCCTACATTTGTACTCGATAAGAGTACCTCCATCGCAGCGATCTTTCCTTGATATTGCTTTTGAGAAGTCTTGCCAATCAAAACCAGTGACGATGGTGGCTCCTGAATACGGATCATTCGTATCGGGATCTGTGCAAGCGCAATCTTGAGGACAGTTCGTTATGGTTTCGTCTGAATCGCAGACACCGTTTCCACAGTTTTGCGGAATGCACACACCATCCCTGCACTTCATACCGACGGTGGAACAATCAAAGAAACTTTGCTTCACTTCTTGATCCCTCGGCCCACCTTGAACGCAGTAATATTCTTTAAGGATGTTTGGATTCGCCGGCTGAGAGGGATCCCCGCAGGAATCTGCACGATCTAATGTCTGCGAACGATCTCGCCAGTCAAGACCGGTTGTTGTTGACTTTTTTACAAACGGATCTGAAACATCTGGATCTGTGCATTTGAAATCGAGTGGAGCATCAGCTTTTCCTGTTTTGGAGAGAGGAAGCAAGGCCACACTTGACAGTCTTTCTTCGTTTACTATGATATAAATCTATCGCTAGAGATAACGCTCCTTCGGTGCAACTAATCCTAACAGGAATCCAGAAAGCAGGAGCATCGCGCTGTATACGGGATTGATGAGCACCAAAAGGCCGGCAATAAACCCAAGCACGACCGCAAGCACACCAATCCAGCCGCCACGATAGATCAGGAGCCCCACCATAAAGACAAACACGGCGATGGGAAGCCACGTGAGCACAATCTGAGGGACAAGATGATGGTTAAGCAGATATGTTTTGATCATGTTCAGCACTTCCTGCTTGGGATTAAATCCAAGAGAGAGCCAAAGGCCATTAAAAAAGCCAAAGAAGAGCACAAAACTTCTGATAAATGAGCGTTTCCAGAGCATTCTATGCTATGATATTCACACCTTTATATTGTTTCTGCAGAAAATCCCTTGACAGTGAAATATTCGCGGATTATATTTTATTATACACTCTTGGACGCTTGTCAATCTTCGTAATAAGCACTACTTCCTGTGTTTCCTTGACCTTATACAATGCCCGGTACTCTCCAATCCGATATCGAAAAACCTTCTCACCCTCATGACGACAAACAAATTTTGCGTCTGAAGGAAATGGATTCTCTCCAAGTCTTTTTAGACGCTGTTCAATCCTTTCCTTAATGTGGGAATCCAATTTTGTCAAGAAATGCTGGGCATGCTGTGAGAGTTCGATCGCATACATTCAGAGCCTCTTTGTCTTCCCCGAACGGAGATCGTTTTCTGCCTCCTTCAAAGAGACGAGATCGTCATCAGTGAGCACGACGTCAATATCCTTCATTCTATTCTTAATCTCTTTAAGATCCGACTTGATCTCATTTAAGCTGTCCATGATTTGACTCGATTCAATATCACTTGCCATTCCCTCTTGAGAGATTCTTGCGTTTATAAAGATTGCGGCAAAAAAGGCGTAATTGTTTCGGGTAGACCGGGTTCTTGCTAAGATATCTCATATTCAATCGAAAACCTTATAAAAAACACAAGCATGCGTGCATGCATGGGGTTGTTTAAAAACATACTCGGATCGGAGGAAAGTCTCTTCAAGAACGAGACTGCGCTCAGCTATGAGTTCATCCCAAAGATGATTCCTTGCCGTGAAACCCAGCAGCACAGGATCGCGAGCTGTATCCGACCTTTATTTCAGGAGCGTGATGGAAAACACGCGCTTGTGTATGGAGTTCCAGGCATAGGAAAAACGGTTGCCGTGAAACATGTTTTTAAAGAGCTTGAAGAGGAAACGGAAGACATTATTCCACTGTACGTAAACTGCTGGCAGAAGAATTCAAGCTTCAAGATCCTCATCGAGTTTTGCGAGATCTTAGGATACAAGTTCACGCAGAACAAGCGCACGGATGAACTATTTAAAGTGGTCAAGCAGATTCTCAACAAGAAAGCTGCGGTGTTTTGCTTTGACGAAATAGACAAGCTCGATGATTTTGACCTCATCTACTCGCTCCTGGAGGAAGTGTACAAACGCTCGATTATTCTCATCACGAACTACAAAGAATGGTTTATCCAAATGGATGAGCGCATCAAATCCAGAATGACTCCTGAGCTTATTGAGTTCAAACCTTACTCGGCGCAGGAAATTCGCAAAATTCTTGAGCTGCGCGCGGACGTTGCGTTTGTCCAGGGCGTGATGACGAAAGAGGCGCTTGAGCTCATCGCGAAAAAAACGGCTGAACAGGAAGATGTACGCAAAGGGCTCTATTTGCTCAAGGAGTCGGCACATCTCGCGGAGGACAAAAGCTCGCGCAAAATCCTCGCTGAGCACGCGCAGGCTGCCATTGCAAAGATTGAAGAGTTCAACGTGAAAAGCAGCACGGATCTTCAGGATGAAAGCAGATTTATCCTTGGGCTTATCAAAACGCATGAAGGCAAGAAGATAGGCGATTTGTTCAAAGCCTATCAAGACAACAAAGGCATGATGACATACAAAACATTCCAGCGCAACATCGCAAAGCTCGAGGTTGGCGGTTTTATTGAAACGACGAAAACAGAAGGCGGCGCTGAAGGGAATACGACCATTATTCATCTTAAAAAGGAGAAGAAGCTTACTGATTTCTGACGCTTACCCCGCGATCAACCGTTTTCTCATCACACTGATCATAGGGCCGTTCTGATGCTTTTTCGTCGCGTAGAAAATCTGAGCCACCGTGTATATTTTAGCCAGCTGCCCTGAACCGGATGATGGCTCGAATACAGGACGAGACTCAAGCTCATACACGCGAGCAGGCAAAGTCGCCTGAGCAATCGCTGCCTGCAATGTCTCGGGAAGTTTTGAGTCTTCATCTATCTGTAAAAAATCATATCCGGCGTGCGCAGCAAGCCGTTTTTTCTCATCCATGCGCGCCCAGTACTTTTCGTCGTGAATAAAGCAATCATCAGTTGATGTCACTTCAATAATGACCCGGCCAACAACAAAATCCGCAACATAACGCTTATTCGTTTCAGCGATGTCCTTATACGGGACCTGTCGTCTATAAAACACGCCGGCATCCACAAGCTCCTGCTCGACAATGTGCTCAAGAAAAGATGTGGAAATGTGACTGTGGAACCCCCTATACTGGTCAAGGTTCTGGAGAGCTCTCGCAATAAAACGATCAACTTTACGCGGCGCAACTTTATACGCGCGCAAATATGATCGCGCTGCTTCCTCTCCATGATCGACTAAAAGCCTATGCGCATTTATCCAATACTGCTCCAATATGGAAGGACGGAGACTATGGCCGCAAAGGTCGATAAGTGCCCACTCATACCTGCCAAACAACATGCGTGCCCGAGCATACAGTTCAGGATCCATAAGCGCTATTGCCCTTGGATGCAGTTTCTGCAATTCAGGAATTTCGCTCAGTTCATCTTTAAGTTGACTAATGCTGGCTTGAATGACTTTTCGTTCCTGTGCCTCACAGCTTCCCAGCACAGCGATGAGTCCGTAACGCTGCACAACTCCCGCAAACTCCTCTGGGCGAATGACATGCGAGCGCTCATAATCCTTACGATCAGGGATGGGATCTCGAATAGCATCTATCCAATGTTCTTCAGGAATAAAAATGTCATCCCTCATAGGGTATGCGCGCACTTTTTCAAAGTTAATCCTATGCTCTAAAACGGGAAAATCGTCAAATGTCAATGATGCAACGCCCTTCTGAAGCCAGCGTGCGGGCTCCTCCAGATCAGCAATATATTCAAGAAGCCTATCAACTGCCCGGGCAGCGATGTTTGGCTGGGAAGCATAATAAGAGGACATACAAGCGAGAATCCCCTGTTCTGAATCTGGGATTTCTACGCGAAGGCGCCGGAAATCGAATCCGAACTCCATATAGAACGCCTCAAGCTTTGGCTCTGCAAGGCGCAAACACCGCTTGAAGAACAGCGGATCCGATTCAGCGATTTTCGTTAGTTCAACCAATGGCTCCATACCTATCGCAAGTATTCGAGCAGCTTTAAGGATTGCTGTTATGGAGAGTCTGTTCTAGGTCCAAAACCACTGGACAAACGCGCGTGTGAGGTATATAAAGAGCGCTCAGCAGTAGATTAGCTATGAGACGATGCTTAACCTGCGGAAGGCCGACCCAAGGCTACTATAAACGCTGTACGGGCTGCTTTTACAGGCTTAAAGGCCATCTCGAACAGCTCAATTACGAATACCTCAAAGCAGAATTCACGTGAGACTATGAAAACCGCGAACATCCCAAGCATATTCTTTGAACAGATAAAATACATTACGTTAAAAGGAGGTGTCCTGTATGAAAGAAACCGATTTTTATAATGACGAAACATATGATATGCTCGAGGATCAGGATCACCTCACGCATGAAGAACTCAGCTTCTTAAGTGGATATTTGAACGCCTAGCACCTCGTGGGGCCGCGAGGCCCCATGCTTTTTCTTTGGATGAGAGGGGGGAAGGGAGAGTGAGAGAGAACTTAGGAATTAATCCAATTAAAATGATTCTCAAATCAGTCCAATAGATGCAACCAAGTTCAAATCCAGTCCCTGGCGCCGGTCCGGCTGGGGATGGCCCCTCCCAACCCTCCTACCAAAAATCGACGAAGTGGGGGGGTGGGGTGGGCGGGTAAATCAAAGAGCTATTATACTTTAACCTCATTTGAAGTGATAAATATATTTATAAATGTCGTTGCATTCCTAAAAAGGGGTGGATTAAATGGAAAGAAAATATTTTATGATATTGGCAATAGTTGCTGTACTAAGCATAATACTCCTTACCGGTTGTGTTAAGAATATACAAAAAAATAAAGAACCGTCTAATCTACAAGAGCAAAAACCAGAAACGGCAGCTGAAATCCCTCCAGTATTTATAGAAGCGACGGTTATTTCCTTATTGGAAAAAGACAAAGCGGTCATTCAGGTAGATAAAATTTCTTCTGAGCATAAGATTGTAGATTGTGATATTATGGGAGCACTCTATCCAGCACCAAAAGGGGGAGATGAAATAACCGTTCCATTTTATTATGGTACAGGTCCTGCGATAATCAGAACAGTCCCTTTAAGTGATATAGGTAATTCAAATAGTGATCAAGACGCCTCAAGTAGTGATGTTGTGGTAAGCCATACAATAGGCAAAGTCCAGAAACAAGAAGAAGATTATCTTGTTACAATAATTGAAAGTTCTTTAGTAAATGAAACCCAAGAAGAAATTTTGCCTGGTTTAGAAGAAGGTTCAAAATTTAAGGCACAACTATATTTTACATGTGTGACAGATATCAACATTTACAAGTACGAATTAATATAGGTTTTTTAGCTAACGAAGAATGAACTATTTGCCCCAACTTTAAACAACTCTAAAACAGAACGGCGACTGCCCCCAAACCCCTAATTATTTTCTGCTTGCGCAGAATTCTATTGTAAAAACTCAGTCTCAACGTTCTCACTTCGTTCGAACTTTTGCACTCTGAAACCTCCAGCCTAAAAGGACGGGGGTTTAAACCCCTAAGACACTACTTAACAATTTATTTTCTTATTCTCCAGTTAAAACAAAACTATTTAAAGGCTCCTCGAGCCGTTACGTGTAAGGGGTGTCAGTGTGTTTAACCAAAAGCAGGAGAGCATCCCCGCGATGGGGGAAACCCCGCCAGGACTCGCTCTTCGCGCCAAAGACATAGAAAAACGAGAGAAGTACCTTGCTGAAAAGGAAGAGCTGCTCAGAGAAAAGAGCCTCATTCTGCAAAAAAAAGAGGAACAGCTGCAAGCACTCCAGCGGCAACTCCTTGACAAGGAAGTAGAGACGAAAAAGCGCGACAAGGCGCTTCGCGAGGAGCATGCAGTGCTGGAAAAACGCATCTCCCAACTCAACGACCAAAAGAAACGCCTCGAGGAACAGCTGCACCGAGAACACGAGCGCACGAAGCAGAAGCTTGCGTATGAGCTTGCGGACTTGGAACAAAAGAAGTCCACGCTTGGCCAAACCGTAGCAAAAGAACAAGAGCGGAGCCTCTCCCAATGGAAAAAAGCATCGGAAGAAAAGAAAACAAGGCTCGCTCAGGACGTTGAAATCTTGCAGCACTCAAAAGGACATGTCTCAACCGAAGTTAAAAAACTGCGAGAAGAGTACCGGTCGCTGAGAAGTAAAATAAGAGAAGTGCAACTCAAAGACACGCAGCTCTCCAAGGAGAAAGAGATTGTGGGAAAGAAGCACGCCCATGTGCATAAAAGAGAGCAGGACGTGTTCAGCAAGGAGCAGCAACTCAAGGCAAAAATAGAAGATCTCGAACAACAGCAAAAAAGCTTCGCGAACGATCATGCCCAACTGCTCAGGGAACGCGCGCATTGGGACAAAAAGAAGAAACAGCTTATGGACCATATTGAAGTTCTCACGTCCAAAAAAACAATGCTGCTCAAGCTTGTGCAGGACAAGGAAACGCAAATCGCGGCGCTGATAGCGGATCATAACGAGGCACGCATGCATCACAGGACCGTTACGACACGGGTAAGCGCATTGCAACAGAAGGAAACCGTGCTGATTGAGCAAGAGCAAGGTCTGCGCAAGAAGATTGAGCAACTCAAAGAGCAGGAAACCATGCTCGAGCAGCGCCTAAAAAATCTCAAAATCTCACTGCCACAGAAAGAACGGGAACAGGTGCAGCAGCAACGGGATGCCCTGGTCGCCGAGATTGACAAGCTCACGCAAACAAAAATTTCCATAGATCAAAATGTGAAAGCCATCGAAGCCCAGCTGGGAAAGACACAGCAGCGCTTTAAAGACGTCGCAGCGTTGCAGGAAGTGCACCTGAAACAAAAGCATCAATTGCGTATGACTGCAGAAGAGCTTGCCCGGCGCGAACAACAGGCAAAAGAACGAGAACGGGATGTTCAGGCCGAAGCCCAAAAGATCGCACAGCACATGGAGACGCTCAAGAAACGCCGCGAACAGGCAGAACAGGAACTTGAACATGAAAAGGCCACGCTCCTTGTTGAAATCCATCATCTTGAAGATCAACGCAAAAAAATCGAGGAGGATGTCACGAAGAAAATGGAAACGCTCAACACACCACAAGCACCCGAAGAGGTGTCAGATCCAGCACGGCGCGAACTTATGCAGACCATCACTGCGCTGCGCAGGGAAAAAGCATTGCTCCAGGCGGAGATTGGACAATTGAAACGCACAAAAGAGGACTACGGAATGCAGCGCGAGCGCGACAAGAAACTTGTTGAACTCCGCAAAGCGTTTGAACAACAGCTCAAAGAAAAACAAAGACAGCTGCAGGTCATCTCTGAAGTGATCTCGAAGAAGGAAGAGGAATCTGCAAAAAACCGCTACGAAACAGAAAAAGCGCGGGAGGATGTCCAAGGTAAACTCAATCTCCTCAAAGAACGCGAGCAGGCCATCATAACGATGGAAAAACGAGCGAAGGATACTGAGAGGAAAATCGCGCAGCTCGACAAGGAATGGAACTCCAAACAGGATGCCCTAAACGCGATCAAGCAGACACTGCAGGAAGTCGAACAGCGCGTCAAAGAGGAACTTCCAAAACACAAAGATGCACTCAGCCAGATCACACAGGAGTGGGACTTCAAAAGCAAGCAGCTGGAGAATACACTGAGCGTGCTGAAAGACGAGAAAAGGCAGATCGAATCCAAAGCGAAAGACCTGGAAGAAGACATGGAGCAGCTCAAGAAACAGGAAGTTGAAGCATTAGACGCCGTACGAGACCTTGAAAAAGACCAGGCGCTGCTTGAGCAGAAGCAAAGCGAATTCCTCAGGTTAGAACAGAAGATAGAGCGGAATAAAGCCATTAAAGAGCAGCTTGAGCGGGATCTCAAAGAACGCGAGAAAACAGTTCGGGCAAAAGAAAAGGAGCTTGCCCAAGGGTTGAAGCGCGTGGATAAGGCAAAAGCAACGAAATCAATCATCGCGACGCTTACGAAAGAGCACAACACACTCAAAAAGCAACATGCGCTCGTGAGCAAAAAACTTGCCCAGTCGGAAAAGCGACTCAAGCAGATAGAGGAACACATCAACCAAAAATCAACACGATTACGCGAGCGGGAAGCATATCTTAAGCAGAAGGAACAGGACATCAAGGATAGAGAAATGGTGCTCAAACGTGAGCACCAAATTTTCGAGGAGCGCGCAAGAGGCATGCAGACAGAGCGTGAAGAGCTTGAAGAAGAAGAATACGAAGTCATGAAGGAAGAGGCAAAAGTGATGCCTCAGCCAAGATATGTGCCGCCGGCACCTCCCCGGCCTATTGTTCTGGGAGGAAAGGACGCTGACATGAAAACGCTTATCAATGAGGTGCGAGAGCTCATCAACACGGGAGACGTGAATAATGCCGCACAACTCCTCCGGCAAGTCGAAGTGCAAAGCCAGGGCATCAGAGACCCTAACGAGCGACGTCGGATTGGCTATCAGATTCTGGAGCTGAAGACGGAATTGCAGCTGATAAAACTGGCGTAGACGAGATTGTAGAACCCTGGATTGAAAATAGTTTGCCCAAGAATTGCTCTACAACAGCAATATTCGTGTGCGTATGATTAGAAATCTTAGATACCTTAATGGCTCCGCCAACGAATGCGAGGAAGGGAATAAGATTATCCGCTAAGTACTCATCAATAGGAGCTCCATAGGCAATTTCGTTCAACAAACGTTCAGCCGCTTCTTTTCCAACCGCTTCTGCGGACTTGCCTTTTTCTCCGAGGCTATCCGCACCAATCCTGCACTGCTTTTCATCCGCATTCTCGTATACCGCCCAAAGCGTAATCCCAGAGCCCGGGCATGTAGACGGACAATACTCTGTACGAATATCAATGGGAACGTTGAGGGATGAAAGCGTAGCCATCGCTGAGCGCGCCTGACGCTCCGCAACAGTATTCTTCTCAAGCATAGAAGAGGCATGGCTCACGCCTTTTAGCTGAATTAATTTTCCCCGATCCGTTATGGATATTGGAGGCATCACTCCTTCATGAGGCTTCATGAGTAAATCCACGCTCCCGCCGCCGGTTGGAAAATATCCCCGCTGCTCAACCGTCAAGGTTATTGAAGCATATTGCTCAAGCACAGGAAGCAGGATTTCCCGAAAATAATCAACGGGCTGAGACCACTTCACATCTGTCCCGCCCTTCACTTTGATTCTCACCTTAGGATGCACACGAATACACACAGGAAGCAATGCCTGCAAAAGGAGCGTTATAGAACCTGCGGTTCCAATATCAAGAGAGAGCGTTCTCGCCTTCACCGGATGCTTGGGGGTGAATATAACCGTTTCTGAACCTAAGACTGCGCCTTCCACACCAGCATCACAAAGCTCCCCCAAAGCGGTAATGCACGCGAGATGCTCTGCCTTTAAACCAGAAACGCATCTGCCCTTTCTGATGTTTGTGATCGTTATAGGTTTTTGCGTGAGCGCGGACATGGCTAATGCTGTCCTCACAATCTGGCCACCGCCTTCGCCCTGAGAACCGTCGATGATAATCATGAACCGGGGAAACCGTGCGGATTATAAAAAGATGACCACAATATTTTTATAGGCGCGTGTGTTTTGCAGAATCGGGGGCGATCAGAAGGAAATTCCTTATCATGGGACTGGATCCTGGTACAACTGCGGCGTATGCGCTGCTTGATCTTTCTGGCAATGTGGTTGCAGTGCGGTCCGGAAAACACTTCCCATTGGATGCAATCATCCGCGAAACGGTGAGCTACGGCAGAGTGCTGATCATTGGCACGGACAAAAAAAATATTCCCTCATTTGTTGACACGATGCGGGTAAAACTCGGAGCCCGAGTGATTGCCCCCCATGAGGACCTGCTTGTTCAGGAAAAAAGGAATCTCAGCAGAGGATTCCCATACAAAAACAATCACGAGATGGATGCCTGCGCAGCAGCCCATTATGCGTTCATGCACATCACTCCCATTCTCAAAACGGTAGAGGAAATTCTCGAAGGAAACAAAGAGCATGAAGCAGCATTGCTCCGCGAGGCATTACTGCATCCGGACGCGCATTTAAGACAGCTCTTGGACACGCTCACACACCCTGAACAGCCGCGCGTCATTGACGAACCGCGGAAACCTCAAGAGGTTCACCATCGCGTGCTGAGCAAAGCTGAGAAGGATGTGCTCTGGCTGAAACAACAGATTAACCGGCTTCAACACGAACTCCTGAAGAACGAACGCGCGCTGGGGCGCGCACGGCAGGCCAAGGGGCCTGAGGCACACCAGGAGCAGCTTGCGCTGGCGGAGCGCAGAACACAATCACTGCAGGATGCACTTTTGCATGAACGTTCACGGGCGGAACAACTGCGGGCGGAGCGCCAGCGACTCATCACGCTGCTCGAGCGCGCGGACAACTTCGTGCCCGTGCGGAAGCTGCACTCGCTCAGCAAGAGCGAGATTACCCGCGCGCAGCGCGGAAGTCTTCTGTACGTGGAACGCCCGAATATGATAAATATTCCCGCGGTGCAAAGCATTGCGCCACGGCTGCGCTGCATACTCTGCGAGCATCCGCCCAGTGAAAAACTCAAGAAACAACTAGACGTGTGGTTGCTTTGCCGCGGAGATCTCGAGGTCATCGCCTTTGAACGGTTTGTGCTTATTCCCAAAGACCAACTCGAGCGCCACTTGCAGGAGCAGGCGCTGCTGTCGAATATTATCACGGAGTACAAGGAAAAACGCGCGTATTCGCTCGCCCGAATGTGAACAGCAACATTTATATAGGAGTAAACGAAGCGTTGTTCTAAAGAGGTGGCTTGATTGAGCACATATTTATACATTTATGGCACGCTGCAAATCGCAAATCTATTCCTTGCCCTCGTTGCCGCAGTCATGGCGATCTCGCTGTTTCACATATCCCATCAACGGTCACATCTGAAACCGTGGAAAGTTCTCATCATCGCGCTTCTGCTCTTTATGGCTCTTGAGGTGATTGGCGCGTTGCGCAGTTTTGGCATATATACGAGCCCGTTCCTCACGCACGTCATAACGTCCGCGATCATTGCGCTGCTTGTTGTTACACTCGTCATGCAGATCAGGATAGGTGAAGAATAATGGCATCAGAATTTGAGATCGCCCTTGGACTTGTCGCACCGTTTTACAATCTTGTGCTTGCCGCGATTGCGTTCTACCTCTTCATACGCATGTTTCACCTTCCCAACAGGCTCGTATACATGCGACCATGGAAAGTGCTCTTTGCCGCGTTTTGCATCTACCTCGTTGAGGAAGGATTTACCGCATTACGAATCCTCGGCATTGCAGACCTTCCCAGAGTCCTCAACGGCGTGTTTGAGATGGTCATCATCGGGCTCTTTATCTACATGCTGTTCCTCCAGAAAGAATATGTCGCGAAGAGCATAAAAGTGATCCACACGAAAATGCCTCCGCCAGAAATTGTGGAGAAATCGCGCGGGAAAAAGAAACGTTAATGTTCTCTCAGAAATTGAATTATTGCTTCTATTGCCTGCTGACGCGCCGGTCCATTAAGGATGACGTGGCTCTCTCCTTCCATCCAAAGAACATCTTTGTCCGGTGATTGCACCCTATTGAGAACCATCGACGCGCTGGAAGGATCTATCGTTGTGTCATTCTTAGACTGAATAATAAACAGCGGAGCCGAGACTGCGTCGAGGTCTTGTGGAAAATAATTCAAGTACTCATCCAACTCAGCGATCGCAGCGACAGAGCGGTTGTATGTGTAATACCTCTTCTGCTCCTCTGTCAACTTATCATTACGTTGAATGGGGCGCACATACTTGAGAACAAACGCGTAGTCCGAGAGCCTGCTCCGCAACACAACAGGCGGGCTTATGGCGATGATCGCTGCCACGTCATTCTGCTTGGCGATATCGAGGGCAAGATCCGCACCCAGCGAAACGCCTCCTACGACAACATCACCGCAGGATTTCCTCAACACGGAAAACGCGGGCTGCACGCTCGCATTCCAATCCTCCCAGTGAGCATAACGCAGATCACGGTCATCCCCACCATGCCCTGCAAGCAAAGGAGCATACACCGTGAGATTCAACTCGCGATGCATGGTTAACGCAAGATCGAGCACCTCATGCGGAGACGCTGAAAATCCATGAATAAGGAGCGCACACCGCTCCACCCCTCCCTGAATAAGAAATGGCTGATTGTACTCGGGAACATTGCGGAGCTTCGCGAACTCAGTATCATACGCATAATATGCCCGTAAGAGCTGCATACGATGATCTATATTAGACGGATCAACACGCACAGACCGCTCAGCGTCATGAATGGCATCAGCATATCCCTCCAGATCCTGCATGACTAACGGGGCGCTGCCCGTACACCCTGCGAGAAGTACGACCACAAAAAAGAGATGCCATCGCATACGCATCCTGAATAACCCCGCTATAAAAACTTATATGTCCTTCAGCTCGTGAAAATCCACAAGCAATCTTCTTCCTGATGCTGACTTCACGGTCACTTTTTTCCCCCAGCGCATGATCACGACATCCTCGCCGCGATACCGATAGTGCTTGCCACGCGCAAACGGGTAGAGACGAAAAAAAACAGTTACACGATAGACGTCCTTGCTCGTCTGCTTATTCCTCGTATGCAGCGTCCCCGAGACTTTCAACTCCCCGGGAAATTCCTCCTGAAGGCGCTTTCCAAGACTCTGCAGGAAACGCTGATCCGTCACGTACAAGTCAACGCCGTCCTTCATCCTTTTTTCCTTAGTGATGAACACCGTTTTTTTCCGCTTGAATTCATGGATGATGAACTGCTCAGCCTGCTCTGTCGGATTACGGAGCTGCAAAACGCCCTCATAATAGTTTGCATGCATAAGGAGAAGGAAAAAACAAAAGCTTTTTAATGGTTTCCACAACCAAGCGAACATGCAATGGAGGCGGTGGCTGAGAAAGGCGTGGTGGTTCATATGGGAAGATGACAGCCTGCTCTCCTGGGTTGTCAATGTCATACTCGCGTTCGTGCTCATCAAATTTGTTGTATATCCCGGATTGGGATTTATGCTCGCTACAACTCACCCAATTGTTGCGGTTGTGAGCGGAAGCATGGAACATGACGGCGGTTTCGAGCGGTGGTGGGGCACGCAGGAGTCCTGGTATGTTCAACGCGGGATCACGAAGGATATGTTTAAGGGATTTCCCCTCTCTCACGGATTCAACCGAGGAGATATCATGGTCCTTCACGGCAAGGAAACTGTTGAGGTTGGAGATGTTATTGTATTCCAAAGCACGCTCCCAGATCCGATTATTCATCGCGTGATCGCAAAAGGGGATGAGTATTATCAAACGAAGGGAGATCACAATCCGGATATGAATCCGAACGAACAAAAAATACTCCCCGAGCAGCTGATCGGGTATCAGAAGTATGGAAAAGGAAGTGTTGCTGTGCTGCGCATCCCTTATCTCGGATACCTTAAGATATGGGCGGTGAATATGCTGTGCCTGTTTTCACCCAACATGATCATTTGCGCGTATACCTAATCCTATGTTTTGTCCAAAATGTGGATCCCTTTTGAGGATCAAGAAAGAGCAAGATCAGAACATCCTTGTATGTAGCTGCGGCTTCACATCAACAGATACCAGCTTGGGAAGGATTCAAGAGAAAATGAAGCCAAGAACCGCTGCTTTAGACGTGATAGAGAAAGTGACTGAGCCATTCCCGCTCGCGAATCAGGAATGCCCGCGCTGCAAACACCCACGCGCTTTTTTCTGGACGCAGCAAACACGCGCAGGCGACGAGCCAGAAACAAAATTCTTCCGCTGTGAGAAGTGCAAGCATACATGGAGAGATTACAGCTGAAGCGGTTATTCACGCTGCGGGATTGCGTTATAAATTGCATCGAGTGCATCATATAACGCCGAAAATGGCGAGAACGGTTTGTTAAACAAATCCTTTAAAGTACCATCGCTTCTTAAGCTATTGACTTGATCTTCAAGAGCAAACAATCCAGCACTCATGCCGAAACACACTACCTCGGGGCGATCTGCGTGCACATAGTTGATGAGGTCAACCCCCGACCGAGGCTTCATATTAATATCGGTGAGCACTGCATCGACCCGTTGCATATTCGCCTGAAAGAGTGATATCCCTTCATGCCCGTCATTGGCAGGGATGACAGTAAACCCGCAGGCAGGATTGCGATGATTCCACTCCGAAATACCTTCTAAAATGAGCTCTCTGATCACCTCCTCATCATCAGCCAGTAAGAGCGTATACATTCCAGATTCAGCCATAAGTGAAGCGAACTACTACTACTATATAAATATATTTAATTACTTACTACTTGCCAGTGGCTAATCGCCTATGCCTGGTCTAGCCAGTACTCCCTGCGGAGCTCCATCGTCTCAAGCTCGCGCTCACATTCCCGGCAGATATACGGATCCATGATGCCACTTTTCGTGATCATCGAGCCGCACATAACGCATTGCTGGTATTTCACGCACATCACCCCAAATTATACATCTGACTACTCAACTAAATGCCGTTAGTGAATATTAATCAACGAGCTCGTTGCCAGCCAAGCATAAACCAGGCTTCTCCTGGCGATATGGCTTCGCTCTCCGTTAGCCATTCGAGCTCTTCCTCGTCGTATATGTCTTTGCCTTCATGTTCCTCAGATTGATTATTATCTACCATCCCCCCTCCACAGCCTAATTCACTATAGTTAATATATATATTTGCCTTATAGGCTTCAAACCCCAAACGTAGACGGAAATAACAATAGTTAACTTATATATCTTTGCCTTATATTTTATAAAAACTGGCCTTTTTATATAAATCCGAAAAATATTTAAGTGGGCGCTGCTACAACCCGATATTACGGGGGCAAAGTCATGCAACGCAGTATTATACAGATTGCTAACAGCACGTATCTTGTCAGCTTACCTAAACCGTGGATTTCCCGATACGGCATCCATAAGGGAGAGCAAGTCGAAGTGCAGGATCTCGGCAAGACGATTGCGATTACAACGCAAAAAACGACAGAAGGCAAAATCGCAGAACTCGATGTCTCCGGACTCGACCAAAGCCTTAAAGATATCCTCTACGCGCTTTACAAAGTGGGCTATCAAGAAGTAACGCTTCACTATACGGATCCACTCCTGCCTGAGAAGATCCAAGCGGTTATCCAGAATGAAATGATCGGATTTGAGATTATTGAGCAGCGCAATTCACATTGCACGATCAAGAGCATTGCGGGGGTCTATGAAGCAGAATTTGATAATATCATCCGAAGAACATTCCTGCTCCTCAAATCCATGGCGACGGAACTTGTGGAATGCATGGAACAAGGGAACATGACTCCGATTAAGAACATTAAGCTGCAGGAGCTCAACAATAACAAATATACCGCGTTCTGCAGAAGAATCCTGCATCAAAAAGGATACGCCGAGCTCAAAAAAGTAATCCCCACATATCTCATTGTTGAGCATGTTGAAAAAGTAGCTGACGAGTACAAATACCTCTGCGATTTCTTCATGGATTCAAAAGGAAAAGCGATTAAGAATATTTCGCCAACAATCATTGCGCTTTTCAAAGAAGCTAATTTGTATATGGAAAAATGCTACCAGCTCTATTATAAATTCGACCTGAAGGATATGAACGAGGTGTTCAAATTCAGGAAGCAGTTCATAAATAAAATCCATGATGTAGCGAACCAAAGCGCACGAGACGCGAGGCTCGCGCATTACCTCGTCAACATCATCCAGGAACTCACGAACATCATATGCTTCAAACTTGAGGAGCACGTATGATCGCTCCGGGAAAACACCGTGTTGTTATCAAGCCGAACGCTCCTCAAAGTAAAATTATAGGCTATGATGCTGAACGGGGAGCTTATCGTATTGCCGTTAGTGAACCCGCCGAGCATGATAAAGCAAATAAAGAGCTTGTTCGATTTCTCACGAAAGAACTAGGGTGCACGGTCCGATTATTGCATGGTTTGCGAAGCAGAGAGAAAGTTATCGAAATTCTTCCGAAAAAATCTTAGCAACTCATATAAAGCCATGAATGCCCATATTTTTCATGACATTCATCACGCTGCTGCTTGTCAAAGGGAACACGCTCACACTTAGCCAGCTCCATTATCGAGAAGTAGAACACATGCTCCGAACCCAGCAGTTTGCATCGCTTCCTGAACGTCCCGTAGGAAGGTATCTTGATGGAGGGTATTGCGTCATTGACCTCAACAGCAAAGTGATCATTAACGCGCAGGAATGCTTCGACATCTCAGGAATACCTGGCCTTAAAGAATTTCTGATTTACCACATTTCTATTTGAACTGATGCAGGCTTGCCTGGTCACGATTAAAGCGCTCGAGGCGCTTAGGAGGATTAATCTCGCGAAACTCGTACCCTTTCTGCTCAAGCAGGACCCGAGCGTTAGGCGAAATTTTTGGCGCCGCGAGAATGCCCCGCGCGTGCACGATGCCTTTGGAGCGCTTGATTTTCTGCACGTACCTGTCAAGCTGCTCCACAGCCTTAAAATCCGCGGTGTAGCGCTTGCATTCAACAATAGTGAGAATATTATTCCGATCAAATCCGAAAAGATCAATAAATCCGAATTGGGTATGCTCTTCCCGGCTTAAAGGGGTAAAGCCGGGCTCAATAAGGTCTGGGCTACTGAACAGCATGTCAGACATGTCCTTCTCTGTTCCGTTGATAAGAATTTCCTTTGCGTCTTCCATCTTATGAGAATTGAAGAAATAGATTTGCTTCATGATGATGTCCATGTATTCCTTTTGAGGGAGATTCCTGCTTTTGAGCGTCAATTGGCCCTCATGCAAGCTGACGCTATGGCCCGTATTTGGCTTCATGTAATTAATGGGATTATTGCCCACGGGCTGATGAATCAATAGGGTATTATCTGCTTTGATAATGATGATGCGATCCCCAAAATCGAGAAAGGACTCTGCTCTTCCACTGTACGTCACGGAGCAATTCGCGCCAATAACAATAGACTCATTGCGCTGGATCGCATCCTGGATTAATAAGGCGTATTCTTCCTTCGAGAGCATATATACGCGAGACAATAGCGATTATAAAAAGATTTATGTGGCATCCTGCACTTTAACTTCATCCTTTAGAAAACCTCCCAAGGTTTGGTTGCTCCGGACCGTGTTATAACTTATTTTTTTTGTAATGTCCTTGGGCTTCTTCATTGTTTTTTTGTTTTTTTACTATTATAAAAAGATTGTCTTGTAACTTTCAAATGAGAAAATTTCTTGTGGAACTCGGAGTGAATGCCCTGCTTGAAACTTGTAAGAAATTAAAGCAACAGAGAGAACATTAATTTCAAAACTCCTATCCCAGAACGTCGTTAGATAATAGGGGGTGCCTTTGATCCACAACATCGGGATAGGAATTTGAAATTTTGGTATTAGGCAAACCCAATGCTTACGAAGTGCGAACGAGGTTTATAAAGAAATTGCAAGTCTGACCGTATCGTTTGAGGATGAACTTGCGAATATATGTAAGCAAAAAGCACTACGCAGATACTTACGATTGTTTGTATTCCATCAATGGCATTAATTTGTGAAAGACCAACTCTCCTGTGCGCGCGTCAACACGCATCGTGAGCGTATTCAGCGCGGCGGAGATGTACGTGATATTATAGACCTGCGCATTATCAATATGCTGCAGAATCACAATGACTTTCTGCGGATCGTTATTGGGATATTCCTTCTTCTGGAATTGATCAGACGTATCCAACGCGTCAGCGAGCTCAACAGATATGGTCTCGGGAGTTAACCCCATGATTTTCGCCTCAGGCCGCTTAAAAATGTCCGTGGGCTCATTCGCGACAACTTTTTTGTCCGTGACCTCAAAAGATGTGATCTTGTCCGCGGTCTCGTCATAATACCCGATGTGCCAGAAATCAAGATTCGTCTGCTCCAGCATCATGAATCCATGCGCGAGAATGTCCTTTGGATGCTTTTTTCTCCATTCTTTAAATCCATGATCATTCTCGAGCTTGTGCAGCGCTTCCTTAAACTTCATACGCGCACAGAACGGTGAGCGTTTATATAGTTTTCCTGTCACACTCCTTGACGGAGTGATTTCTCGTCCACTCCCATTTGTGAAGGAGTGACTCCAACTGCACGCAGATCCCCATAGAGCGGATTGCCAACATTCAAAAAATGACAATGTTCTTTCAGTGAGTGCGCGATAAAAGACATCTTTGGAAGAACACGGCCGTCAATATGCTCAACACTTTCACAATCAAAGTTAACCACAAAACGGGTGCCACTCACAGCTTCAGTGCCCTGCAGGATTTTGAACTCCAAATCTTTTACCGCGTACAGGAAAGACCTACTTGCAGGGAAAGGAATCGAGATCTCATACGTGTCTTCCTCTATGCGCGGCGCAAACCAGCGTCTCCGCTTATACCTCTCCAGCTGAACATAGATCCCAAATAAGTCCTTGTGACTATATATCCCGCGCGCGGTTACTATCGTTGGATATGGAGCGGATCGGACAGTGACATCAGCATACATCTTGATCAATGGAGCGATCCTCCGAGCAAGCCTATCAAGGCCGTGCTCAAAGAGTTCTTTTTGCGAAGGGTCCTCAATAAAATCGGAAAGCGGGTGGTTGTAAATCATCTCTTTCGGAATTCGAAGATAGGAAGCTGCCTGCTTAGAACAAAAAGCGACCGTGCCCGCGGGATTCAACGCAAAAAAAGGCAGGTGAGGCGACTCGAGTGCAGTTCTCGCATACTCTGCTGCAACAAAGGCAACCTGATTTCTGAGGTGATAGTTAGCGTGCATAAGGTGCTTCCTCCCTGCAGACAGCTGCTCAATCAGAAACTG
>JAGVYU010000001.1 GCA_018303105.1 Candidatus Woesearchaeota archaeon | reverse complement strand
AACCAGCTTGAGCCCGTTATCGCGATAACAATGGAAGGGACGATGAATTCGCAGGCAGGATTCCTCGAAGGGTTATCCGTGAAGCACGCAAGGAAAAAAATCGTTGAAATGCTCGAGGAAGAAGGATTGCTCATCAAAGTCACCCCTACAGGAAGCCATCGCACGCCGATCTGCGAGCGCAGCAAGGATCCCATTGAATTCATCTCCCAAAAAGAGTTCTACGTGAAGCAAGTGGAGTATAAAGACACGATGGCGGATCTTGCCCAACAGATGAATTTCTTTGCGCCTGAATCACGGCAGATCATGCTTGACTGGATCAACTCCGTGAGCATTGACTGGCCCATCTCCCGCAGAAGATATTACGCGACGGAAGTTCCTCTTTGGTATTGCAAAGGCTGCGGAGCGACGATCATTCCTCCAAAAGGGAAGTACCACCAGCCGTGGAAAGATCCCGCGCCTATTACAAAGTGCCCTGAATGCGGGGGATCTGCATTTGTTGGCGACCAGAGAGTTTTTGACACATGGTTTGACAGCTCGATCTCCCCCCTGTATATTATGAAATATTCCCGGGATTCAAATTTCTTTGAAAAACACTCCCCTTGTACACTGCGGCCACAAGGGAAAGAGATCATACGCACATGGCTGTACTACACGGTGTTAAAGGATTACTTGCTCACGAACAAGCTTATCTTCAAGGACGTATGGATCAATTATCACATTGTTGATGAGAAAGGGCACAAAATGTCGAAGTCGAAAGGCAACATTATAGATCCCAAAGATGTATTGAACAAATTTGGGGCTGAACCTTTCCGGTTATGGAGCGCAGTTGAAGGCAATCTTGAAAAAACAGACTTCAGATGCTCGTCCGAAAGAATTGAAGGCGCGGGAAAAACGCTCACGAAGCTCTGGAATGTCGCGCGCTTCATCTCCATGTTTCCCCAAGCGAAGAAACCGCAAAAACTCTGCGCCTTAGACGCGTGGATCATTGGGGAGATTGAGGAGTTAGTCAAGAAAGCGGATGAACATTACGAACGCTATGATTTCCACAATCCCGCAATACAATTCAAGCACTTCCTCTGGGAAACATTCGCATCGCATTATGTTGAAATGGTGAAAGGAAGAGCATACAATCAGGAGAATACGTTTTCGCAAGAAGAGCAACATTCTGCACATTACGCGCTGCACCACTGTCTTACACTCCTGTTGCAGGCCCTCTCTCCCATAATCCCGTATATCACTGCTCTTCTGTATGAGAAATTGCATGGCAAGGATGTTCACATCCAGGCATTTCCAGACGTAAAACCGGAACACGAAGCCGCGTTTACACGTGATGACATTATTGCATTGAACAGCTCAGTTTGGAAAGTCAAGAAAGACGCGGGAAAAAGCCTGAAGGATCCTGTAAAGGGATTAACGATGCCAAAAAGATTTGAGGCTGTTGCAAAAGACATACAGAACGCCCATCATATAGAGAAGATTAGTTATGGGGAAGAGATCGAGAGATCGCTGTTGTTCTCTAAGATTATATAATTTATATAAATGAGGAAAGTTTATAAACTCCATAACGATTTGAAACGTATCAATTTGTGTGGAGGTATAGAAATGCCAAGAAGTCATCACGTTTTGAGTCCGAGGCCAGAGGAAGGTGTTCGGGGTGCCATTGCTTATCAAACTATGGCTGATTTGAATACACCGGAATCAGAGCTACCCACCGATCCCCACAGGGAATTGCTTAATCTTATACCACGCGGAAAGGCGATTGCGCCAGTTTCACTGGATAGCATGCCGCCCGAAGCTCCAAAAGACGCGATTATGCTTTTTTACAACGAAGGTATTGCCTACATTGTCGCGCCATCAGTATCCCCTCAGGATATTACCGAAGCTGCACTTTCTGTTCGGGAAAATCTCTTTCAAGTTCGTCCGGGCGTTTACTTCCTTGTAGATACTATGCAGCCACAAGCGCTTGTGTTAGACAGTCTCGAACGAGCTATGGAGGACGGGGCTACCCTGAGACGGATCCCGCTAGCCCATGTAATATTTGGGGGATATCGTGATAATCCATACAAGGGCGGGCATGAAGATGAGCATGCAGTCACGCGAGCGCTAGGAAGGACTTACAGAGTCTCTTGGGCTGGATATCCCTTTACAAGAGAAGGATGTTAGCGCACTTATGATGCACTTTAGCCTTGATGAAGAGACTGCGCGGGAGGTGCGTCGTCATGGATACACAAGACCGCACATTGACACCCTCGCCTCAGAATATGGAGTGCGTCCACTCGAGATGATTGAACTTCTGCATCACTATGGGGAACCGGCGCTGCGTGCTTTGCATGCATTCGGCTATCCTGTTGAGGATTTATTTGTAAGCAGAGTTGTTCCCAACAGAAATGGCACACTGTTTATCATTCCTCCGGCGCTGCAGGGGGAACCCTTTGACGAGCTTGCACTCTGCTTTGAAGAAAACTTATTGCCCATCCGCGATGGAGAGGTCTATTTGGTTCTTGATACGATGATGCCTGATGGCGCACAGTGTTTGCTTGATCGACTTCCCTCAATGGGACATCCGGGAAAAATTGGATATTCTGGAGTACCCAGGGACATTTGTGACGATGAACATACCACTCATCTGTTTTCAAGACTGGATCGGTTTGATTAGCTGAGCTTTTTCCACTTCTGGCCGTCTTTAGTGTCCTCGACAAGAATTCCTTTTTCTTTGAGAAGGTCTCTCAGCCTGTCGGATTCCTTAAAGTCCTTGTTTTTTCTTGCAAGAACACGCTGATTAAATAGGGCTTGCGATTCAGCGTCCAATTCGCCCTGCTCTTCTTGTTTAATGTCAGCAAGCCGCAAGCCGAGGACTTCATCAAACTTATTTGCCAGTGCAAGCTTTTCTCCTGCGGAGAGTTTTTCGCCCTTCAAGACTGTCCAGAGTACAGCTAACGCCTTTGGAGTGTTCAGGTCGTCATTCACGGCATCCAAGAATTGTTGATGATAGGGGGCATTGATTTGTATCTGCTCCCCTTGTGACTGAGATTTGAGCTCCCTGACCTTCTGGATAAGATTATTGTAACCATTTACAGCCCCATCAAGATTTTCAAAGCTAAATGAGAGCTTCATCCGATAATGCGTGTTGAGACAGAAATAGCGGTATGCCAAGGGATCATAGCCTTTATCTGTGAGCGTTTTGAGCGTGATAAAATTCTCTCCTGACTTCGCCATCTTATCCTTGTCAAGAATTAAGAATTCGGAATGCAGCCAGTAGTTGACCCATTGATGCTGGAACGCGCCCTCGCTTTGCGCAATCTCGTTCGTGTGATGCACGGGAATGTGGTCAATGCCGCCAGTGTGGATATCGATATGCTCACCGAGGTAATGAGAAGACATCGCGCTGCACTCGATGTGCCAGCCGGGAAATCCATCTCCCCATGGAGAATCCCAATGCATAATGTGATTCTTATTTTTGCCAACCGTAAATGCCCAGAGAAGGAAATCTCTAGGATGCTTTTTTTCCTCGTCCACGTCAATGCGTGCTCCTGCCTTCAAATCATCAAGGCTTAAGCGCGCCATCTTGCCATAGTCTTCGAATTTTGAAGTGTCAAAATAAACACCGGTAGAGGTTTTGTACGTAAGACCATTCCGCTCGAGTTTTGTTATCAGATCAATCTGATCCTTGATATGCTCTGTTGCTCTGCATCTGATATTTGCGGGAATGATGTTCAATAGCTCAACGTCATGGTTGAATGCATCGATGTAGAATTGCGCGACTTCCCATACGGTTTTTCCCTCCCTTCGCGCGCCTTTCTCCATCTTGTCATCGCCTTCATCCTCATCTGAGGTCATATGGCCAACATCTGTATAGTTCATGACGTGCTTAACCTTCAACCCATTGAACAGGAGGATGCGCTTAAGCGTGTCATTGAAGAGATATGCCCTGAGATTGCCTATGTGCGCAAAATTGTACACGGTTGGGCCGCAGCTATAGAATCCCACATGCCCGGGTTTAATGGGCTTGAATTCTTCTTTCTTTCTTGTTAACGTGTTGAAGAGTTTGAGCGTCATATGATTTCAATTTGCTTTATGTTTTTAAAGGCTTTGAGTGTTTTCTACTAGGAATTGTATATTATATTGTTACTTAGGGGTGGTTAATAATGGTAAGTTTTTTAAATTACGGCGCATTCTATCATTCAATGAGGTGTAATTTCCATTAGCACACTTGAAATTATGGAGGAGCGTACATAAATGGATTACGAAATTGTTGTTGAAGAGTACTGTTTGCGCGACATTGCGGGAAGAGATACCGGGGGCTATACTGCAAAGTTATCTTGCTCAGGGATAGACATGTGGAAAAATACTGGAGCAAATCTCCAGGAAGTCGCTGAGTTCATGGTAAAATCGATTAGAGTCCCGGCATCTCGACCGAAACCACATGATGACCACCGCTTTGACGGAAACGATTTAGCACATACGGTGATAACCACAATTGACAAACCTCGGATATGCCGACAAATTCAGCATCAGCCAGCCAGCATTTCAGCACTTGAAGAGTTTGCACGCCACTTCTTTCAACACGTTGGATAAATAAGGAGGAATAACCATGCCAAAAACAGGAAAATGCGAGAAATGCGGAGCGCACCGTGTGCTGAAGCCAAGCGATGTATGCAAGCGATGCTACGTCTCTGTGCAATAAAGTATATATATATCAATAGCTCAGAGTGCCAAAATGGAAGAAGATTGCAAGCATTGCAAAATTCTCATTGCGTCGTACAGGCCAGCTTCTGAATATGATATTTTTCAACGGTTGGGCTGCAAGGGAGACATTCGTGTCGTGCCGTATGAAACTTTGGACCGGACAATAATACAAACTAAACCCGATCACATCATCATCTGCATGGACAAAGAAAAGCTGGGGGATGCATGTGTTAGTGTTCTCAAAGCACACGAAGCAATAACCGCTATCAGCAGTGAAGGATCGTATCACCCCGTCATCTATGCCCATTCCGATATGTCCTTGGCAAATACAAAGAGCGTGCTTCGAGTGAGGCCCCTTGAAGGGCGAACACTTGAAGAAGTTGCCAGAAGTTTCTTTACAAGCGTGCGATGCCCCGTCGTAACGGGAGAGCTCACCGGTTCTTGCACAAAAACAGACAGTGATCCTTCTCCAGCGGGTCAAGTTCCCTATAGTCAACAACCGTAAATTCTTTCGCTAGCTGATCGCGCACTTCCCGGAAGATCTGCTTCGGTTTTTTCGCGATGTCAACGCTTCTCGCCTTGATCGCAAGCAGGCCAAAACCACCGGGCATGAGAAACTCCCTGCAATTCTTGATAAAAATGCCCGCCTGATCTTTTTGCGCGACATCCTGGTACACCACATCGACTGCGCATATCCTATGCGCATACGTTTTCGGCTGAGCGGCGTCTCCCAGGATAGGAGCAATATTCCCGCGCTGCTCCGCGACAAATACAAGATCACGGACCACTCGAGGAGCGAAATCTAGCGCAAACACAATTCCCTCTTTCCCCACAATGTCACTTACGTGGCTCACGGTTGTTCCTGTACTCGCCCCAAGATAGAGCACAATGGATCCGGGCTTAATCCCCATCTGCGGCATTCCCTTGACCAATGCGGCGGCGAGCTTGCTTTTTGTGGGATTCCACTCACGGTACTCAATTCCCTTAACCGTAACAAGAGCTTCATCATAGACACGTATTCCCGGTGCGAGGTTTTGTGTGTATAGACTGCGCCCTTCCTCGTACACCCCTTGCAACTTTGATGCCTTCATTTGTTAAATTTCTCCTCGAGCTCCTTTTTCAAACGATCTCCACAGTATACGCCCTTAAAATAATCTATCTTAACTGCCATGCTAAGCTTATCCGCCAGCGCCCGAGCATGCTTTCCCTGCTCGCTCTTCCTCGCGGACTGTACAAAGGGATGCTGAAACAACAGGCCATATTTAGGAGGAGGACTTCTCTTGTTTCTCATATGCCGGAAGAGCGCTTTCTCAGCCCCTAAAAGCTGAATCGTCGAAGCAGGCATCATGACTAACCTTCTTCCGGTGCCGGCATGCCCAAGAAGCTTCCCAGCGATCGCAGATCCGGCAACGGTGCACAGGTTGGGATAGTTCTCCTGCAACAAAGATTCAGCATAAGATTGCGTGGAACTCCGCAACGTGTAAAGATCACGACAGCGCCGAGCAAGCTGCAGGATCGCGTCCTGATCCTTTGGGGAAATCTCTGCGCCCATGCTGTGCTTGCGATCGATGTTGATTTCCTTCAAAAGATCCTCGTTCTTTTTTATCGCAATCAGTTCACAAAACTTCTCATGCGACTGGATACTCTTAGAAAACTCAGGATTCCAAAGCTCATACCATTCCCTCAATCGTTTCACGATCGTGTTGATGAGCGTGTCCAGCTCCTCAAGCAGGTTCACGGCATGCACGATATGATTATCAGGGATAACTGAGCGCTTCACGTCCTGCTTCGTCTGCGCGATATTATCCTTCACGAATGCCGCGAAGAATTTCTTATCCCGCATCGCCATCTGGATCTTCACCTTGTGATGCTCGTCCGGCTCCTGTAGATTAGGATATTTCTTAAAGAGATTATGCCCTTGCTCTACGACGTGGAACTGATTATCGAAAACTACATCTCCAATGATCGATGAGTACTGATACTTCATGCCTTATCGGAAGACGGCACGGTTAATAAAGATTCCTGTCAGAATCAAAAAATGTGCTATCACGTTTTTAATTAACGCGTATACAACTTAGTTCAAAGTACAAAAATAACATTAATGGCTGCAGACGGTCATTTGCTCTCGCAAATGCCCTATGCGACACCCCGGAGGGGGCATCCCCGTCGCATCTGCGCCATTGTTATTTTGTGAGCGACTACACAATTGTAACGTCAATATGTTAACCAGTTACGTGATGTTAACCAGTTTCGGGATAACAGAGTCAGAATCAAAAAACAAAATATTTATAAATCCCTCCACACTGTGAAGCACGCATAGAGACGACAATGGTTTTCCACCACAGCTTTCGAGAGCACGATCAATTCAGATCATGCGCATACTGCCGCAATGACCAGCAGGGAGTTTCATGGAGAAGTGTCCATGATTCTCATCTGCATTACAAAGAGCGTGATTGCACACGATGCGGCCGTGTGTCCAGAATACGCGTTGATTTCATAGGATCCGGCCATGACGCATGGGATGGCACGCAGACGTGGCTCTCCTACTTGGGGATTCGAGAACCCCAAAGCTCGCTCCATCTCAACGGAAACAAAAAGTAGACTTCGCTATCTTCGCTTGATCCTCTTGCGTATCTTTCGCTTTAAGCCCTTCGCAGCCCGTTTAGCCCTCTTCACGACTTTCTTGCCTTTGCGCTTGAGTTTCTTCATGATTCGGGGAATGGTCACTTTCTTCAACTCCTTTTTCGCTGCGCGCGCAAGCACCGGTTTAACACTATGCACGCGATCAAACTCCTGCTGCAGCAACAGACGAAGCGCCTGCTGGGCTTTCTGCTTCTCCTCAATAAGCTCAGGGCCAAGCAGCTTTTTTAAGCGATTTTTTTCCCGCTTGATTTCCCTCGTAATCTTCCTCAGAACATGACCATAATTAGGACCTTTAAGCTTTCCATCCCGTATCGCGCGCTTCAGTTCACGCTTGATTTCATCAAACATGATCCACCTCCATACCTCTTCTCTGATTACGCCTTTAAATAGTTTTCCATACTTTGAGCGCCGTCCGATCATCGCCGTATGAGTGCGATAACAAGCAGGAGCGCAAAAAACGCGGCGCAAACAAAACCAATCAGTGCAATAAGGGGAATACCCATGAACATGGGACCGATTTCGGCGTACCACAGCAGTGCGGACGCCATAATCATCGTCCCTGTGATGATCGCATACGCAAGCCGATATGAGGAGCGCTCCATCTCGACGGTAAGATAATGGATATCCGTATCCTGCATTTGAATGTGCAGCTTGCCCTCCTGGAGCTTTTTTAGGACATTCGAAAATTGCGTGGGGAATGTCCTGAACAAATGCAGATACTCCATGGATGAACTCAATGCCTGCTTTTTCACAGTCCGGACGCTGAGGTATCGTTCCCGCATCAATCTCTTCGCGTGTGGACGAATAATATCCATGACATGACACTCCGGGTCAAGGTCGCGAGCTACACCCTCCAACGTCACGACGGCCTTCACAAGCAGCACAAAATCGCTGGGAAGATGCACGTGATCCCTGCGTGCAATCATGAGTACCTTCTGAAACGCTTCCGAGAGGTTGATTTGCTCCAATGAGGCTCCATAATACTGACTTAACTCAAGGCGGATATCCCGCTCCAGATCACGATTGCACTGCTCAACAAATCCCAGCGCACATAGCGACTCCGCAATCATCTTCACATCTCCCTCAATCACCGCTATGCATAACTGTGTCATCTTCTCACGGATATCCTCGTCGAGAATGCCCACGATTCCGAAATCAAGCAGCCCTATGCGATTGTGGGGAAGCACCATGAGGTTTCCCGCATGGGGATCCGCATGAAAGAATCCGTCCACAAAGATCTGCTGGAACATACAATCAACCAAGTTGCGGACAAAAAGTTTCCGATCATGCATCGACCTTAATGTTTTCGTGTTTACGGGTTTGCCATCAATCAATTCCAGCGTGAGCACACGCGATGACGTGTGCGACCATAGAACCCGGGGAATGCGCACGGTTTTGCTATTACGAAAGTTCCGATACAACTGGTCAATATTCCGTGCCTCGTTCTGGAAATCCAACTCGCGCTGCGTGTACTTCTTGAACTCCTCGAGAACCGTGTAGGGATCGAAAATGCCATGCGCGTGCTTCTCTAACAGCGGGGCAAAATGCATCATAATATCGATGTCCGTCTGAAACGTCTTATGAATGCCGGGGCGCTGCACTTTCACGGCAACAACGAGGCCATTCTTCAACCGTGCACGGTGCACTTGGCCAACAGACGCTGACGCCAGGGGCTTCTCATCGATGTGCGCGAACAATTTCGTTACAGGCTGCTTCAACTCCGTCTCAACCACTTGCCTGACATCACTGAAGGGAAAAGGAGCAACATGATCCTGAAGCTTTCTGAACTCATCGCAATACTCGCGCGGGATCAAATCAGGACGCAAACTCAGGAGCTGGCCCAGCTTCACAAACGTCGCTCCGAGCTCTTCCAGGATACGACGCAGCTTTGGCGGAGAAGGTATGAACGATTTTTTTCCAATGAAATCCAAACCCTGTTTGAACAATATGGCCCCTATATGCTCAAACCGAGCAACATCCTTTACCTCCTGAACTATGCCCATCACGCACCTCTTTTCCGTTTTTCCAGAAGTGTGGACTTATAAATCTATAGGGTCTGTCCTATAGCATACAGAAGCCATGTTAGGATATCAGCGTGCCTTTAAAGGGGAGGCCTTGCAGCGCTTTCTCGACATTCTCCAAATCACGCCCATGCAGAATCATGACTTTAATGCCGTGGCGATGAGCGAGCTCGGAGGCTATCGGGTCAAACGGAACATTTGTTCCTGCCTTCCACCGGGTCAAACGGAACATTTGTTCCTGCCTTCCACTCGGCGCTGAACATGGACCTGAACTCACTCCACGTCAACCGCTCATATGGCTTCGCGTCCTTGTGGTGCGTTGGATCCTTGTCATACACAAAACTGATATTTGAAAGATTCAACACGGCATCTGCCCCACACGTAATCGCGTACTGTATGGCATCATAGTCTGTACTCGTCCCCGGTTTTAGTCCGCATCCGATCAGAATGCTTTCAAACGGAGTCTTCTTTGTATAATCCGGCTGGACAACGGGATGCGCTGCATCACCAAACAGAATGCGAACGAGCTCAGCGTGATGATGTTAAGCGCAGCATAATAATTCCTGCAGACTTTTCCACCCCCGCAGATGATGACAAACTTTTCTCCCTGATCCACGTGCCTGAGCACGAACTCCTTAAATTGGATGAGATACTCAGTATCAATAGATTCCGGAACGATTAACGATCCCCCGAGAGAGAGTACTTTCATGCCACACTTCCGATTCCAATCAAGGTAACTCCGATGATGATGCACGCAACGCCGGACCATTTGACCATGTTCATGCGCTCTTTAAGCAAGAATACGGAGAGCAAACTCACCCAAACATACGTCAAAGAAACAAAAGGATACAGCACGGAGAGCTCACCGCCTTTAAGCGCGGGAATGAAGAGGATTGTGCCTAACGCGTAAAATCCCGCGCCCGCAAATAGATAATAATTTTTTAGGAGTGCAAGAGGACTGCGCTTTAACCGCTGGGCTGCTTTCTTGAACATAATAGGGCCAAGCGCGCCTGCAAGGCTCGCGATGACAACTAATCCAATAGCCCAGAGCTCCGTGGCCATCACAGCACTTCCGGAGCGGCATCCCTGCTGCCCACTCCGATGATGATAATGCCCAAGATAATGGCGCCCACGCCAAAGATTTTTGAGATATTCAGCTGTTCCATAAGAAAATAAATGGACAATAACGTGACCCAGACGTAGCTTGTCGCGATGATCGGATACAGCACAGAGACCTCTCCTCCCCGCAGCGCGAGGACGAAAATGCCCGCTCCGATGACGTATAAGCCGAGACCAGCTATCAAGTAGTAATTTTGCAAGAGAGACAGATTCAGCTGCAGATTTTTTGACCCTAGCTTATAGAGCAGCTGCGCAGACGACGTGAGCAGAGTGCAGAAAAACATTAACGCGACCGCCCACCAGTACGTTTTCATACGCCGCTGTAAAAAATGAGGATATTAAAAGCTTTGTATTTTAGAAACTCTAGTCTTTAATCAGGATTTCAACAATCTTTGCGTATGCGGGACGAGCAATAAAGACGCCGATAGATATTCCAAGAATCGTCGTGATCGCAAATCCCTTCACGAGGCCTGCGCCTGCAAAGAGCAATGGGACCATTGCAACAAGGCCTGTGAAATACGCAGCAAAAATGATGAAGAACGCGTTCTTAAAGCGCCGCTTCCATTCGACGGTTTGCTTTTCCCCGCGCAAAGCCTCATCAGCGATCACAATCTGGGCGTCCACACCCGTTCCGATAGCAACGATAATGCCGGCGATCGCGGCAATGTCGATATTCCAGCCGATCAATGCTGCCACACCAAAGAGGCCGGTGACCTCTGTGAGCATTGTGAGAATCATGGGCAACGCAACTTTCAAATTCCAATAGCGTAAAAAAACGACGACAACCACGCCAATCATGGCAATAGCACCAATGAGAATGCTATTATGGACAAACTCCTCTCCCAAGCTCGGGCTGATGACATCGGTCTTGACAACCTGCAGTTTTACAGGAAGACTACCCGTCGTGAGAATGGTTTGCAATCGTTTCATATTGGTTAAACTGTTTGTGATCGCTTCCTGCTGTGTCGCTCCAGTACCGGAACCACTGATCTGGATATCAGTCACAGCCCTGCCGCGAAGATCAGCCCCGATATTAAGCTGATCGACCTGGACATCGTCCAGATACAAGAGGAGCTGCTCACTCAGATACTGCTGATTATTCTCCGTGATAACATTGAGGTTTTTTGTGAGCGACGCCTGCTGCTCCGCGGCCTCTGGACTTAACGTGATCGCAAACCTGAACTGGCATGCCCATCCACTTCCTGAAGGGCCACAGCCCGCCTGAGGATCAATGCCTGAACAATCCGCGGTCCTGCAAATGTATGTAATATCCTTATGGCCGCCCCTGAAGACAACGGCTTCGCCTATTTTCGCTTCAAACTTACCCTGGCGAGCGAGGAGCTCCTTGACTTCCTCCTCATTCGCTCCTGCAATCTCCACGAGGATATACTGATTTCCGCTGAGGTCTCCCGCTTCTCGGATAACGACATCACTTAATCCAAAAACGTTAAGGCGCTCCTTCATATTGCTGAGGATGAGATCCATATCGTCTGCGCTGACTTTGGACTCAGGGGTTAACAGCACTCTTGTGCCGCCCTGTAGATCAAGGCCTTTTCGGATATTTGTTGTAGGCGCATCATATACTTTGAGGCCAATATCCTCAACGCCAATAATCCTGTCGAGGGTTTTGTTAACGACAATGGTCCTGTTGCGCGTCTCGTTCGTCACGAGATTGCGTTCTGCGATTATTTTAGTCTCGGTTTCATTCAGAATGATAATTTCTGTCAACGGCTTTGTGCGGAGCAGATACGTGTTCTTATTCGTGCGCACGGTAACCGTCTGGTTCAGCTGCAAGGCTGCCACAAATGCATTATAATCTGAGGCGTCCTTAATCGGCTTTGTGTTCATCGCGAGCACAACCTCTCTGGACCGCGGCGGGGCTGTTGCCGTAGGGCTTGTGATCCCCGCGAGATTCGCCGAAGAGTTTAAGGTGACGCTGCGAATCGCGGCGCCTTCCGGTGTCAGGTCTGGATTAATCGCGACGATGGCAAGAACGATAAATACGAGGGAAATGATGACGCGCGGATTGAGCAGGGTTTTCTTAAGCCTCGTGTTCATGCGCCCACCCTTTCTTCTCAAGATATATGCGGATAATCGCCATGTTCTGAATCCATGTAAAAATTATGTCAACAACGAGACCAATAAGAATAATGAGCATTATCTGCCGCAGCGCCTCGGACTGTGTGAAGAAAAACGCTGCGCCCACGGCTACTAACGTTGTCAGCGTCATCGTCATTCCTGTCGTGAACGCGCTTGTGACGCGATCCATGAGCTTTCCTTCTCTTCGCTTCAACATTCTCGTGGTTAAGAGGATGTCTGTGTCAACGCTATACCCAATGAGCATGAGAAAACCTGCGATTCCCGCAGTTGATACTTTCACCCCCATCAGATTCACAACCGCAACCGTAACGAGAATATCTGCCAGTGCGCATGATACGACGGTGATGCTGGGAATAAATGAACGAAACGTGATGAACACAACAATCGCCATGAACACGAACGCTATAATCATCGCACGAAACACTTCCTTAAAGAAAGATTCTCCCAATGCGCTCCCGATGAGCTCTACGGTATAGTTTTTATTCAGCGGGAAGCCGAGACTATTCTCAATAGATATGAGGAATGCCTGAAACTGAGCCTCATCCGTGCCGTCAATATCCGCCTCAATTGTTACACCAACAGATGTGCCTGCCTGCTCAAGTCTCCTCACGCTAATGTCGTTCCCGGGAAACTCTGTGCGCAACTTTGCCTGCACATCCTCAAGGTTGACAAGTTCTTCCGTTGGTACGGTTACGGTAATGCCGCCTTTGAGTGAAACTCCCTTTTGAATAAAGTCACCGGTCGTAGCTATTTGTACGCCAATCTGAGCGATGGCAAGAACGAAAATAATTATCGGAATCCATAACAGGGCTTTGTAATGCTTATCATAGAACGCAATGATTCTCTCTTTCAGCGACATTTTTGATGCTTGCTCTTCCATAGTCCCCAGAAAGAAGAATTGGGGGGCATTTAAAAGGCTTGCGGATTAGGAATTAACCAAGATTGAGTGTCTTTGGATTTATTGTTGATTCCAGCCAGTCCTTCATGGCAGAATGGCAATGTCATGATGTGGGTTAGCAGCGATTTATCGCAAACCATAAAAACCCTTGAGTTCTCCAAAGGATATGCGCTTACGAAATGCTACGTGGATTCTGATACTCGTGAATGTGGTAGTGTTTGCTCTCCAATACTTTATCCCCGGATTTACTGAATCGTATGCCTTGGTGTCCTCAGATGTTTTTCAAAGGCCATGGATTCTCTTGACGTCCATGTTCCTGCATGGCGGGCCGTGGCATCTGCTCTTCAATATGTACGCGTTGTTTTTATTTGGATCGCTCATTGAGCAGCGGATTGGCACAAAGCGATTTTTAGGGGCATATCTTGTGTCTGGATTGATCGCAAGCTTTGTCGCGTCCTTTTTTTATCCCACTGCACTCGGAGCTTCGGGAGCGATTATGGCGGTTTTGGGACTCACGATCATGCTGCTGCCGGATTTACAAGTCCTGTTCTTTTTTGTTGTTCCGATGAGCATGAGGACTGCAGGAGTTATTTTTGCGCTTATCGATATCTTTGGCCTGTTTCATGATACTGGTATTGCGCACGCAGCGCATCTTGCCGGGCTTGCGTGCGGATTATTCTATGGGGGGTATTTATTGCAGCAGAAAAAAGAAGTGCATAAGATGATGATAGCTCCGAAGAAAAAGAGCAAACATCCCCATGCGGATCTTGATGAAGAGGATTTAGAACGGTATTTACAGCATGGGAGGTTGTAAGTGCATTATGCAAATTGAGCCACGGGCTCTTTTGCCCATGACTTTCTCAGGAGAGGTTCATAGATACTCTTTAAGTTTGTAAGCATTCGAGTCCATCTTGGAAGCAAAGATTCAATGGCTTTTATGGTATTCGGATATGCAATTCTGAGATTTTCAGGGCACTGATACTGTAGTTCCCTGCCCCAGAGAAATTCAATGCCCTCACAATAACTCTTGATTTCTGCGCTTGAGACAGGAACCTTGTCATTCAGGCATTCGCGCAGCAACGAAACTTGGGTTTCCCATATCGGAAGCGCAAATTTCATATACTCCATCACAGTGGATAATATCACGGGGATTACTCTCCGAAAGCGAGCATCGGAGAGCTGAGTTGCACAGGCTGAAATTGTGCCCCAAATCACTAACGGCGTTGTCTTGACTTCATAACGGCTGTAATTGAGTAATCCTGATGCGAGATAACTGCTTTGTTGCCTCATGATTCGCATAGCGGATACGAAGCTTTGGGGAAGCGTCTCCAAGTCTGCTTCAGGGTAGTACGCGTGCCGGCCGGAATCAATACCCATGGACTGCGCATACTTCGTATCCGTCGGAAAGGTACCATCTTCTGCGGCCTGATACTGATACTGCGAGTTTTTTATGAAATCACGACAAGAGTGATATGCGGATGTTCCTTGAGGAGGCACATAGATATGAATGCCGAGATGATAGTACGTTGCAATGATCTGATCTCGAGTGCTGTTTTGCGATTTGGCGTACGCCTGAAGAATCTGGTCCTCACAAATGATAACACTCCCCGCGGGAATCTTGAGATTTCCAAAGATCCAAGAGTCAAATCGGGCAAAACTGGCCAAGCGGTCAAGAGGAAACATTTTTCCCGGAATCAAAATTCCCACTGGATACCCAGCCCAATCTCCCTCCATATGCCCCAACACAGGACCATTCACGGTGAAGTGAATTGTATCACGAGCCGTATCCACCGGAACGCCCGGACTCCTTATTTGCGCGCTTATCGTTGATGTGATGATCGCATGATGCGGAAAATAATTCGTCATGTGCACAAACACCATGCCTTCCTGTCTCCATTGATCCCATATCCTTCTTCGCTCCCCATCCCCTGCAAAAGCTGCGTCATGCGCGTACGCGATTGAGAAATCAGCGAGGATTTCGCGAATCTTATTGAGATCAACATCAACTATTTTTTCGATTGCGACAAGCGCATTTTCCTCAAGTTGAAGATAGGATATCATCCGTGGATCTCTTGCGACTTGGATAATTGATATGGATCCAGAGATCAATTTGAGTTGCGCCTCGAGCGCTTCGTGGAGTTCACGCAGCCTTTTTTTCAAGTCAGTGTGAATGGAATGGATTAAGCCGGGTAATTCCTGATGGGATTTTGCCATCCGCGCTACATACTCGCGTGCATACTCGGGCGTGCCATACTCCAAGTTTGGCTGAAACCTGAACAACTTCATCTCCTTTATCGCTGCCTTGTCAAAAAAAGTCAGAAGGTACTCTTCATGCCCCGAATTCGCTACCTCCTGTTTCACGGCCTGCAACTGTGCTGTTATGACGTGCCGAATGTCCTGTACGGTTTTTTCAGAGTCTTTAAATGAAGATAAGCCCAGCTTGGCCAAATGATCAAATAGTGTTCGCTTCTGTTGGAGCCTTTGTTTTTGATCGGAGAGGGACTGGTGGAAGTCGCTTGCCTCATCCTTCAGCTTTTGCGCTTTTTCAACAATGACGCTCGCGCGCAGCCGCTGCATTCCCGCGTGCCTAAAAGACTTAAGGGGATTCCACATGCGATGTCCTTTAGAAAAGGACTATATAAACCTTGATCATAAACCATATAAAGGCGCACAACTACCTTATGGCTTATGACCTTTCTCATCGCATGCCTGACAACGGGCAAAGGAACATGGAATCATGTAGCGCAGCTCATGAATTCAGGATCTTTTGAGAAAACATTCTTGGTCACGAACGCGTTTGGCAAGGAGAAATTTACTTCTGAAAAGCCGCACGAATTTGTGCTCATCAAAGAAGACAAGGCACTGGAGGAGATTATCGTGGATATTGTGAATCAGCTTCATGGAAAACTCTCGGGATGGGAAGTGGGTGTGAACCTCATCTCTGGCACAGGAAAAGAGCATATGGCGATCATCTCGGCGCTCATGCGACTCGGTGTTGGCTTTCGGCTCGTCGTTCCGGGAGAAGAAGGGATTAAGGAGATTTGACGCTTTCATATATCCTGAATCCGCCTTTTTTAGCTCCTTCCTCGCAATTTCCGTAGGTTTCCTTCATATACACTGCTAGTGTTTTTCCGCCTTTCTGATGCCTGGCAACAATTGTGAGTTTTCCACCTTGGTTGAGGTGGTCTTTTGATTCTCTGATAAGCCTCAGGCACACTTCTCTCCCCGCAGTCTGGGGAGGATTGAGCAGAATTTGATCAAATGAACCTTGAATATTCTTAAAGCCATCACTTTGCACAGTTATGGCATTCCTCAGATGATGACGCTTAATGTTCAAGGCAGTGATTTTAACGGCGCGCGTATTAATATCGCTCAGGACGAATGCTGCGTGCGGGTGCTGAAGCGCGAGTAATATACCTATAGCGCCAAACCCGCAACCCATATCAAGAATTCTTGCGTTCCCGCTGATGTCTGCAGATTCGAGCAGGAGCTTTGAGCCTTTATCGAGCTCCTTCCATGAAAATAAACCTGAGGCGGTGAAAAAATCATACGACTTTCCGAACGCAAGCACTTTTATCTCTGAAATGATTTCCCTGCTTTTCGGGTTTTCCGTGAAGTAATGCTCCATGCTATTTCATTCAGAATCCGGCTTTATATAATTTACCCTATAATCTGAATCTCTTCAGGCGGGGGGATAATGCGGTACCAATGGTATAAGAGGCGATCCACTGCCCGTACGAGCTCTTTATCTTCTCCGGTGATCGTAACACAGTTTCCATCAAGGATAATGGACGGCTCTCCCGACTGCTTTAGGTAAAACACAGCGCCGTGCGTGCTATTGTCACAGGTGATGATGGGGCGCTTGTAACATGCCTCTGTGACATTGCCTGTGCACGCTGCCACAAGGTCTCTGCCAAACACTTTGATAAGCGTTAGATGCAGCTCGCCAACGGCCACTTTGAAATATTCTGTATTGTTTGCGAGCGGGTCAAACGTCATATAATACGTGGGTTGATCAAAACGCTCATCCAGCGGATTCCTTTGCAGGATGGGAACGGACTCCGCCTCCAGCGGGCTGTAATGAAAATGAATGCTGTATAGGTTATTGTCACGCTGCCATTCCGTATTCCAAAGGTCAGCATAATGCAAGAAAACGAAACCGTTATACTCGAGCCGGTCGGGTGTTGGGTTTTTCACCTCGCGCATAGAAAAATAGATAACAATCCCTAATATTAAAAGGATCACAACAATAGTGCCTGTGGCAATGTACAGAATCCTTGACTCACTCATCCATGACACCTAACATAATATAGAGCAAGCGCTCGGAGGCAGCGGCAAGATCGTATGGTGTTGGGCCCTGGAGGATAATGCAATCCTGCTCCAATCGAATCATCGTTTCATTGGCGGTTTTGATAAGGATGACAGGTTTTTGCGGGGTAGCGTCAAGGCATGTGATGACAGGTATGTTGTATGAACTGCTCTCAAGAGCTCCTGCAATGCTATAAACTCCTTGTTTTTCCAGCGTTCGCGCAAGATCATACTGGAGCAACGCTATTGTTTCATTCGCGGGATCATTCAGTGATCCTGTGGTATCAATCTCGACAGGATTTTTGATGCGCTGCACTATGTCCTGGGTCACATTCATGTATTCCAAATCAAGAGGGTGATTAAGAAATGACATGGGTTGCTTATCGATTTTAGCCATCCATCCATTCTGCGTGCGGGTGAACGCAATGCCTTTGTACCGGACGCTCCCATACGGATCCGAGAAGCCATAAAAGACAGCGCCAAATACACTAAATACCATAAGGCCCGCAAGCACAAGCACGATGATTTTCCGCTTGCGCGCGTCTTTCACATCCTGTTTTCTCATGCGCTGAAGGGACAGCGAGAGCTATATAAAGGTTGTGGCATTCACTTTTCTAAATATTTATAATTTCAGAAACAATATAACCATTGGTGTTTCGTAAAGTTTAAATACATACCGCATTGCCATACGCGTATGGCGGAAGAGGAGGTTATTCAGGAGATCATCCATGAGCTTGGACAACTCATGCAATTCTGGGGCCTCAGCGCCATCCATGGAGAACTCTGGGGAACGCTCTACTTTTATGGCAAGCACACCCAGGAGCAGCTCAAACAGAGAGTGAAGTGCGGCACGAGCACAATCAGCCAGGCATTAACCACGCTGCACCGGCTTGGAATGGTCAAGATTGCGGGAAAAAACGGAAGGACAAAGATCTATGAGGCCGAGACTTCAGCTCATATGATGACCCGAAAGAAGCTTGAAAACATGCTGCGTTTCCAGGTGCATCCCATGACGGAGTTCCTGAACGCGAGCATGCCTTCCCTATCCACGAAGGAAACAAAACTCAAAGTCAAGGCATTACAGCAGCAGTACACGGGCCTTGGAACGATTATCGAAACCTTTTTGAGAACCAAATGAAAAAAACCATAATTACGCTTGAGGATGTGTGGAAAATCTACGTGATGGGCCACGTCGAAGTGGCCGCGCTTCAAGGAGTGAGCCTCGATGTCTACCAGGGAGAATTTGTATCTATCATGGGACCTTCCGGATCTGGGAAATCCACGGCCGTGAACATGGTGGGCTGCCTAGATATTCCAACCAAAGGAAGGATTTTGCTCGATGGAAAAGATATCTCTCATCTCGATGAATCAGACCTTGCCCAAATTCGCGGCAAAAAGATAGGGTTTATCTTCCAGCAATTCAATTTGCTGCCCACATTAACTGCGCTTGAAAATGTGTCCTTGCCCATGATCTTCCAAGGAATCCCGGCGGATGCGCGGGCAGCGCGCGCTGAGCAGCTGCTCACGATCGTGCAGCTCAAAGACAGAATGAACCATAGGCCATCTGAACTTTCCGGAGGCCAGCAGCAGAGGGTTGCGATCGCGCGATCGCTTGCAAATGACCCTGAAGTGATCCTTGCGGATGAACCTACGGGAAATCTCGACACGCACACGGGAGAGAACGTCTTGGACTTCCTCCACGAGCTCAACCGCAAGCATAAAAAAACCATTGTCATGGTCACACACGATCCGCATTTAGCAAAACGGGCGGACCGCATCATCTTACTCAAAGATGGTCAAGTGGTGAAAAAACTTTAGAGAGGTGCTCATATGAAAACCATAAAAATAATTGTGTACGTTGTAACAATGCTGTTGCTCACAACACTGGCCATAGCTAATGCTCCCGGAATCAAAGTATCGCTCATGAGCCAGCTTCCGGACCCTGCCGAACCGGGAAATTACGTTGATGTCCGGTTCAAGATTGAGAACACGGGCTTTCAAGGAACGCCACCCGTTACGCTTGAACTCATTCCCGAGTATCCTTTCTCCCTCGAGCCGGGAGATTCAGCAGTGCGAGAGCTTGGAGGCTTCCAATCGCAACAGCAAGGCGAAAAGGGCATCATTATCAAATACCGGCTGAAGGTCGATGAAAATGCCGTTGAAGGAGAAAATCCTCTTTCCGTTCGCTTCAAAGCGTATAATGTTGATGTATGGGAGCAGCCGGAGGAATTCAATATCTCCATTAGCACGTTTGACGCAACGCTTGCTGTTGAGTCTATCGCTATAGAGAATGGCATGATTGACCCGGGAAAAACAACAGACCTCAACGTAACACTCCATAACCTTGATGATTCTGTGCTTAAAGATATCCGCATCAAACTCGATCTTGCAACAGTGCCCATCATACCTGTAGGAAGCACAAACGAGAAGATTGTGAAAACGATGTTCCCCGGGGAGCTGAACACCGTTACGTTCATCCTCGCAGCGGATCCCACAGCTGCGGCTAAACTCTATAAAGTGCCTTTGCAGATCGTATTCAAGGATGAGCTCGGAAAAAACTACTCAAAGGACAATACGATCGGAGTGCCCATTGGCAGCGCGCCCGAACTCTCCGTGTACATCGAGTCAAGCAACCTTGCAGGCGGAACGGGGGAGATAACGATCAAATTTGTGAACCGGGGGCTTACTGATGTGAAGCTGTTGAACGCCAAAATCATCGAGTCAGAGGAGCTTACCGTGCTCACGTCTCCTGAAGTCTACATTGGGAAAGTTGATTCCGATGATTTTGAGTCTGCAACATTCAGCATCGATCTGAAAAACAAAGGGGACAGTTTCGATATTCCAGTCAGCATCGAGTATCTTGACGCGAACAACCAACGCTATACCCGGGTCGTGCCCGTGACGCTGCGCATGGACCAGAATTCAGCCAAGCAGAACGGCTCTGGAATGTTCAGTACGCTCCTGTTTGTAACACCAATCCTGGTTATCCTGATTGTATTCTGGGCGCTCATGCTCTATTCGATGATCAAAACCCCCATGAAACGTTATCAGCGATATTTATGGATCGCGCTGTTCATCTTCGCGCATGTCATCGGCGCTGCACTCTTCTATTTCATAGGACGGAAGAAGCAGCATGCGAAATAAGGAGGAGCCGTGCTCCGCGATTATTTTTTTTACGCTGCGAAGAACTTATTGAAGCGCAAGCTCCGCACATGGCTCACGATGATCGGGATTTTCATCGGTATCGCCGCAGTGGTCTCACTGATTTCTCTTGGACAAGGGATGAGAAATGCTATCCTCGGACAATTTGAGACCCTGGGAACAGACAAACTGACCGTAGAAGCATCCGGAACAGGATTTGGACCTCCGGGATCAACCGTCATCAAACCTCTCACGCTTGACGATCGGGATGCTATTGAACAAGTGCCCGGAGTTGAACTTGTTGTCAACCGTATGATACGATCTGTGTCGTTTGAGTATCATGACATTCGAAATTTTGAGGGCATCACGAATCTTCCCGAGGAGGATAAAGAACGTGCTCTCGTTCTTGATGTTCTTAACGTCAAATTGGCGGAAGGAAAAATGATAGACAGCTCAGACCAGGGCAAAGTCGTGCTCGGAAGCGGTTTTTCCAGAGACACTCGCTATGGAAAAGCAATCCATGCAGGAAACAAAGTACTCATTGGAGGTGCAGCGTTTGAGGTTGCAGGAGTTTTGAAGCGATCGGGTAATCCATTTTTCAATGACATCATCCTTATGAATGAAGCCAGGTTCAGAGAGGTGCTGAATATTGAAGAAGATGTTGACCTTCTGGTCGTGCAAGTCAAAGAAGGAGCGGATGTCCCCCAAGTTCAGGCAAATATTGAGAAAGTCATGAGAAGGCAACGCGATGTTGAGAAAGGCAAAGAGGATTTTACGGTGCAAAGTCCCTTGCAGACGCTCGCCACGCTTGACACGATTCTGACCACCGTGCAAACCATACTCGTAGGAATAGCGGCGATAAGCCTCATTGTAGGAGGGATAGGGATTATGAATACAATGTACACGTCTGTGCTTGAGCGAACGCGGGAAATTGGGATTATGAAAGCCATTGGCGCAAAAAACTCAGATGTCCTCCTGATTTTTCTCACGGAATCTGGATTGCTTGGCATGGCGGGAGGATTAGTTGGGATTGCGTTAGGAGTTGGGCTCGCAAAACTTGTAGAGGTTGCTGGAGCTGCGGCGCTCGGAGAAGGGGTCTTAGTTGCGCAGTTCAGCATGATGCTCATCATCGGATCATTGCTGTTCTCATTCATTGTAGGCACCGTTTCAGGAATAGTGCCCAGCTATCAGGCATCCCAGTTAGAACCTGTAGATGCGTTGAGGAAGTAACATGCTCACAGACTACTTTAGGTATGGGATTCAGAACCTTACGAAAAGAAAAATGCGCTCCTGGCTCACGATGCTGGGAATTTTCATAGGCATTGCAGCGGTCGTTGCCCTGGTAAGCCTGGGGCAGGGACTGCAGAAATACATAAATGATGAATTCGAGAAAATGGGCAGGGATATGATTCTCATTCAGCCTAAAGGGGAGCTCGGAGCTCCGGGAACTACTACCCCTGTACAACTAACGAAGGAAGACTTGGATGAGGTTCTAAAGGTCAAAGGGATAGACCGCGCAGCGGGTGTTCCCGTGGGCACCATTGAAATTGAATTTAATGACGTTAAAAGGTACGCGTTTGCGCTCGCGATGCCCGTAGATGATTCTAAAGAGTATTCCGTCCTTGAACTTATGTTCATTCAAAACTATGGGATTGAGCTAGGCAAGGAAATTGAGGACGGGGATGCCCGTAAAGCAAATTTGGGCCATTACTATCTTAACAGAAACCTATTTGAGAAAAACGTGCAGCTCGGCAACAAAGTCACGCTGAATGGAGAGGTGTTTGAGGTTGTGGGATTTTATGAAGTGATTGGAAATCCCTCTGATGACCAGAATATCTATATCACGCGAGACGCATATTATGAACTCTTCCCTGAAAAGAAAGATGTGTATAATATTATTTACGCAAAGGCAGCTCTTAGCGAAGAGCCCTCTCAGGTGGCGGACCGCATTGAGCGTGTGTTGCGGAAGTCAAGAAATCTTGAAGAGGGAAAAGAAGACTTCACGATTCAGACTGCTGACAGCTTCTTGGAAGCGTTTAACGTTATCCTTGGTGTAGTGCAAGCAGTGCTCATCGGAATCGCAGCCATCAGCCTCTTTGTCGGTGCTGTAGGGATTATGAACACGATGTACACCGCAATTCTTGAGCGGACTAAGGAAATTGGGGTGATGAAAGCGATTGGAGCGCGGAATAATGATATCCTGCTCCTGTTTTTAATTGAATCAGGGATCCTTGGATTTGTCGGAGGCGGGATTGGCGTGCTTATTGGCATGGGATTCGCGAAGCTGGTTGAAATCATAGCAACGCTTGTCCTTCAGACGGCGCTGCTCAAAGCGTATTTCCCTTGGTATCTGATCATCGGGGCGCTCATGTTTTCGTTTCTCGTTGGAGCTGCTTCTGGGCTGTTACCCGCATGGCAGGCATCACAATTGAAGCCAGTGGATGCATTGCGGTATGAGTAAGTGAATACTGTTTTCACTATATCTTTAAAAGCTGATATTTGGTTCTCGCTGCCATGGATGGTACATTATACGAGCAAATGCGCGTTGTCGAGAGGCAAGCAGCGTTGTTAGAAATAGAAGCTCGGGGTTTGCCATATCAGTTTGAACGCTTCCGCCATGTGCCCGGATATGAGCCGCCTCGTGCGCTGGAACTGCCGTGTATTAATGTGGACGTAGGGCATCGCGTCCTTGTTTCATCATACCTAGATAATCCGCTCCTTAGAGAAGCAATTTCAGGAAACATGAGTCTTACTGAACGATTGCGATCGCTTCAAGGAGTGAATCGTGGGTGGAGGAGATTTACTCCAAAACACTATGATGAACAGCATAATGAGCAAGTGGATTTCCTAGGAGAATTAGTTCGCTATCCAAGACAGCTCAAAACAAGAAGCGTCTATTATCCAGATAATTTTATAACCACGGCGGTATTGGCTGGGGGGGTAATGTATGCCATGATGCTCGGCATCGTGCACGTCATGGACTACGCGCTCACACGGGAGCTGCACTTCGGATTGACATTGGACCTTCAGTGGCCGGGTATCACTGCGGGGGTAACAGGACCGCTCGCCGGGATTATTACAATGGTTGACTGGAACTGGAGAGGGTTGCCTTGGAAGGAGGTAGAATATTTAGATAAGCGAATTGAGGAGTTGTATCATAAGGAGGAAGTAGTGACGCCAGAGATAAAGGGAGAAACCCTAGCGGTTCCGGAGATTATTGAAGTTGGTGCGGCGGGAAAATAAAAAGCCCGGGAGACTTCCTCACCAGCGTTCGGAGCCTCAAATTGCTCATTTCGTAAGCCCGGAGACAACAAAAACTGTGTTTTTGAGCCCCGTTGGCTGTTCGTAAACTCACAGCCCCCGGAGATAACAGAAACTTCGGTTTCTGAACCTCCTGTGGCTTCTCGTTTCACTCGAAGCCCCCGGAGGGAATTGCACCCTCGACCTGCTGCTTACGAAGCAGCCGCAATGGCTACTATGCTACGGGGGCGTAGCTTGTTAGAGAAACAAAAGTGGGTTTATAAAGATTCGGATCGAATTAAAGTTTTGAGAGAATCTCTTCCTTCTTAAACTTGCGTTGGCATTCAGAACAAATACCGTGTTTTTTTCCTTTAGCATCCTTGATTACGGTTCCGAAGAGCTTACCGAGGAAGTTTTCCGCGATTGCCGATTTGCAGAGTTCGCATTTTGCCATGCAAATACTGAGTGAGAAGCGCTATTTAAACCTTATGGGCTCACACGCATGCCCTCGGGAAAATATGTGTACTTGAATTCTTCAGAGGCGAGCAGTGTGACGAAGGAGAGCAGTTGAGCGCCGAATTGATCTCTTAGCCTGTCAAGGGCTTGCTGATACTGGTGCGTATCCTGCACGCAGAGATAAACGAGGTAATTCCATGACCCGAAGACTTGGACAGCCCAGAGCACGTCAGAATCTGTGCTGAGGACTTCTCGGATATGTGCCGCGTCCTTCGATGACTGCTCTTTTGTTGAGAATAATACAGCGTACATGCTTTGGTTGAGCAGGTCATAATTGACGCCGATCATGTGCTTCTGGATAATGCCTGAGGCCCTAAGCCGTTTAAGCCTATAGGCAATCATATCTGCTGATCCTCCTGTCTTTGATGCAATCTCGAGCAATGAGCTATTCGCCCAATTCGCGATGATTTCAAGAATCTTCATGTCTTTGCGATCTGGAACATATTCAGCGTCTGATCGCGCACGATCGTCTTTTTGGTAAGGGAAGAAGCGGAGCGGGAATGTTCGCGCCATAATTGGAGCTGTAATCATAACCGTGTTCATATCCTGGACTTTTCCATCGAGAAACGCGAGGATCTCCCGGCGCACTTTCGCATATTCCTCAAAGGATTTCGCAATTACTGCGAGCTCCCAGTCATAGACACCGGAGAATTTGAGAATAGCGCGGATATGATGATGCGCAATGAGCTTTTGGATTACTTCCTGTCGCAGGGGTTCATGCAGTCTCATGAAGAGATGAAAAGACTGATAGCCGAATTTGGATACGTCAACAAGGGTCTTATATCCTTGCAGCACTCCCGATTGCTCGAGTCGGTGGATTCGGTATGCCGTGCCATCTCGGGAAAGGTGGACATGCCGCGCTATGACTTGGATAGGCTGCCTCGAATTCCTTGAAAGCTCGTACAAAATCTTGCGGTCTTTCTCGTCGATCTTCACTCCTGATTTTCCTTCATGCTCGGAAACAAGCCTCATATTTCGTTAATAAGCGCAGAATCTATTTAATAATTTCGGTAATTCAGCAGAAATCGTACCATATTATTTTATTTCCCAAAAACAATCATTCCTTAGGTGAGACACATGGAAACCTTACTACCGCCGAGACTGGAAGCGTCAGAACGGGTGCAGGCGCTGTGCGACATCGCCCAGGATGCACTGTATCTTTTACCGCCGCAGGTGGAATATCATAATGTTGAACATACACAGAATGTGCTTGCGCGAAGCATGTATTATGCAGCGCAGGCAAACCTGCCACAGCACGAGAAGTATGTGCTTGCTCTTGCCGCAGCGTTCCATGATGTCGGGTTTTTACAAGGTCCTGAGCAGCATGAGCTCAGAAGCGCTCAGCACGCTGCGAGAATCCTGAGCGATTATCATGTATGTCCCGAGATGACCCAAGAAGTGCAGCATGCCATCCTCGCTACTCAAATGCCTCAACGGCCAGTCACGTTGCTCGAGCAGATCCTCTGCGACGCGGATCTTGACAATTTGGGAACTGAAGAGTTTATGGAGAGAGGAGCGCGTCTGAGGCGGGAGCTCGCGCATTACTCAGGAGTGCTTATCCCCCCTCGAGATTGGTGTGAACGGTCTTTGAAACTCCTCAGAGAGCATACGTATTGGACCTCTTATGCGCGTGAGGAGAGGGATGCGCAGAAGCAGAGGAATGCTGCAGGATTAGAGCGCATGATGACGTATTTTGTTGGGGGCGGGGTTTCATGAGCCCACAAGTCTTTCCCGGGTGAATACCCATGACAAAACTCTTTGAGATTTTGCTAGAGGAATTTGAACCGGGAAGGAATGTTCATGAGTATGAAGAGCTTGAAGAGGAAGTCCATAGGCAAAATGCCAGAGTTTGTGAGGATTTTCTCGTTCATGGCCCAGGAGCGTATGCGTATCTCTTGCATGTCGTGCATAATAATCCAGATGAACGGATGCGCATAAGAGCGGTGCATGTGCTTACTGAAATCTCTGGAAGGAACAGCTCTGTGATCCGATGGTTCCTGGAGAAAGCGCTGAAAGTGAATGGAGCTTCGGATACGGGGGAAAGGATACGGTATGCGCTTAATGTAATGAGTTAGTGTGAGATCTGTCGGAATCTTTATTAAGCATGTTTATTCCTCATTCTCTATGACTCGCATTGCTGTCGTAGATAATAACAAACTTCGAGATCCTCTGAGAAAGAAGCATATTCAAAGCTTATGTCCCGTGAATCGTACGGGCGTTGAATGCATGTACTTTGAAGGCTCTAAACTCTTGATTGATGAGAAGACATGCATTGGATGCGGGATCTGTGTTAATGCCGCTCCGGAAGCGATCCATGTCATTAACCTTCCTGAGGAGTTGACGACTACTCCCATTCATCGCTACGGAAAAAATGGATTCGCGCTGTATAATCTGCCTACTCCGCTCTATGGCAAGGTTGTGGGCATTCTCGGAATCAACGGGATTGGAAAATCCACTGCGATTAAAGTGCTTGCTGGAGTGTTGAAACCGAATTTTGGCAATCCGGAGAAAGAGCAGAACATTAAACAGCTGCTGAAATATTACAAAGGGACTGAATCGCAGCGGTTTTTCGAGAGGATTGTGGATGGGAGTGTTAAGATTGCGTATAAGCCGCAGCAGGTTGAGTTGTTGTCAAAAAATGTGAAAGGAAATGTTGAGTTTTTATTGAAACACGTGGATGAACGGAAAGCGTTCACTTCTGTTATTGATGCGCTTAACCTGAAACATATTTTGGGAAGGGAATTGCACCAACTTTCCGGCGGTGAGCTGCAGCGCGTTGCGATCGCTGCTACGGCTCTGAAACAGGCTCAGTTGTACATTTTTGATGAGCCGACAAGCTATCTTGATATTAAACAGAGAGTGCATGTTGCACGGTTTATCCGCACACTTGCTACGCCTGAGACAGCTGTTTTAGTTATTGAGCATGATCTTGTTGCTTTGGATTATATGACAGATTTGGTGCATATCATGTATGGCCAATCTGCCTGTTATGGAATTGTGAGCCAGCTTCGAGCTACAAAAACAGGCATGAATACATACTTAGAAGGATATCTTAAAGAGGAGAATGTGCGCTTTCGAGATCATAAGATCAAATTTGACATTAAAGCTCCTGTGAAGGAAACTAGAGGACAAGAATTATTGAAATGGTCGCAGCTTGGAGTGAAGCTTGGAGCGTTTGGGCTTACGGTGAATCCCGGAGTGCTTGGAACGCATGACATTGTGGGCATTCTTGGAGAGAATGGCATTGGAAAGACGACGTTTGCAAAGATCTTAGCGGGTGTTATCGATGGTTTTCGAGGAGATGTTACGAAAACAGTTCGGGTTGCGTATAAATCGCAGTACATTGAGTTTGATCCTGATGAACCTGTTGCTACCTTATTACAGGATGCTATTGCTAAACACTCAAATGATTTAATAAAACCCCTCTTTGTAGAGCATTTGGTGGATAAAAAGGTTAGTGAGTTGTCTGGAGGGGAATTGCAGCGGGTTGCTATTGTTCATTGTTTATCACAGGAAGCGGATGTGTATCTCCTTGATGAGCCTTCTGCGTATTTGGATGTTGAACAGCGATTAGTTGTTGCTTCTCGATGCAGGATGGCATGAATTCTCTCTTGGGAGAGGTTAAGATTACATTACGACGGGATGATCTCTCTGGACGGCCCAGGATTAATAAGGAAGGGAGTGTTCTGGATAGGGAGCAGAAAGAGAAAGGGAAATATTATTATGCGTGATAGAACGCCTGGGTTTTTAAAGCGCCGCGCACTTACGTTCTCATGCCAGAAGTGCTTGTCAGGGATGTCTTGAATGGAGCCATGCCGTTACATGAACGCATCCTTGATGCGTTGGCAGACCTTCAAGCTCTTGCAGACGGTTTTCCCAACACGGTGATTGATTTAAGAATTACTACCTATCCTTCAGATCCGAACAAACTCTATTTTGCGTGGTTGACGGATGCTGTTCAGCATGGCATGACTGCCGCGTATATCGGGTATGATGAGCCATCGGATGAATTCTTTGACTTGATTAAAGAGGGTATGGGAGAATCCCAGCGGTTTACGCATGAGGAGTTGATGGAATACTTTGAGGAAAAGTTTAGGAGAGGGTAGGGATTTGAGTTTTGTATCGACAATATGTTTATAAATTCAAAAGCACTTTGCTCTGAATCATGGGGCTTGTTGCAGCTATAACCGGGGTGTGGCACGCACGATCATTACGAAGAGAATGCCTAGACGAAATTCTTAATGCTGCTGCGCAGGCAGGAATTACGCTTACAACAGTTAATATTGACCACACAAAAGTTTATCGGTATGGTACTGTCAATAATTCCGCTCGCATGGCCCTTGAAGCTGTGAGACGCACGGGTGTTCCGTATACCTTGGAGTTTTTTGTTCAGGAACAGAAGGAAATGAGATATTCTCCACAGCCTATTGATCCACTTCCCGAGGGGTATATTCCTATTCCGATTGGAAAAGCAATTAATACAAATTATGAACGAAGAAAAGCTGAATTCTCTGAACAATTGAAAACATACATTAAAGGACTCATAGGAACGTATTATGTACCCATTAACCTCATCCTGGAATCACCTCGTGAGACGTGGACTCCAGAAGTTGCTGAGGCCACAGGAATACCAATTGATACACTTCCTTTGGGAACTAAGCTTCGAGATTTCAGTTCAATTAAAGTTAACGGGCCGGATGATCCTTCCTGGGTTCGCGAACAGCCGTGGTATACAAAAACAATGGACGCACATGCGCGACTCGTGGAAAAGTACAAGGATATACAAGGTTCACAGTCATGTCCACAGTGCGATGGCTCGGGCAATCCGCAGACATGGGGTCAAGATTATGGAAAGTGTGATTATTGCGATGGTCACGGTTCTGTCGATGCGGATGCATATCGGGCTTGGATCACACCCTCGGTTCCAGAATTTACATGCTACACAACAGACCGATTGGAAAGCGTTAATATTACCGGGATAACTGGTGATTGGGCGAGTATCTTAAGGATAGAGGAAGCGGGTGCAATTAATCCTTGCAAGGAATCTTTAGTGTACATGAAGATTGTTAAGAACTAGTTTTTCAGATTCTCCTTCGCTGCGGATTTTACAATTTTTGCGATGAGTTGTACTGGCAAATGTTTATCATATTGGAAATGTATTGCAGATTTTGTGGTTGTGTATGCTTTGAGCTCTTTTTTGAATTTTTGGAGTACTTTAGGCCTTACAAAGATAGAATAGTGATTTTTGAAGGACGCATACCATACAATGACTTTTTGTTCTTTGAATGCGGGCATTGAATAACTGATGACTTCTTTGGCTTGGGGTAATGCCTGTTTGATGACTTTTCTTAAGAGGTTTAATTTGGCCCTGGCTTTAGGCGGTTGGGATTTGAAATAGTCATTTACGGTTTTCATATCTGTTTTTGATAATATTGAGAAATATAAAGGTATCGATAGGTATATATTTTTTACGCGGCTTCTTTCAGAACAGTTTTTAATGCTATGAATCCATCGCTGCGCGATATGGATCAGTGACTATACTTTAATAAATAGGAATGGATTGCATGGCGCTATGAAGCCTCATCTTATTGTGTGCAAAACTGGCCCTATAGTGCTCAATATATGGTATCGGGATGCATTGAAGCAGAATGCAAAAGGGAGGTTTCTCATCTTCTGCTATGGGCTTCCGAGCCATCCCTACCAGCATAACCCCGCAAAGGTTGAAAAGCTCATTGATGAGGGATTCGTGCTCGTCTATCCCGATTACATCGGCACATACGCGAGCGAAGGCGTCATGAAGTGGGAACGGTGCGTGCAAACCGTGCATCGGACGATCGCATTCCTGAAAGGCGGAAGAGGGGTGGATATTGCAGATGGAAGGGTTCATCGATGGAGCGTCAAGGATATCGGCCTTATTGGCGGAAGCTTCGGGGCTTCGGTTGTCATGGTAGCAGGAGCATCTTCACGGGATGTATCTAACATCATCGCAGTAGCTGGACCAACACAATGGAAGAATCACTCCAGAATACCTCAAGAAAACGCTGAGCCTATTGAAGAGATTTATGGCACGATCCGAAAAGGATGGGGTCACTTATGGAGGATTCCTTCTAAGAAAGAGTGGAATCGGCTTGCTCATGACAAAGCAGATCTGAATCCTATTGATTATGTTAGCGAACTTCGAAATAAGAACTTGATGCTTATCCATGGCAAGAAAGATCATGTTGTTGCACCTTTGCGATCGCAGGAACTCTATGACCGCGTTAAGGGAGGGCATGGGAAGCATCGCTTAATTCTCTTAGACGGCTATGGGCATCTTGGCAATGACGTTGTGGGAGATCCCAAAGTGCTCAGAAGGGTATTGGAGTTCTTGAAGTGAATGAGGCTCAGGATACGAAACGCTTATTTAATTGATAAAATTAGTGCGACTTCATGCTGATTTGATGGCCTTCGGGAAGATATGCTTTTGGGTGACTACATTTTAACGCTTATTTGGAAGAGGTGACTACGTTTTCGTTGTTTTGTGGTCACCCAGCTTTGTCTTCAGTTCATTATATTCTTTCATATAGAGATTTATTGTCGGTTTTAGATCATGGGCCTTTTCATATGCTTGTAATGATGCGTAGTATTCCATACGGTTCTTGAAGTCTATGTTCAAGGGAGGGAGGCCGTGTTTCAAAAGGGTGTTATTTAGAATGATTCTCCCCACTCTGCCGTTCCCGTCGCGGAAAGGGTGAATATTTTCAAATTGGTTATGCACGACCGCTCCAAGGATCAGCCCCGGATATTTACTTTTGTTCTTGGTATACCAATCCACGAGCTCGCGCAAGAGGTGATTGAGTCTCTCCTGGGGCGCGCCCTCATGAACAACATTGCCTTTACTATCGAGCACAACGACATCCTCTCCTTTCTTCCTCAGTTTTCCTGCAAAGGGTTTGGAATTCCTGAAAACGATGTGATGTATCTTCTTTATGAGTTCGATAGAAAGATGCTCTTTCGTTCTGCGGATATACGCGATCGCTTCATCAACACCCAATGCTTCCGCAATATCCTCTTTTGACTTCTCCGGCCACTTATCCTTCTCTAGAAGATTTTTTACTTCTTCTTGAGTGAGTTTGCTTCCTTCTATGGCGTTTGTGTTATATGTAAATAGTTCTGAGAATGTCCTCCAATCTTGTTGTGAGAGATGGCTGATTTTTAACGGGATTTTTGCTTCAAGTTTTCGTATGGAGTCTATTTCTTCCTTCGAAAGCGCCATGTGAAGGGGGTCGTTAATGATTGTGTATTTGTGTATCTCTTCAAGAATGAGCTTTTCAGCGATCTTTATTCTTTCATCGGATATTTTATTTCCGAGATACTTTCTGATTTTGTGAACCTTCGATCCCTCGCGGTAGGAATGGGCGAGAAAGTACTTCAGTTTTCCATTGACTTTCCTTTTTTCAATGTGCATATTCCTTATATGGGTGACTACATATTTAAGCTTTACGGTTAGAGGTGACTACATTTTCGTTGTTTTGTGGTCACCCAAGGAAGTGTAATGTTGTGAGGGGGACTCGCTTATTTGTTATCCATAATTGGATAATGTTATTCATAGTTGATACATTCAGTTGTGATTACCTGAAACCAAACTTTTTATTATACTGATTGTGGTCAAATATGTCAAGAATGAAGGCAATAATCTCGATTTCATCGCTTTCAAGCGTATAAATCATCCGCCAATAATCAGGAAGATCAACAATGAAGAGATTATCTACATTGTATTTTGTTTTGTATTCCCCGGGGATTAATGCCTTTTTGGCGTTTTCTCCATAAAAGGGGTTTCTGGCAATAATATCAAAGACTCTATTCACGGCGTTGAGAAGGGTTATTTCTTTTGAACTTTGGACTCCTTTCTTTTTTTGAACACCAACCCGCTTGTTTAATTCGCTGAATGCTTTTTCTGCATCTCCGATTAACTTAATGCTACTCTTCTTCTTGATTGCTCCCTTATACACTTTCATCTTATAATCGTTCCTTTCATCTTCTTTAGCTTGCTTTTCGGTTTATATGCCCAAAGCACATCATTGTCATGCACAATAATCTTTCCGCTGTACTCTAAATATTTGATGATAGCCATTAATGTGGGATGCATGATCTGTTTTGGTAGAATTCTTTTCAATTTTCCTATGGAAATGACTTCTCCGGTTTTCTGCAGTGTAGCTTCTACCATTAGAACGGTGTTGAGGGTTGGGCTTCGTTGGCCGCTGTATTCTTTTTTTTTGTTCATATCACTTGATAAGGTATCATCTGATATATAAAAGTTATTATATGGCGTTGGGATATCGAAAATATTGCGGATTTTTTCAAAATCCAGGGTTTTATTATTTATGCTCATTTTTAGAATAAGACAGTTGTCCTTAATATGCCTTGTTAAGGAAAATTCGGAGAGATTTCGAGGGATCTTTACTATAAGGTATGAATAGAGGTTTACTTCGTTCTTCGATATGCTCATTATCATTAGAGGTCCGCCGTGGGAAGAGTACTCTCTTTACGTAAGAAGGTAAAACTGCAGTTCTTTGTTCGGATTACTTCTGATGTTGGATGATAATACTGCGTTAGTGTATGAGGCGTTGTATCAGTTAACGAAGCTGTATTTACGATCGGGATATAACAAAAACTCGCAGCGAGTTTTTGGAATTGAAAATTGCATGCTAAATTCAAGGACTCTAAACCCGTGCAATTTTCAATAAAGTTATTGTAGAAGGGATACTGTCTTGTTAAAGGAAAGCTTCGGGTTGAAAAGATAGCTGCTTTGGGGAAGAAGTATAAGGTGAAAGTCAAACGGGTGTTTTTAATGTGTACTTTGGAAGAAGCCTTAAAGAGGAATGCTCAAAGAAAGATTAAGATGAGTAAAAGAGAGTTGGTTAAGTATTATTGGAAGAGTGTGAGGGGGTCGAGAGGGAACCTCGTTGATCAAGAGAGGCGAGTTTTGTATTTGGTGAACTGTCTTAAGGATAAATATGGAGCGTTATACCTGTTCCATTTACAATTTCTTTTGCCATTTTTTCGGGTAAATCAAAATAATCATTTCCGATTTTAAAAATATACAGATATTTTAACATTACATAATTATGACTTAAAAATTCATACCTTACCATTTGAACATCTCTGCTTTTTAAAAAAGCATCTTCAATTTTTTTAACAGGGACATTTTGAGGAATAATAATTTCTGATTTGTTTGGAAAAACTAGTTTTATGTATTCTGGTTCAGGGTCATGCTTTTCGGGGGTAATCATTTTATGATACACCTTGTAAATTACTCCTCCTTTTAGTTCCTCGATTTCAAAGGAACCCGATATTTCTCCTTTGTGCTCTTTTCCAATTTGAAAAACTATTTTTGCTGCTTTTTTAGTTAATGTCATGATATTAACCCAAAATGATCTTGAGTTGATTTAATATATAAATTCTTTGTGTAGCACGAAATTCACCATTGCAAGATCGAGACTAATCTATGTGATTTTCCCTGAAGCCCGAACATGTAACAGGGATTAGTGTAATGCGGTTAAAGCGTAAAGTGCTGGTAACTTTATTATTCTTGGAAAAGTTAATAGATTAATAGCTGTCACTGCAAAGTTATGTGCTTTAAGTTTGATAAAAATGTTTGGATGAATTTTCTTCACAGTTTCTTTGGGGGTATTTTTGGAGGAATGGTTATTGCCGTCTCATTGGGCCAATCTCCTAAAATAGTCAATGCCGGTTACTACCTAATCATTCTAATGTTCAGCGTATCTTTAGCGTTGTTAGGACTCCTTATAATGGCGGGTCTAAATTATCAGTGGGAAAAAGCCAAAAAAAGAATTCCAAAATAGAGAAAATAACTTAAAAAAGACTGAATTTTTTCTTTCTTCGTATTCTTGTTTCCCCACTCATAATATTTGTTTGGGCATATTCGTCTTGTCTTAATTTCCCTTGTCTTTTTGGCATTTAAATCACCCTAATATACCTAACCAGACGATTAAATATAAATAAGTTTTGCTCAATCCATAACCTCCCCAGCCCCATATAACTCCTTCTGAATTGGATCTCTACATGCGGGTGTTGGGATATTTTGAGATGTATGACCCTCAAACTAAAGGTATCCCTCACTAAAACCGAAATCTTTATATATTACTCAATGTTATACTGTGTAACAAGGTGTTAAGATGGTTAAAATATTGGTAGACTTATCGGATGAAGAAGATAAAATCGTCGAAGTGTATAAAGTAGTAAACAGACTAAAGACAAAACAAGAAGCGATTAAGGAGATGGTGAAATACTTTCAAGTGAGTATTACTCCTAAGAAAATGAACAAGAATGAGGAGTATTATAAAAAATCTTTAAAATTTTCGGAGGAATCAAAATGAACTACATAGGATATTCAATAATTGGAGTAGTTGTATTGGGCCTAGCCATTTATCTTTTTAAGACTTACAACAATTTTGTCAAACTTCGTATTGATACTGAACGACAGGCGAGCCATATTCAAGCACATTTAAAGAAGAAGTTTGATTTAATTCCTGCACTTACAGACGTCGTAAAGGGCTATTCAAATCATGAAAAGGGATTGCTAACTGAAGTAACAAGATTAAGATCACAATGGGGTTCTGCAGGTAACATTAATGAAAAGATGAAAACATCAAACATGCTTGAGTCCGCTTTATCAAAACTGCTTATTGTGCATGAACGATACCCTCAAATAAAGGCTGATAGAAGTTTCAATAACATTCAGAGAAACATATGGCATGTTGAAAGAGAGCTTCTTCATGAAAGAAAGATTTACAATAAAAGAGTAAGCTGGTATAATCAAAAGATACAACAATTTCCATCCAATATCATTGCAAAGATGTTTAAGTTTGAGGAAAAGCAATTTTATGCAATAGAGAATGAGTAATATGAACGGAAATTCCGTGATTTGATAAGATCACCTTATAAAAAAAAGGTATATTAGGAATAAAGCTACGACTAACACTAATAAAATAAGCCAATTCCGATTTGATTTGGGAGTAGCTGGTTCGTGTTCATTATTGCTTATTACATGGGTATAGGCAGAATAGTCAAAAGAGGGAGCATAATCGTACGAGTAATCATTAGATACTGTTTCTCTTTTTCCTTTTACTAACTTGCCAAGCGCTTCAGCATATCTTTTATCTTCTGCCTTCTTCTTATCGGCTAAATAATCAACAAACGGCGCGCAAGGATGACCTGAGTTGCTAGTGGAATCAGGATGAAAACCCAATTTTGGCTCATAAGGTTCTAAATGCACTTCACAATAATAGTTTTGGCAGTGGTGGCATTGAGTTAAATCTGCTTTTTTTCTGCAAAAATGATAGTTACATCTGATCATATCCGGTTTGATTTCTCTTTCTTTATTGGGTTCAATCGCCGATTTATTCCACTCAGTGATATGGACAATACCCCCGGGAGGTTTCCAACCGGCCATATTGCTAGTCACTTCCTCCTCACGGAATCGCGGACTGTGGTCTTGAACTAGAATATGACTTACTTCATGCGCCATCGTTGCGTCTAAATCATCAAAATTTTGAATTATTAGCTGCCTTTCCGAGATACAGATGGTGTTTGCGTCTGGATGATAATGTGCGAGTTGACCCTCAAATTCTTCAACACACCCCTCAAAATTAATCGAAGGTAAAGGAAGACCTCTTTTAGCACATATTCTATGAACTGTCGCCATTACTTTCTCTCTTTTAAGCTCAAGCAGTTTATCGAAAGAATGGCTTCGTACCATTTTCATGTCTATTTATCGGGTAGTTTATTAATGTTTAGAGGAGAAATCTAACGACTCCATAACCTCTCCCACCCTCAAATACCCCCTACACAAATCCAATTCAAAATGGCCAGATACACACTTCAATACATCCCAAAACATTTATAATCTAATAAATTCTTTTTAGGAGCACTATGTTAACAATCACTTTTAACGCTAAACCGCATAAGATCGGTACATGGACCATTCTCCAGTTACCTAAGAGCGCAAGCGCGAAGCTGCCCACACGAGGCATGATCATGGTTGAGGGAACGATGAATGGTATTCGCTTTACTGCTCCTCTTGAACCTGATGGTAAGGGCGGGCATTGGCTCAAAGTCAACACAACCATGCGCGATACTGTAACTGTTAAGATTACACCCATTAAAGAATGGCCGGAACCTAAAGTGCCATTGGATTTGAAGAAAGCTTTAGCGACCACACCACATGCACACACGGTATGGAAGGATATTACGCCAAGCGCGCGCTGGGACTGGATTCGCTGGATACGCTCAACGAAACAACAGGAAACGCGTAAACGAAGAATCGAGGTTGCGATCTCAAAACTCAAGGGCGGAGATCGAAGACCGTGCTGTTTTAACCGTAACATGTGTACGGAACCTGATGTCTCGAATAATGGGAAGTTAATAGAGCCTAATTAGCTCAGCCCTTGATACAGATGAAGCACTTTCTTCCGAATCCGTTCAGGATAGCGACGCACATACCCTTTGAGCTTTTTCTCATCAATTCTTTCCCTAAAGCTCTTAAGCACAGCAGGAGATATGCTTTGCCTGAAATAGACTAAGTCTATCAATGTCTTCTCGATGTCCGAATATGGAATGTAGAACTGGCCTTCTTGGATGTATTCGAAACCAAACAAATACGAAGGATTCACGCTTTTGACAAGCACATTCGCTCCCATGACCGTGCGCAATCCCAACCGGACCTTTTTTGAGGTTATAACAATCGGGATTGTTTCCTGTTCCCAGAGATTATGCATACTCAGCGCGCTCTGCAACCCCAAATAGGAAGGTGAAAAGCAAAAAACGGCAAGCGTTGTTTCATTGTGCTTTGTATACTTACCTTTAGCGACTTTTTTAATGATGCTTTTATTAATCAGATTGTGCACAATTAATTTTCCATACGCGCCATTTTTCTTTCCGATAACACGTTGTATTGACCGGAAATCAACGATTGGGCTCCTCTCAAAGAGCCCTAGAACCACACTCAAATGTTTGGATTTTGCCATTTTCGTGTAATATACGCTATGAGCTCTTTGCTTGAAGGAACAATTCCTTCGAGCACGATCGCCTTTAGATTCTCTTCATCATCTGGAGAAACATACTTCTGGACAAGCTGTCCTATTGGTTCCTTTACTTTGTTGAACTCCTTGACAAGCCTTAGCAGAAAGAACACATCATACAAATCACGGATCTTCCTTCTTTTGATATATGTGGCTGCTTTCTCCCGTATGAGCTCTTCAGGAGTCAACCCATACACGGCCATCACGGTTCCATCTATCCGCTCATAATCCATGAGCGAACCTTTGACATTCTGAAACGTGCCTTCAAGCCTCACGGATACACGGCCAAGCACGAGTTCCGAGTAGACGCTCCTCTCCGCAATCTTCTTTTTGACAATATCAAAACCCCGCTTTTTCAAATTGTCAAACACCGCATTTATGGAAGGTATGCTTCGCGGAAAATAGAAGTCCAAGTCATCAGAAAAGCGTTTTCCAGAATACCCGCGCCAGATGCATGTGCCTCCATGGAATACCGCCCCGGGAATTTCCTTAAAGACTTCCTCAACGATCATATCCTGGGCAGCAGCGATCTGTCTATGCGATTCCTTCCTTAATCTGTTCGCCAAGGGTATTTTCGCTTCCATTATAGGAACGACAAAGGTTATATATTTATATATCTTTCGTTAGTTCTACATATTACGTGACCGGGCACGCCTATTTCATAACTTCTCCTGCTTTCATATACCACATATACAAATCTAATTCAGAAGGGCTCATATTCACTTCCTTCGCGAGCTTCTGAAACTTCTTTTCTAATGTCAAATACTTCTTTTTCGTTAATGTCTTTGGTTTTCTCGCTATTTTGTGTTCGTGCATCAAGTTCAGGATATGACGATCTAGGATTGCAAGTGAGGAAACGCCCAAATTACGCAAATAATGTGAGGCTTCTTTGTAGCCGATGCCTTTGACATTTGCAATGAGCCATTCACGAGCCTCTCTTTCTCCTTTGGAATGCAAGATAGCATGCAGTTTCTTCTTTAAGGGATGGTGTTTGCGGGCTAAAACAATGAACTTTGCCTTATTATTATGAAAACGATGCTTATTTCTCTTAATACAGGCAACAATCTCTGCTTCTGGAAGGGAAAACAGGCCGGAAAAACCGAGCTCCTTCTGGATATTGAACGCGTTACGGCCTTTCGCATTAGCGGCCAGGATGCAAAAACACAATTCCTCAAACAATTCTTCATCAGATTTAGGAGATTTGAACTCGGAAAGGCGTTTCTTTACTGTTTTTCCTATATGAGTGTTTTTCAAACGAAGAACGGCAGAATGGAGTGTGGTCATGCGGATTTCGTAACGCCTACCCTATTACAATATGGGCGGATAGCGCATTTCGAACATAAGGGAGTAATAGGACGACAAATACTTTGACCGTGAGCAACGAGAAACATATTGTATTTGAGCCAGTATTTTTTAGGTAATTTCTTGCGTAATACGATCTCAGTTTCTAAGGGGGTCTTTGTTTTAACGTAGCCTAACCGGTTAGAGATTCGAAATACATGGATATCTACTGCTATGGCAGGCTTATGAAAACCAACGGCAACAACTAAGTTAGCGGTTTTGCGACCAACGCCCGGAAGATAAATCAATTCCTCAACGGTTGACGGCAGTTTACTATTAAACTTCTCCTTAAGCACATGCGGTAATTGCTTCAAATGCTTCGCCTTTGTCCTGTAAAAACCAACAGGATAAATCAATTTCTGAAGTTCAACTTGAGAGATACGCTCAAGATCTTTGGGTGTAGAAACTTTCGTAAACAGCCGCTTACACGCTTTAGCTGTCGTAGCGTCCTGTGTCCTGGCAGAAAGCATCGTAGCTAATAACACCTTAAACGGATCTTTCGTCTGGATATCAATAAGTTCAACAACAGGGACTTTAAGAGATTCCATCTGTTTTTCAAGAATAGAATACACTTTATGAATATTTACTCGCTTCATTGGATAACGTTCTGGGGCTTTCCAGCCAAAAAAGCGTCAATATTCTTGCATGTGATGTCAAGAATACGCTGCAGCGCCTCTCTGCTGTTAAAAGCGTTATGCGCGGTAAACAGAACATCATCACGGGCGATGATCTTCCGAGCCAACACCGCGGCAGGAGAACTTCCGTTCTTTGTCAACTCTTCCTCACCCTCAATCACATCCAAACCGGCAGCAAGAAGTATGCGAGAATCTAAAGCAGTCAAGAGCGCTTCTGTCTCTATAAGGCCACCACGGGAAGTATTAATCAAAATAGCCCCTTTCTTGATCTTACCCATATTCGAAACGTTCAAGATATGATGCGTTTCCTTCATATACGGAGCATGCAATGAAATAACATCAGACTCAGACAATAAGGTGTCTAAAGGGACATACTCAAAACCAATCAACTCAGCGATGAACGGCTGCTGAAAGACATCATACACCAAAACACGCATGCCAAACGCCTTCGCCATCTTCGCGACATGCAATCCAATTCTTCCTCCTCCAATCAACCCAATCGTTTTACCCTTGATATCTATGCCTGTAAGGCCTTCAAGCGTGTAATCATGGCCACGGGTTCTCAGATCCGAGAGATGAATATTCCTTGTCAAAGATAAAAGAATGCCAAATGTATGCTCGGCAACTGTATTTTCGCCATACGAGGGAACATTCGCAACCATGATAGAGCGCTGCTTACATTCTCTAATATCAATATGATCAAAACCGGTAGAACGTGTAGCTATGAGTTTAACGTTAGAGAGCTTTGCAATAATCGCTGAGGGAATCTTAGAATAGATAAAGCCGGAAATAATCTCCGCGTTAGGATCCGCATTCCTCTCAGAGATGGACTCACGGATAAACGTGTGCTTATGGCTCTTCAATGTTTTCTCAACGTGCTCCTGATCCTTTTCATTAATGTCATACCATGTGATTGTTGCCATTATTAGCCTCCGTGCTCTACGTACTTTTCCGCTTCCATCGCGGCCATACAGCCAGAGCCTGCAGCAGTAACCGCCTGCTTAAAACGCCGATCATGAACGTCCCCAGCGGCAAATACTCCTGGAACACTCGTATGATTATGATCGTCCGCGATAAGATAGCCGAGATCATCCAGATCGAGCTTTCCTTTGACAAAATCCGTATTCGGAAT
>JAGVYU010000070.1 GCA_018303105.1 Candidatus Woesearchaeota archaeon | reverse complement strand
TGGCTCAAGAACCCTGTAACTTTCTAATCCAACATCCGCGTCAATGAGTCTGTCCAAGAGCTCTTTGGGGTTTTCTTTCTTGAGTTCAACGACAAGTACATACTGCTCCTCGTTGCGGATCTTTCCGAGAGATCCTATTGCTTTCTTTGCCGCTGAAGGATGCTGGCATTTGATTTCTACAACGAGCTTTGCGTTCAGCATCCGTTTTATTTCAGGGATCGTTCCAATCGCGAGGATTTTTCCTTTGTTAATGAGCGCAATCCTGTCGCAGAGCTGTTCAACTTCCAGGAGATTATGCGATGTGAAAAGAATGGTTTTTCCTTTTTTCTTCAGGGAAAGGATTAAATCGCGGACTTTGAGCGCGATTTCGACGTCTAATCCAACTGTTGGTTCATCGAGCAACAATAAATCAGGATTATTAGCAACAATAAATCAGGATTATTTAGGAGTGCGCGCGCGAATAACACGCGTTGTTTGAATCCTGAGGAGAGTGAGTTCACGAGCTCATGCTTTCGTTTTTCAATCTCAGTAAGTTTCATGAGCTTGGGAATAATTTTCGTGTCCGCATTGTACAATTTGGCATAGTACCACAGGAATTCCTGTATTGTTAATTGAGCGTAGATTCCTGAGAATCCAGATACTGAGTTAATACGGGCTTTGATCACGAATATGTCTGTATCAATATTCATGCCAAGGACGTTGACACTTCCCGAATCTTTTGTGAGGATACCTGTAAGAATGGCCATCATCGTCGTTTTCCCGGCGCCGTTGGGCCCAAGCAGTCCGAGAATTTCACCTTTGCGGACTTCCAAACTGACATGATCGAGAGCTTTAATTACACCGAAGCGTTTGCTGACATCCTTGATTGTTACTGCGTGCATGAGGGAGAGGGCTTTGATGGGATTTATTAATCTCACCATCACATTTATAAAGTAAGTATGTTGGAATTCAGGGTATTACCATAAAAGAGGTCAGATCATGAAAAAACTAATTGTGATTATAATGCTGTGCGCGATTGCACTTGTTGCATGCACACAGACGAGTCCGGAATTGGCTGCTATTCAAGAGCCTGCCGAGGAACCACCTGCGGCAGAGCCAGCGCCCGAGCAGATAGCAGAGCCGGAGACAGCGCTTCCGGAAGTTGCTGAGCCCGTTGCACCACCAGCGAGCGCCGGGGACATTACGATAACAAGGGACGCCGCAACCCCTGAAGAGATAACGATTCAGGCAGGCGGTCAGGTCACGTTTGCCATAGATGATGTTGCCGGAAAAAGGCATTCTATAACATGCACGGCAATTGGCGCGAATCCGATTATCAGCGGTAATATTGAAGGCGCAGGATCATGGATCGCGAAATTCCCGGAAGCAGGAACGTTCAAATGCCTTGATGTCGTGTATGGCGTGAAGGCGACGGTGAATGTGGAGTAATTAATTTTTATTTATTTTTATAATAAAAGAAGATTGGTGCAGTTGACTCATCGATACACACTCCAATTAAGAACGGGAGTTGTTGGTTCTAAACTAGCTAAGGCAGCATATGTGCTGAAATGCGTGATTTCCGCAGTTAACCTATTATTCACCGTGTCTACTACCGTATCAATCGGCGTAGCCACTCTACTACTCGGATCATATAGGCTAATCTTCAAACTCTCCTCAACCAACCCCTCCACATCAACATCCCGATACGGCATCGTGAGAATTGCAGGAGCGCCTAAGAACTGTGTTCCTTCAGGATAAAAATCTCTTAACAAAATAAGTTTATCCCCCTCATAATTAGAAGCGTCACTAATTGGGTTCCATGGAGTCCGTATACTAATCACCTGCTCCGCACTTACGGGAAACTGAGTTGCACCTTGAGGAACTAAGGTGATTCCTGAGGGATCACGCATATCCCCACTCGCACCAATCGTTCCCGTACCTGCTGCTAAAAGACTAAAATACCCCTGATTACTCTTCGGAAGATTATACGGATTGAAGTCTGAAGCGAACACCATCCTCGTACCACTCCTATCCAACGTCGCATACGGCTGCTCACCAACAAACGGAATCCTTAACACAATAGCGTCCATATCTTCAGAATCGCTACTTTGATGATGTGTAATAAATGGCATGAAAATATCAAAGTCAGTTGTTGAAAAATCTCCGCTGCCAATTACATAGGTATATGAGAGGTCACAAGTTTGCAAACCGACATTTCCATATGATCCGATGCCTGAAGGAATATTTTTTGTAGAAACACTACTTTGCCGAACCCTCCTAGGCTGGTCTACGTAAATGTTTGTGATAGGAGCGGTTATTCCTTGAATAATATCACTCAATCCTCGTGCATAATATGTAAGAAGATTATTCCCAATTTTAAGACCAAAAACAAAATTGTCCTCATTAACACTTGTTCTAGGATAATCCTCAGTACCACCAACCCCTCCAGACCCGTCAAAATTTACGATAAGCCTAGCACTCCCAGTAATATTTCCGACATCATCTATGGAGTATGCGTTTATTCCCCTCGCGGTTCCTAACTGCTGACTAATCAACAAGTACTGTTGCTGGTTAATCCATGTGACTTCTGGATTGAACATTAAACTTCCAGAATTATTATCTCGTATCACCTCAACCTTTTGAGACGCAACATCAACACTATATAAGTCACCATTTGAGGTGAAGAGTACTCGCGAATCGTCTGGGCTGAAAACGACTTGATTAAAATTGAAAGGTGTTTGTAAATCACCAACCGCCGTAAGCACAGTCTCATTCGTATCTCCAAGATGAGCTACTGCAATTCGAGGATTAGCAAAACCTGCCTCCGCACGAACGTAAGCAATCGTGTTACCCTCCCCATTATCAAATGCTGCCATGATACGATGATAAGAATCATCCTGAGCAACCACTTCCTCAATATTCGTAATATCATATGCGTGACTTGATCCATTATAGTATTCTATCCCGTCATTAAACCCATTCCTGTTAGAATCCCAAACAAGTGGGTTAGTTCCAATCACCACTTCTGTACTTGCTGATAATCCGTCAAGATCAGCGTCAGTATCTGCCGTGTATTGTGCCTTCGCCGTTGTTGCCATACCTAAGCCTAAAGCCAACATTATTGCTGTGATAGTTTTAGCCATTGTAAATCCCCTCGCCTGTTTGACCATGATATTGATGTTTATATAAGCTTTACTTTAGTATTTCAAATATATAAAGATTCGAAAACCAATTCGCCACAAATCCCAAACCAAAACCTTTATAAACACATTTCCATTCTTAGGTTTCGTACAAGAAAAGAAGCGAAATTCCAACCACGAGTTGGCAAGACGTGCAACGCACGCAAAAGATTTCTTTTCAGAGGATTAAAATGAATCAAATAAGTACAAAAGAAAATAGTAGAAAGAGCTTTGAGCGCAAGCCATATGGGAGAAAAACCATGGACCGCCCACAGCTCGATAGAACCAAAGAAGCAAAAAGCACGATCATCTCGTTAGAGGATGGCGATTACTTTATGGGGGATTGTAAAATCCTTCGCAAAGCAAAGCCAGGCCCAACAATTTTTGTCGTGAGTGATGGCTACGGCAGCATTGATGCCGTAACAAAGGACTCACCGTATGAAGTTGATGATATTGTGCTTGTGCAGGGCCCCGTTTCCGAGCGAGCCGGAAGGCTTCAGATCGAGATTGAGATCATGCACAAGTCAGATGCCGATTTCTCAAGCATTATCAGCGAGAAAAGCAAACCCGTTAGAACACATTTCAGCATCTCAAGCCAAAGGTTTGACAAGATGAAGGAAAAATTCGTTAAGATCGCCCAGCGTATCCGAAGAGCGATTCTCGAATCACAACCGATCATGATAAGACATCACGCAGACGCGGATGGAATCATCTCGGGAATGTGCATTGAACACGCCTGCAGAGCATTCATGGAAAAAATTGGCGCGAATCCAGATCATAATTTGTACAGAAGCCCGAGCAAAGCCCCGTTTTATGACACGGGAGATGTCTTAAGAGATATTGGCCTTGTAAAAAGGCTCGAGGACTTCGGCCAGAAAAAACCGATTGTGCTCGTGCTTGACAACGGATCAACTCCGGAAGACGTTTTTGGAATGAAAGCCTTAAAAATGCTCGGCATCGAGATCATCGTCGTAGATCATCACAATCCCGTTGTGTTAAAAGACGGATTAACCGCTGTATGCCCATATGTCGCATTACATCTGAATCCGTACATGTACGGAATGGATGGACAGACATGCGCAGGCATGCTTTGTTATGAGCTTGGCAGAATGATCTGGGAAGAGTTTGACAAACCTATGATGCCTGCGGTTGCCGCGATTAGCGATCGCTGTACAATTCCGGAAACGGATGCGTACATCACAAATTCAGGAAAAGATCGGGAAACGCTCGGAAAAATGGGCGTTGCGATTGATTTTCTCGCATATCATTTCAGGTTTGACCCAGGAAAAGGTGTGTTTGAGGAAGTTTTTCAAAAACCAGAACTTGTTGGCATGATCAATGACCAAGTGCGCAAAGGTGTTGAAACCCAATTGCAAAGCACGCTTCCGTACTTAAGAACGCAGGAAATCGACGGTGTTATCGTCTCTTGGATTGACCTTGAGAAATACACGTTGAGATTCACGTATCCCACGGCCGGAAAAGTCATTGGACTCATTCACGATCAGGTTGCGCTCGGTAAGGAAACCACTCCCGTAATCTCACTCGGCTGTGTTTCAGACATGATCATCATCAGAGCAACGAAGCCGATCCTTCCCGTGCACAAGATCATTGAGAATCTGCAAAAGACAATGCCCGAGGCGAACGTTGATGGCGGCGGTCATGAATGCGCAGGCACGATTAAGTTCGTATCCGCGCACATGGGCGCAGTGCTTGACAACATTCGAGAACAGATCAGGCAGCTGAAGTATATGGAGAAGGAGTAATTTTTTTATTTTTAGTAATGACCAACACCACAACTGGCTTCGACGGTTTTGTCCGCAAAACCTCCTCGCCACCCCGAAGGGGGCG
>JAGVYU010000058.1 GCA_018303105.1 Candidatus Woesearchaeota archaeon | reverse complement strand
GCCGAGCAGGTTAATGTGAAGCATGGAAACAATATAGTGTATTCCGTCCGCAACAATCTTGACGCCTCAAATCTCGTTACAAGCCGCGTCACCCAAGAATACCGCATGGAATACGTTGACGAGACCGGTAGAAGATATGCGTCTGCAGATGCCGGTGGGGAAGGTGAAAACGCGCCTGAAATTCGAGGATATAATGTTATCAGGAGTATTATTGAGACAGATGCGAATGGAAATAAAATTTCAGAAATGTATCTGCAGCGAATTACGCGGAGCTCAAGTGAATCTCGGCCGCTGGCAATATACACCGGAGTTACATATGTTGGCAGGGAAGAAGGCGGCATCGGCTCCACATACGGAGATTGGTGGAGTGCAGAGGGATACCGGTTTACGTATGGAGTTAGCCCGCTGGGGGGGGATAATGCAGGGAATACCTTTGTTGCGGTGCGCGAGCCCAATGGGGATCAAGAGTATTTTGTAATTGATACCGAAGGAAATATCATCCCATACACACAAGATGAAAATAATCCAGTCGAAGGCTTCTCCCAAGAAGACATTGATGATTACTTTGCTGAGCAACGCTCCAAAATCCGCTGGAATCAGGCCATACAAAACATTCAAGGCTATCAAGGATTATCAGGTTTCTCCAGCCTCTTCTTCAGCGATGAGATGTTAGGCCAATGGCGAGAAACCGTTGATAAATGGTTTGCAACCTATTACTTAGGCACTGAGTACTGGGCGTCGAGGATATGCGCAGCCAAAGTTGATCTGCAAAATGGCGCAATAGCCTACACAGAGACTCCTTCAGGCACATTGGCAACCTCTGCTCATATTGAAGGGCAGATTACGAAGTTCGCTGACTTTAATCATACCTCTGGATTATTCGGCCAGCAGAGCGTATACAAAATCACGTGGTTTGTGAACAACGTGCCAAGCAGATATCGAAGAGCGGAGCAAGCAACAGAACCCTTAGAGTACAACATTGAGCTCTCCGGCGGCGGAAAAACCGTTAAATTATTCAGGGAAGACAGGGAAGTGGAAGTCGGAGAATCAGACGGCTCAGGAAAAACGCCAGTAGTGCAGGCAAGCAATACGCAATACACGCAAGTCTGTTTAGTCTTTAACCCACCGATTTCAACCATTAGCAAAACCGGTGAGGAAGTCAGAAAGGAGAAAGTCTGCAACAAATTCTCAGAGTATGCCGGTGGCCCAACAGATGTGGATGAAGAGGGCGATGGGGAAAGCCAAGGAGAGTTTAATCAGATTTAAAGTTTTATGAATCTGGTTCTTATGATTTTGATGTCTTCTAAGGTTAACTTGCTTTTATAAGCATTGACGTGAAGTATAAAATCTTCTGCAGTGCTCATCAAGAGCTGCGCAGAGGCTTTTGTCACGGGTTTTCTCTGAAGGGGAGGAGTATAATACTGCTTGTCGATTCTCTCCCCTTTTGCCCAAGAGAAACTCCCATATATCTTCGTATTATAGAACACGTGTTTGAGTAAGAGGGCAGCAGCGCTGTGATTTTCGCACTTTATGCCGCATTGGAAGAACAAGGACTGGAGAATGTTATACATGGAATAGTAGGCTTCTCCAATGGAATTTTCGTACAGTGATCCGTTAAACAATAACCTTGCTGCCAAGAGGCAATCTCTGCTCTTCTTTTCATAGGAGAGTGAAACCGGCTTGGAGGATTCAATGAGCTCAAGCTTTCCCTCCGCTTGTAATTTATGTAAAAAGTCGAAGCTTTTCATAATACTGCTCTCCTCCTTGGATGATCACATGATCGTTCATGATCTCCTGCATGAGCAGGTCATCCTTATTAAAATCTCCGATGTGAACGCTCAAACGATGATGCAATCGCTGAATGCCTTCTTTTATCTTTCTGCTGGAAGTGTAGACATACAGATCAATATCGCTGTTTTCCTTTGGGATGAACTTTGCGTAGCTTCCAAAGAGCAGAATCATGAGGCGGGGATACAGGATAGTGATCTCTCTGCATAATGGCTCCAAAAATGAGTACTTGCTTAATAGCTTCGTCAATTTGTACTGTTCAGCATTCAGAACGTGTGCTTTGGATATGAGGTTTTTCTTAATAAAGTACATGTGATTTCTCCCTCGGATTTCAAAGTCTATAACATTCGCGGTTCTCAGGCCGGAGAGAATGATCTGCACTCTCGTTAAGGAAGTGCGCAGCGTGCTGGCCAGCTCTCTCCCGTGACTCTGCTTTTTCAGAAGGGTCAGTATGATCTCATAATCATAATTGACTTTAAATTGGTTCATATGATTTAATATTAGGTCAGTGATATATAAATCTTACGCTACACGCGCGCAAGAATAGCAATAAAGTCCATGATTCTTTGAGTACTCTAATGGCCCAACAGATGTGGATGAAGGGGGCGATGGGGAAAGCCAAGGAGAGTTTAATCAGATTTAGCAATGTTTATATACTTCGAAAACCTTTTGTATTTCATGCCTCAGGAGATACTGCCTAAACTGGATTACTCAAAATATTTGGGAGAATGGATAGTAGTATCGAAGAGTAAAATAATCGCCCATGACAAGGTATTAGCGAGAATCCATGATAAGATAAAATCAAGCAGAGGCCCCGTTACAATAGCCAAGATACCAGAAGAAGAGACGGTCGTCTTGCGAGTTTAATCAGATCTAAGCTCAACATCCGGAATTTTTTCAACACTCACTGGACATGCGCCCGTGAGATTTATAAGCTTAGAGGATTCTCATATAAAAAAGGAATAGGGTATGGACAAAGACAAAGCGCTCGTAGTGTTTCAGGACAAGAAGATTCGCAGAATCTGGCATGATAATCAGTGGTTCTTCTCAGTGATTGATGTAGTTCAGGCTCTTACAGATAGCCCTACTCCAAGGCAGTATTGGGGCAAAGTAAAGGACCGGGAGTTTGCAAAACTTGAGTTGTCCCCAATTTGGGTACAACTGAAACTGCCCTCTTCGGATGGCAAGTATTATGAAACAGATTGTGCTAATACCAAGTCCCTATTTAGAATCATACAATCTATTCCTTCAAAAAAAGCAGAACCATTCAAATTATGGCTTGCTCAAGTGGGATACGAACGGGTGGAGGAAATAGAGAATCCTGAATTAGCCCAGGAGCGCATGAAAGAGCTTTATGAACAAAAAGGATATTCAAAATCATGGATAGATAAACGATTAAGAGGCATTGCTGTAAGACAAGACTTAACAGACGAGTGGAAAAAAAGAGGAATCCACAGCCATGAAGACTTTGCGATACTTACCTCAGAGATTTCAAAGGCTACTTTTGGCATGACGCCTGCCGAGTATAAAAAGTTCAAAGGGCTCACAAAGGAAAACCTCCGGGACCACATGAGAGATTTAGAGCTCATATTCACGATGCTTGGAGAAGCGTCAACAGCAGAGCTTGAAAGGGTAAAAGATCCGCACAGAGTTAAGGAGCACAAAAAAGTATCAAGAGCGGGTGGAAGTGTAGCGAAAAAAGCAAGACGTGACCTGGAAAAGAGAACAAAAAGGCCAGTCATGAGCAAAGAAAACTACCATGACGAGCCTGAAAAGGAAAAAAGAAAACGATTGCCAGAACTGGAAAGGTAAATAACATAAACTCGCCACTCGGGGCGATCCACGGACTGCTCCAAAAAACAGAAAACAAAACCAAAATGTTTTTAAGGACATGCGCAGAACTCCGTAAAAAAGAGGTGCACTGTGTGGGTTACAATACTGCTTATTGTTCTGGGATTGCTGCCCTGGCTCTTCCTTTATCTTAAGGATCTCAGTAGTAAGAAAAAACAGGTGCTATTAGAGTGGAGATTCCAGAAGGAAGCGTTAAGCAAGTCATTTAACCGCTTTGGAAAAGTGCTTTTAGGTGATTTCCTCGTTGCCGTGTTTGTGGGCCTAGGCATCGCGCTCTTCCTTTCAATACTCATTTTCATTCAGGCCACGTTTGAGGCGCAGTCCGGATTTTCAGAAATCAAAAGCATGCTGGCCGAGGATCTTGAGAATCCAGCGTTGGAAAATCTCTTAAAACAAAACGTCGACTTAGTGATTGCATTTGCCGCTCAGGTCATAATCGTGGCGCTTATCGCATTAGCCATCCTCACATTCTTTTGGAGTCTGGGCAAGCGCTGGATCTGGGAACAAATGACAGGAAAATCCCCGGGTCTTGGCAAATTCTATGTCCTCAACCTCATTATTGCCATGCTTCTGCTCTCTCTGCTCTTGCTGTCGGCATTCCTCATTGAGCAGCCCGCCGTCCTCGCGCTCTTCATCATCGCGCTCATTGCTGTAAGCAGCTACTTCATATTCCTAGGTTATTATGTCTACATGCACTGCGGAGCCATTGGAAAAACTATCAAAGAAACTGTCATTCAGGGCATTGTAAAGCTGCCAAAGCTGTCATTCGCCTACGGTATTGTGTTCATTGTCTACGCCCCGCTTGATTTGCTCTTCGTCCAGCTGGCGAGAATACCTACAATAGGATTTATCATCAATATAGCGGTTCTCTTCGTTTTTTTCGCATGGATTAAACTCTATCTCGTTCAGAACTACAACAAAATAATAACAACTGCGCAAGTTTAAATCCTTGCGTTTAATTTTTAAATAATCAAAATTACTTCGTAACCCATTTGCGGGCGATACCCTCTGCAACGTCTCGCTCTTGCGTAACCCCGTGCTCAAGGAATCGGTCCGCAAGCGTATCTATCAGCCTCAATAACTTATACGGATCGTACGCCATATTCTCTACCCCCATCCATACCATAGGCATGGAAGTATATAAAGATTGCTGTGGAACGCCGCTCTTATCCTTCGATGCTTGTACTACTCTTCTACGATTGATCTACGAAGTATATAAAGAATGATGGGTTAAGATTCGGAAGGAGGTGCACACCATGGATAAAACGACTGAAAAAATGTTAACAAAGGTTTTCGCAGGAGTGCTTGTCGTACTCATCCTCGGAGTCAGCAGCTTAGTTGTAATGGCTGTTCTAAAGGATGATACGGCCGTTAAGCCAGCGATTATTGAACGAAGCGTTCAACAACCCGTTGCGGCGAGCTCTGTTGTCCTCGATGATGATAGTGACGGCGATGAAGAAACCGGGGACGATGAAACGGAGGAAAAAATTAGCAGCGCGGGAGCTCAGGTCTCTGAAGAGGAAGCGCAGGCTATCGCGCTCCGTGAGATTGGCGGAAGAGTCTCTGATATGGACACGGACCGGATTAGAGGCAGAGATGCCTGGGAAGTCGAGATCACGAAGGGCTCAAGGCAGGCTGACGTGCTCATCGACATGGAAACGGGAGCAGTGTTGGATATTGAATGGGAGGAAGATGACGACTGATTCTTTTTTTTATTTATGTAATGTTCGAACCACTTTCTTTATATACGGCGGATGTATGAGAAACTCCGTGGAGGGATATGTATGAAGATGATAGGTGGAGTTTTATTGCTAGCATTAGGTATGGCTTTGTTCTCTGGAGTTGCGTTAGCGGAGGACACGGACGATATAACCGTTTTTAATTTCGAGCTTGAAAAGCTGCTCAATCTGGGAAGCGGTGTGCTTGCAACAATTTTATTCGTGCTTACACTTTCGGCGTATCAAAGGACACACCGTGAGCGCCTTTTGTATGTTAGTATAGCTTTTGCGCTCTTCGCTATAAAGGGTTACCTCACGGCTGAGGAATTATTTTTCGGCGACTGGGCGTGGGTTGATCCTGTCGCGAGCATTCTGAACATCGCGATTTTAGTCATATTCTTCATGGGTATGCTCAAAAAGTGAGGTACTATGTCCTCAGACTATCTGGATTCGAGCGAACGAAAGATGCTTGAACTTCATGCGAGGAGGAAGATATACGAGACCGTGCAGAAATCTCCAGGATGCCATTTCCGCGAGATTGAGCGCAGGAGTGGCTTAGCTACGGGCTCCGCACGCTATCATCTGGTTTACCTTGCTAAACGCGGCTTAATCAATGAGGTAAAAGATGCCGGGAATATTCGTTATTTCCCAAAGAGTATCGTGTCAGGCGATAAAAAACTTCTCGGCATCCTGCGGCAAAAAAGCATGCGGGACATCCTTCTGTATATTCTGACGCATGAGAACTGCAATCATGAGCACATTGTGAAAGCCGTGCCTCTCTCCCCTTCGACGGTTTCGTGGCATGTGAAGAAACTACAGGAGCAGGAAATCATCGCGTGCAGTAAACGGGGCAGGAAGGCGTTTTACACCGTGCGGATTGACAAGGATGAGATCAAAAATCTCCTCATCACCTACAAAGAAAGCTTTTTTGACAGTCTCGTGAACAATATTGTTGAGATGTGGGAGACGGAATGATAAAATCTACGGATTAATGCTCGTATTCCCCGTCGCGAACATCTTGAAGCCGTCGCCCATGAGGTCTAGCGTTCCTTGACCCCTCACAACGAAATAAATTAATATCAAAAACAGCGCCACGAATATGATCAGCATAATCGCTCCAAACGTTTTCGCTCCCGCGCGTTTCATTGTCCAAACCACCATTTAATGTCTTGAATTACCATGCCGACATTGCCTTTGCGGGCTGTGAGCATGAGCAAAAAGATGATGCATATGACAAAGAGGACAAGCCATGCGATCTCCGCGCCCCTGTTCACCTGTTTTAATTGCTTCTTCTTCATTCTTCATCTACGCGGTATTCCGCGTCCACAACGTTTTTTCGGGGCCTGCGCATCCGAAGCCTTGCGTATATAAAAAATCCCAGGAGCACAAGCGTGACGAGGATAACGAGAAGCACAGCCAGCGCGAGCAGTCCTCCAAATATGATCACGTACCACTTCGCTATGAACGCGAGAATTCCCCACCCTGCACCGGTCTGATCGCGCGCGTAAAGGTAGATGAAAAACACAACGATCAGGGAAAAAACGCTTCCCAGGCCAAACGTGTACTGCTTCTTCATGCTGGATTGTTTTCAGTCAGAGTTTAAAAACTTTAGCTCGCGAAGAACGGGAATTGCGTCTCAAGAAGGTTTCTCTGCGGCAGGTTGAGATTAACGCAGACTAGCCGATATTCCTTCCGTGAACCGACAGTGTCCGGAGACTGCAAAAGCCCCGTGCACGTCTCATCGCATGTGAGTGATTGCGCAGCGGGAATCTCTGAAAACGTGGCATGAGGATCTTCTGTATATCTGCATTGCTCGCGAGTGCTCACGGTCAGGTTCATAAAGATATTTGCTGTGTTTACATGGATAAAAGGAACATCAGCCTCAAACGATTCCCTAAACGTGATCCGATTCAAAGGTGTGATATCAACAAAGTTATACTCATCATCTGTGTCATTAAACACGGTGCCCCGCTCAAGGATAATCCTGTGCACACGCTCTCGTATCGGCTGGTCAAGGCATTTTATGAAAAGGTCGAATGCTCCTGTGGCACCGGGCCTTTGCACGCTTGCCTCGCAGCGATAATTTCCCTCCGTTACCTCGAACGGGGATGTCGCGCACTGTATGCGCTCCGTCATCGCCGCGAACGGAATGCCTGCAGCAAATCCATACCTGCACTCCGCAGGCTCGTTCAGGTTCATGATAAAAGTAAATGGATTCTGGTCAATTGTCTCTCCTCTGCCCGGTTCGGTACTCCTGACTTCTGGCGGCCTGTTGTCCGGAGCCCGGTAATATCTCACGACAAAGTTCGCGTTTTGATTCCCTGCCCGGTCAATGCAGTTGAAGAATATCGCGCTCTGGTTTGTCGCTTCAAGCATGGACACAGTTTGGATGCTGTGCTGCGCTGTCTGGAATACCCTTAAGATTGACTGCCTGTTTTGTTGATAATCCCTATAGAGGTCTTCAAACCATCCAAACGCATCTCCTCCCCCAAGATTGCCCGTGAGCTCACGGATCGCGTTTAAGATGCGGAGCATCTGATCCTCAAGATAGCTTGGGAACGCGAGCTGTATGAAGTTTTGGAATGAAGGGTTCATTCTGAACACATCACGGATTTCATCTTTGGGGATATTGTCAAACTCAAGCGTGAAATCCTGCTTATACTCTCCTCCGAGATTGAGGCCAAAGTCCGCGTTTTCAATTTGTGGAACGCCCATGAGGAACATGGATACGAATATTGGTGAGACGTCGCGATAGTTCAGGATTGGGAATGAATTGACTTTGCATTGTACGGGCTCATTCGCGTGAACCGTGAATCCCATGCGCTGATATGGCTCAATGCCCTTATTGCGATCATTACAATTCTCACCTCTCTGCCCATTGCAGATGAAGACGCCGTCATAGCGCTGCGCATCAGGCCCTGTTCCCACAGGTAATGGGGGAGCATCGCTGTACGCGAGTTCTGACTCTGTTGTTTCAACAAAATTAAGCTCAGGCGGAATGTCATCGTTCGGATCCGCGATTTCACATCTTCCAATTCCATCCGTGCCTTCTTCATAGATGCAGCTCTCTCCCAGGCTTCTGCACCTGTACTCCGTGCATGGCTTGAACGGTTCTTCTTTACTGCATTTACCGCAGTCCTGCTGCATGTCCTCTCTCGGTTCCATATCAATGATCGAATCCCTTCCTGCGTCATCATACGGCGCCCTCCACGGCAGGCACATCGCGAGATGCCGTGTCCAGTAATGGAGATGGAATTTGCATTCTCCCGTAAACGGGAAGCATATGCATTTGTAATAACATAAATCACCGCGGGCGTGCGCTTTGAATTTTGATTCCGTGTAATCATTCGCCGCGAACTGAAGGAACGCGCTCATCCTTCTAAAGAGATTACGGTGGTTATCGCGCAATGGCGTAAATTCGGTTCCTGTTAACTGAACTTCATCGTAAGAGGGAGTGCTCTGCGCTCTGATCAGAAAAACTTCTGGCCTGTTTCTGAAAATTTCCTGAATGCCTCCAATGAGGTAAACAAAGCCACTTACAGGCTCATCGCCTATAGCGTCCGTGTTGATGTAGCCATCCTCCGTGAGGTTCATGGCGATGTTTCTATACGCCCCGCAGTCTCCCATAAATGAGCAATATGAAGCAGTGCTGTCCACCCATTCTTGCTCACAGCTCTCCCGGTCACAATCATTCATTTCGTTTGCCATCGCGCACACATCCTGGCCGCCGAGATCCCAGAACTTGAACCCGGGAGGAGTGCGGGGGATGCATTTTCGAGTTTCATATGGCCGTGAGGGATCATCTCCGAATAATACGCTGCTCTCCGTTTCCCAACAATCTCCCGAATCCGCTTTCGCGGGAGGACAATTTGCCGTGAGTTTCTTCGGCGTCTCATCCGTTTTTGCTTTTAAGAGCCAGTCTGACCAATAGCAATCTCCGGCTTGGAGGCACTCCGCTTCTGTCGTCGCTTTCGCGCACTGTTGCCATCTGTTCGGAACGCATGTTGCTTTCGGCATCGCGCTGTTGCCATACTCAACGCATGCTTCTTCACGATAATCCCTGCATTCCTCGTAAACCACTTTTCCATTGACGCATGATCGTTTGTAATGCCGTGATCCCACAAGATCATAACCCGGGCTTACTGGCCCATCATACTCGCACCATGAGCTTCCATGAGGATTTCCTCCACAGGGTTCGCATATTCCCCCTTCACATAGTTCAGGCTCAAAAACCGTGACACCTTCGCACTGTGTTGGGCTTGGAAGAGAGACTCCTCCGCCATCAATGCATTGCGCTGTTTCCGTATTTGCGTAGCAGTTTCGCTCGCCTTCAAAAAAACATGGGTTATAGAGGGTTTTAGGGGTGGTCGGCACGTTTATCTCATCCACAGTTTCATATCCTTGGATCGCGAAGCTCATGATAAGCGGTTCATCATCAGGATTGAATCGTTTCGTAAGACTATAAACAATGTCCGGATACGGCTTGTGCTTGTCAATAAGTACATCGTCCCCATACTGCTCATACCACCCATCTATTTCAAAATGATTTTCGAGGATCTCGGAGTTCACAATCTTTGTCTTGAGGTCATGCAACCTGCCCAGCGGCATCGCGATCTCCGTTGAAAACTCAGTCACCTCAATGTTGCTGTCATCCTTTGTGAACACTAAGGGAAAATGGAGGTCCGCTTTAACCGAGTCAGATCCTATAGTTGTCGTGACTTCAAGGCTAATCGGATCAGGAACAGCATATCCCTGATCACGGAACTGCTGGAGATTAATGCATTCGCGCAGGGCTTCTGGCTTTTCAAGGTATGAATTGATCTCAGACTGCATGGATTCCCTGGAGTAGAGCTTATTCTGGCATCTCCTTTGTTTTTCATACACATCGAAAACGCATGCATATGTATAGTACTTGCGATAGTATGCCTTCACTTCTCCAGAAGGCGGGTCTAACGTCCCTCCACGATTCGCGATCTCATAGATTAAAGGAGTTGCCTCTTTGCGGATGCAGCTCTCGACATAGTTGCGGATCGCCTGTGCTTCTACGGGAATCTGCGTTGCGGTCTCCGTGTCTTTATCCTCTGGAGTGCGCGTCTGCGTCGTGAAGTACACAATGAGGCCAATCGTAGCCATAATGAGAATGCCTAAGATGACAAATACCGTAAGCTGTCCCTTCTTGAAGATTGCCCACACCTCTTTTTAACGTTCGATGAGCAATCGGTATTTAAAGGTTTTTAAAAATAGCGCGTCCGATATGGATATTCAATAACACAAGCTTTTTATATCCCTTCTCCTTGATTCGTGCTATGGTGAAGTTGGGATTTAAGACTACAAAGGAGTTGAAAATCTCTCCTATGTTCGTTGATCAGGTGATTGGCCAGGATGATGCTGTGCGTATCGTGAAGAAGGCGAGCGGGCAGCGCCGTCATGTGTTGTTAGTTGGAGAGCCAGGAACGGGAAAGTCTATGCTTGGACTTGCGTTAGCTGAGCTTCTTCCAAAGGAGAAGATCGTTGACATAGTCGCATTTGCGAATCCGAATGATGAAAATACTCCCCTGATAAGGACTGTTCCTGGAGGAAAAGGCCGTGAGCTTATTATGAAGGCAAAACTCCAGAGCGTCTCGAGTTTTAAAAATCAGAATTTGATTATGCTTGTCCTCGTTATCCTCGCGATGATCGCCCCCTGGTGGGCGTTCAATCATTACGCAAAAGTGTATGGTGATGTTGTAGGCGCGATCATGTTCGTCGCGTTCTTCCTGGGGGGAGTCTTATTCCTAGCATCATTCGTTCTCTTCCTCAATCTCGGGAAAAAAATGGTTGAGCAGAAGATCTCTGCTCCGAAGATGATCGTGGACAATTTTAATAAAAAAACGGCTCCGTTTTATGACGCTACGGGAGCGCATGCGGGCGCGTTATTGGGAGATGTTCTTCATGATCCTTTCCAATCGGGTGGTTTGGGAACGCCCGCGCATGAAAGGATTGTGGCTGGAATGATTCATAAAGCGCATATGGGTGTTCTTTTCGTTGACGAGATCGCAACGTTGCAGCCTGCTACCCAGCAGGAACTGCTCACCGCATTACAGGAGGGTAAGTTTTCTATCACGGGACAAAGTGAGCGCTCCGCTGGAGCGATGGTGCGCACGGAGCCTGTGCCGTGTAATTTCGTTCTTGTTGCCGCGGGAAATCTTGAAACGGTAAGACATATGCATCCTGCTTTACGTTCAAGGATTCGCGGCTATGGCTATGAAGTGTACATGACGGAGACGATGAAAGACACTCCCGAGAACAGGATGAAAATCGCGATTTTTGTCGCTCAGGAAGTGATTAAGGATAAGAAGATACCTCATTTCTCCCGGGACGCGGTTGAGGAGATTATTGAGGAAGCAAGAAGGCGCGCGAACCGCAAGGGCCATCTCACGCTGCGTTTGAGAGAGCTTGGAGGCTTAGTGCGGGCAGCGGGAGATTTGGCTCAGGAGCAGGGAGCGAAGATTGTTGAAAAAAAGCACGTGCATGACGCGAAAGTGATTGCGAGAACATTGGAGCAGCAGCTCGCTGACAAGATTATTGAGCGCAGGAAGGAGTATGAGGTGATTATTACGGAGGGCAAGCGTGTAGGTAGGGTAAATGGGCTTGCCGTTATTGGCGGCGAGACGAGTATTTATTCTGGATTAATCCTTCCTATTGAAAGCCAAGTCACTCCAGGTGGTAAAGAATCTCAGGTTATCGCAACAGGTAAGCTTGGAGAGATCGCTAAGGAAGCTGTGATTAATGTGTCTGCGATTGTGAAGAAGATCTTTGGTGAGGATCTCAAGGAGAAGTATGACATTTACGTTCAGTTTTTGCAGACGTATGAAGGCGTTGAGGGTGATTCCGCGAGCATTGCCGTTGCTACATCTATTATCAGCACGCTAAAGAATCTTCCGGTGAAGCAAAACTTCGCGATGACGGGCAGTTTATCGGTGCGGGGTGAAGTCCTTCCCGTAGGAGGAGTTTCCGCGAAAGTGGATGCGGCCATAGAAGCCGGGATTAAGCACGTCATCGTTCCGAAAGCGAATTTGCAGGACATTATCATAAGCAAGGAGAAGCGAGCGAAGATCAAGATCCACCCCATGACGAATATTACCGAAGTGCTCCAATTGGCGCTCGACTGGTCTGGCAATAGGAAAGTTCTCGAACAGATTAAGAAGGCAAATATTGCGTAAAGGGATTGTTGATTAATATGTTATGGAAGGATATCTCCTATACGATTAATGCGATAAGCCAGCCATCATGGCGGCAGACGGTCATTTTGCTGCGCAAAATGCCCTGCTCGGCATCCCGGATGGAGCATCCCCTGCCTCGCCTGCGCCATGGCCGGCTAATTAGAACATCATGCGCCCCCTGAACATTATGTATTAGGAGATATCGTGGGGTCTTGCGAAGCAAGATCCCACTGGAACAGTGAACGTGAGTTCACGATCAAAACCATCTGGTTTTTGTATCAAACGATCAACCCGTTTGCGGGTTGCCATGGCTGGCTAATAATGTCAGTTCTTGCCTTTGTGGTCTCCAGCGAGCCATGCGGGTTGCTTGCCCGATAGCTTTTTAAACCAATCCGCATTTTACTCCCAATAGGTTACTACTCTAATATAGCGACAAAAGATAGCTTTAAAAAAAGAGGGGATATACTGATAAAAAACAAGAATACGAGGGGGAAGGAAAAATGCCAGTTGAAGAAATGGGTTTGGAAATCGAGGAATCAAAGCAGTTACAGGCTGTTCGCGCTGAACGACAACAGCTATCAGCAGAGTTGTACTCAACAGTAGAAAGATCAACTGAAGCGTTCAGGCATCTTGGGACGCAGGATTTGTCTCAGGAGGAGCTCAAAGGATTATCAAAGCTGGATAAGGGATTGGCACGCTCCCAGCAGTTTTCTGTAACAATGGCCGAGCTCGCTGCCGGAGTGCAGCAAGGTCTTGATGAGTATGTGGCATGCGTGTCAAATTCACAAACGTATCAGGGCCCAAAAGAAAAGTTGCTGAAGCTTGGCGGTGTATTGATTCCACGCCTAAAGCGGGCTGCGGATCGCGCAAGAATCCAGAGGGTATCAACGCAGACCCCCAAGCAGAATCTTGATATGATCGTTAGCTATTCCGACAGACTTCATCAGGAGCTTTGTGAAGCAAGAGATGATTCGCTCAAGGTATACTTTGATTTGGACGCTTCTTTACGAGTAGCGACAACGCAGATCGCAGAGCTTGAACCGAAAGTTGCAAGCGCAAAAACCAGGCATGATACATTGAGAGCCGCGTACGAAGCAAAACACGCTGAGTTCGAGAGAGCGACCGATCCTGCGCTTCAGGCCAGGTTGGGTGATGAACTTGCAGCAGAAAATCAGACCTTAGTTCAAGCTAAACACGAGTATGATCAGCTTTTTACGAGGTATAACCAAGCGCAGCAGGCAATCGCTCCGTTGGAAAAGACTAGGGACGCATTCAGCAGAATGCAGTCAGATCTCGGAAAGCAGGCAACGATGCTCAAATCCAAGATGGAACATGCCTCACATATTTATGCGGCGGCCCCACGTGCAGTGCTACTTGTCCTTAAGACGAAGGGCATGGAGATGCTTGACCGAGCAATTAATACCGCAACCGACCAAAGCGTGGACACCATCGTTACCGCGGCTGAAGGAATTGCAGATACTACACTCAGCAGAACCGAAACAGACGTTATTAGCGAAGAGGCTATGCGTGGCTACATCCAAAGATGGAAAGAGCTCACCGCTCAGTGCGCAGCTCGCGAAGCCAAGATCGAGCAAAGGGCAGCCAGAAGTCAGGCCGAACGCTACGCCGAACCGCAATAGATGAAAGATGGTGCGCGACGAACTCGTACGTGTGAGTATAGCGGAATCTCTGAAGGTTCCTGAAGGTCCTAGGAGTCTCAGCATTGGTGACGCGAGAATTCATCTCAATCTCCTTCAGAGATACCTTTCTTATTTCAGTAAGGGAGTTGACCAGTTTGATTCGCAAAACCTTCCAGATCCGATGCTGCATCAATTTGTTGAAGAACTCATAAGCGGACTGGATCTGCTCCTCAAACAGAAAGAATATGAAGCATCCGGAGTCAACTCTGACGTTCAGCTGCCATGCAAGATCAAGCCCGAATCCGGATACCCGCTGTTCAATCTGGATATCGCATTGCTGAGGAGGCGAAAAGCTGAGGCAGGGGAGCTCGTTAAGACATTGCCTAATGAGGAACAACTCGTTGAGGATGCGCAGTTCACAATCTTCCGCGGGGTTGTTCCCACGGATGTCATTGAAGCATATCGCAATCGCGCGAGGATCGTTGCCCTAACAGAAGGAAAGATACCGGCCGAATTAACACTGCATCAACCCAGTGTGACAATGGAGCAAAGGTACACTTTGTCCATGAAGCAGGTAATCACAAGATTAGACGATGTTGCAAATATACCCCGCATGTATGTCTTGAATTTCGAGGTTCCAAGGAGATCCCTGCATTCACTGCCCTGGCAGGAAGACATGGCTGAGCATATAAGGCAGGGGCTCGTCACGTTGCCGGAATGCGAACTAGCTAATCTCGCAGGGTACATAGAGTCAACTGAAGGTGTCAACCTCCTCATGATAACAAGATACGATATTGGGCCTTTCCATACAAGATTCACTTCAAATCCCGAACCACTGGACGCATTACTCCAAGCGCAACCGCCGGATGCAGCGGTTCTGTCAAGTGAAACTCAGACGGTGTTTCGCATGCAGGAAATTCACAAAACTGGATTCAAGGCATGGTGGCAGCAGGTTCGCTATGGCATCACAACAAAGGGAGTGTTCTCTCCAACTATTTCCAGAGGAGTACATTTGATCATGCCGCATACGCTCGTTCAGGCAGCAGTGGCTTCTTCAACAACGGTGTATCCCAATGCTTCCCTTCACGGAATAATCTCAAAGGGTGATATTCTTTGACGACAGCAAACGCACCCATAGACATCGGACCGGAGCAGATCAAGCCGTATCAGGAACCGATAGAAAAAATCACTGAAAGTTATGGCCTCGGAGGATCAAGACTCAGTCTCACCGATCTCATAAAGTCGCTTGACAAGGAAGAACCGCATATCATGAACGATCTGGAGGCGGCAACATACAAAGCGATGCGCGAAGGCCTCCAGATTAGCAGAGCGCTTACAAAATTGTTGGAGGGAAAAGTCAATTTCTTGCAGGTCCAAAAAGATTCTTCAGATCCTGATAGTCCAACTATTGTGAAGGTGAGAACATTTATTAATACATTTGCTACGTATGTTTCCTCAGCGTATATTGCCACGCGCCTTGAACGGCTGATTGAAGGAAAAGATGGCGAGAGTCAGGCTGACGTGACAAAACAAAGCATTCCGTTTACAGATGATTCTGAATATGCCATGAAGCGTGCTCTTGCTCCTATTTACGATGTTCTCGGAAAACACAAGAGACAGATAGAGAATCCAAAAGATCACGAGGGAGAACCTCCGGTCTTTGCGAATCCGGAAAGCTTCGTGCGGTTTGCTATTAAAGTGTTCAATCACAATAAAGACTTGGCGCTCAAGAACCGGGATTCGGCCGCGTATCCTAAGGAGCTAGAAAGCCATTTGCAGGGCGTCCAATGGAATGTCATGGATCAATATTTGTCCGTCGAGGGTTTTGACATCACAACATCGGCCGCAATAGTGTCCAGCCAATCCTCGATTGAATTCCAACCGATTAAACCGGAAGAGATTATTGGCAACAGGAATGCGAAAAGATCAATCACGCGTTCTATTGAACGGTTCGTGCTCTATGACTTTGAAAAGGGAAGAAATCCCTTCCTCGAGTATGGCGGTTTGCCCTGGAGCATCCTGTTCGATGGAAAACCTGGAACGGGGAAAACCTCCATGTTCAGGATGGGAATGACGATGCTCGACGAATTGGCGAAGCAGCTGGGCTTGCCGTATCGCATCATTATCATCGATCAGGAAATCAAAAACAAGTATTATGGTGAAACAGGTACAAGATTGCTCGCAAAATTAGAGCCAGCGCATGATCCCCGGATGCTCTGTTATGTTGTAATGGATGACATTGATTTGCTTACTACGAGGAGAGGAGATGCTCAGGGGGGAGACAACGATATCAACAACATTTTGATGCAATATCTGGACGGCGCAAAAACTGTTATACGGGGGAATGTGATCAATTTTGCCGCCTCAAATGACCCGACAGGGCTGGACGCAGCAATGAGGAACAGGTTTGCGTACAGGCTCCTGATCGAAGGGCCCACCACACCAGAAGATTTTGCGGATATGCTATTTATGCAATCAAAGAAACTGCGTGGTGCACGTATATTGAATATTGAGCCGGGTACAGGATACGTTCCCATGGCGACGCAGGATTTGCGTCGGGCCGATGGAACCTGGACGCTAACGGAGGATGTTGCCGCATACATGGCAGAGCGCTTTGCAGATCGTAAAGATGCCACGATGATCGAGTTTGGTCAATTTATGAATGAACTAATGATTAAAATTCCAACAATTAGCGGGCGATCAGTGACTGCCATCAAAGACAATATCTTGGCTCGTGCCGCGGACTTCGATGTGCCAAGAGAGTGGCTCGAAAGCCCCGATGCCTTTATCAGTCAACCGTGGGAAACAAAAATTGAATTGATCACTCCATTGTATAAGAAGATTACGCCCGATATCCTGTTCCAAGAAGCTCAGAGGTATGCTGATTCAGAGAAAAGGTATGTTGAAGCAGCAAGGATTGAGGAAGCAAAGCGCTTGCTTGAGAAGGATGCAGCCATTGAGCTAGCAACAACGATGAAAAACGGCGGTCAGGCAGCATGAGCAGAACACTTGAATCGGAGGGCATCATCAATCAAAACCTTCATGTAGTCCAAGGCCCACAAGTCGCCTGGTACAACCACGCCTTAAAGGTGATTACGGGTCTTGAAACAAAGCTGAAGGAGTTCAGAGTGGATATACGAGGCGAATCTCCCGAGATGGAAGCTGAGCTTGGGCCAAATTATTTGCAGAATGGGCCAGCGCATCGGTTTGCGATCATCGTGTCGCCTGATCAAAGATCAGCTCCTCTTATCCACGAAGAATTTTCTTTTGACAGGCAAATCCTTGACGGAGTGTTTCTGAATGCATTCCCGGCAATTACAATCGCAACAGGCATTGATTCCTTATATGGAGAGCTTGATGATTCATGCCCCAAGTATGAAACAATAGAAGATTTGCTCAGCATCAGAAAGATCAGGATAGCGCTCGATTCGCCATCAGATTTCGTTGCTAAAACCCATGAACTCGTGAGGCTCAATAAGCTGCTCACGAAGCTTCCTTCACTATTGATCGCAAACAGTAATGCGTTGCGTGCACTAGCGGGGCAAGTGCCCTCTGATCTCGGCTCGTATGGCACGGAAAAGGAATACCTGCTCAGATTTGCTGAGCTTGCTGCCCAAGAAGAGCAACAAAGTGCGGGCAAGGTTGTGCCGATCATTCCCAAGAGAATGGTAGATCTCGTGCGATCTGTGGGGGATATTCGACGATACAATTTGAAGTGCCTCGACTATGAGCATGATGTTGTTTCTTTCTGCACCCGCCTGTTTGACGGCGTTGCTATCTTCCGTGAGGATGACATGGGAAGGCACACGATTGATGTCCACCACCCGGATGAGCTTGACCAAATTCGGGAGATTATCCAGAGGAGACTTGGGGGATCTCAAGGCGAGCGAAGAACATATGTCATCTACAACGGCGCTACACAGCCAAGAATCCCGGACAGCGAGCACGTGAGATTTATTGATCTGCAAGATCCTGCAGAGGTCATAAAGTATCTCACGAAGAATGAGTTGGTCGTATACGATCCTAATCTCCTTGAGCTGCGCATGATACAGGCTGAAGACCAGTTGCTTTTGCAGCAAGGAGTATGTGTGGCTGATATGAATAAGCTGGAAAGACAGCGGACGCTTAAAAAAGTCTCATACAATGGAAATATCCTCTTGCATATGCTTGCTGAAGCGAAGCGAGGGATTGAAGGCCATGAAGAGAAGTTTGATGCGACCCTAAGATGGCTCAGCCGGCAATTCAAAGAAGATGCATGGCGGGCATTTGCTGCTCTTGCAGTGCCCGCAGACCCAGATCCATCCGTTGCCAAAGTAACAAACTGGGTATTGTCAATCATTGATCCTACTGATTATAAGAGAATGCTCACTGCTAACCAACGCGGCTTAGAGCATCTCTTCGCGCGAGCTGAACCGCATGTTCAGGCATATATCGTTAAAACTCTAAAAGGTGAATTGCCATGGGCTTACAAGACATCGTAGCAAACTGCACGCTCCACGCCGGATTTGGATTCGGAGTTGGAATGCTTGATTACGCAACACATAGATACATGAATAATCCTGAGCATCGAGAGGCTTACAAGACTCGTGTTGTCGAAGCCCTCACGGGTATCCTCCGAGCTAACAGCGTTGGGCTCGCCGAGGGCGAACATGCTCCGTACACGCCTGATTCGGTGGAATATGCCCGCGATATGGACACTGCTCGTTCATATCTTAGAGATATTGGACTCATTCGAACCAAGCGCACGTTCTGGCAGGGGGTCAAGGAGCTTCCCCAGATTGTCTCGAGTGCTGTGCGGGACGAAAAAGTCAATGACTTAGGATTCAGATCCAAGTTGATACTCGCATCTGTTGTAGAGATAGCCTATGACTGGTTTCATGAGTGGGGGGCACTTACAGAGAAGGGCGATCAGCCTATCAAATCCGTAGCGATGACTCCCTTACAAATCATGTCATTTGTTGGCGGAATGTATCTCGGAAAGGGCGTTGGCTATGTGTGGAACTTCTCGTTCAGGAGCTCCGTAGAAAGAGATTTAGACAGTAGCATCAAAGGACTCTTAAAAGCAGAGATCACTGATGTATCCCTGGTTGAGTTGGTCACAAAATACGCGCCAAGTGAAGAAGTCAGGGAAGCAGCGCAGAGCACATTCAGTCCAGCGAAAGTGACTGTAGCTGGAAAGCGCATGGCAAAACAGGCTGCTTCAGCGTTTTCGAGCGCTTCCGATAGCCTTCGGGATCACCTCGATTTTTCAAAAAGAGCTGCTGAAGCTGCGAGAAAAGAAGAGGAAGAACGTCAAAAGAGAAAAGCACGTTTTGATGAGTTAACCAAGGATCGCTAACATGGAAGACCCTT